>JBBQJN010000118.1:0-11068 GCA_038325945.1 Burkholderiales bacterium | reverse complement strand
GTGCCGGTTTCAACTTGCCTTCGACGTTGGACACCAGGTGCATGACGTGCGAATAGCGCTCGATCTGCATGTTTTCGGTGCCTCGGCGTTCAGGGTGGCGCTCTGAATGAACTTCATGCCGGGCGTGGTCAGCCCCGCGGTCTGGGGGGCTGTGCTGTCGTCGGATTGCGAGCCGCCGCAGGCCACCAACAAAGTTGTCACAAAGACGAGGCACGCAGTGCGCGCGGCATGGATCACTGAGGGCATCATGAAGGCAGGCAGGCAGGCAGGCAGGTGGGGGCAAGTGGGCAGGCTGGCGGGCGGGGCCGCAGCCAGAATCAGCAATTGTTGCAATCCAAAATGGCCTTGCATCGTGCAAAGTGCCCGTGACTTCTCCTCGGTTGTAAGGGGTTGTCAGCGTTGGTAACGTTCTTAGGGGCCGCGGCGGCGGCGCGTGCGGATGGAGGGATGGCAGGGTGCCGCCATCGCTTGGGCACCTGCAGCGTGATCGGCTGGGTTGCCATCGTGCGCGGTCACCATCCTTGCAATGGGCTGCAACGCCGCCGTGATGTAGCCACTGCTGTACGCTGATCGGCGGGCGGCAGGCGCCGCCGACTGGGTCAACCTGTCGCGTTACGCAGCACGGTAGGTTGGAGTGAACAGCGTGAACTCCAACAGCACCCCACATTCGCGGTGGCACGTTTTGGCATGACCAGGCCCCTGCACACTAATGTTTGGGTTGCCACTCCAACCTACTGGGCTCGGTAGGTTGGAGCTGGGTAGGTTGGAGTGAACAGCGTGAACTCCAACGGCACCCCACATTCACGGCGGCACGTTTCGGCACGACCAGACCCCTGCACACAAATGTCGGAGTTGCCACTCCAACCTACCGGGCTGCGCCTGTCGCGCGACGTGGTCAACACCTTCCGCGCCACCGGCGATGGCTGGCAAGCGCGCAGTGGCGATGCGCTGCGCGAGGTTGTGGCCAAGCACCGGTAAAGCAGCCACGGTCGCGCAGCGCAACTTTGCGCCATGGGGCAACCTCGGTAGGTTGGAGTGAACAGCGTGAACTCCAACAGCACCCCACATTCACGGCGGCACGTTTCGGCATGACCAGGCCCCTGCACACAAATGTTGGAGTTGCCACTCCAACCTACTGGGCTTGGTAGGTTGGAGCTGGGTAGGTTGGAGTGAACAGCGTGAACTCCAACGGCACCCCCCATTCACGGTGGCACGTTTTGGCATGACCAGACCCCTGCACACAAATGTTGGAGTTGCCACTGCGGTGCTGCGGTGTAGGGTCCGGTGTAGGGTCAGGTCTTTACTTTTAACTGAAGCCGGAGCTAACTTCGCCGGCCTACCCCCAGCGTCCAGTGACCCCTACATTACCCGATTGGGCGTCACTCGATGCGCTTGGCCCAATACTCGGCCCGCTTCCGTTGATGTGCGACGGCGACGATGACAACCTCAGTTGCGTTGGCCCGGTAAATGACACCGAGCGGAAAGCCTTTGACCAAGCGGCGCCTCGTGTTCTTTGATCGTGGCGCTCCATGTTCTGGATGTTCTACTGCTTGCCTCACGGCTACCGAGATGGCGTCTTGGAACCTGACGCCAAGTTCGGCTTGTATGGCTGCGTAGTAGGCAATGCCTTTTAGAAACTCTGCCTCCGCCGGTTCAAGGAAGCGAAAAGTAATCGTTGCGCCAGTGCACGTGCCTTGGCTACAACCACCTCACCGTCGATGGCGCGGATTTCCCCTCGGTCATAAGCCGCGAGCCGGCGCTCGACCTCGACGTCCCAAGCTGCCTCAACGTCAGCCAGAGGTTCCTCGTGAAGCGACTCCAGGAGCATGTCGACAAGGCGCGACCGATCTTCCGGAGGGAGCGCCTTTCCTCGTTCGGCCAGTTCGGTCAGTTGATCTTGCATGGTTGTCTCCATGTGACGAGGCCAAGTTTACCGCCGACCGCAGAGGGTGTAGGGTCAGGTCTTTACTGTTAACCGAAGCCGGAGCAAACTTCGCCGGCCTACCTCCAGCATCCAGAGCGCGCCCATGACCCGTCCGCTGCGAATTGAATTTGCCGGTGCGACGTACCACATCACGTCGCGCGGCGACCGCCGCGAGGCGATCTACCTGGACGATGAGGATCGGTTCGCCTTCCTCGATGTGCTCGGCAATGCACTTCAACGCTTCGATGCGGCGGCGCTCGCCTATTGCCTGATGGGCAACCACTATCACTTGGTGCTCACGACGCGGGGCGCCAACCTCTCGGCACTGATGCGCCAGCTCAACGGTGTCTACACGCAGCGCTTCAACCGCCGTCACGTCAAGGTGGGCCACGTCTTCCAAGGTCGATTCAAGGCCATTCTGGTCGACCGTGACGCCTATCTGCTGCAAGTCTGCCGATACGTCGAATTGAACCCCGTGCGGGCCAAGATGGTGGGCGCGCCCGCGAATTGGGCGTGGTCGAGCTACGGCGCCAACACGGGCGCCGTGCCCGCGCCCGAGTGGCTAGACGTTGAAGCCTTGCACGGCTACTTATTGGGGCGCCAGGCACTTGCGCCTGCGCACACGCAGGCCGCCCACGTGGCGTACGCCGACTTGGTCACCCGATCAACCGATGCATCGCTGTGGGACAGCGCTTTGCGCCAGCAGATCTTTCTGGGCGACGACGTATTCGTCGAGCGCATGCAGGCGCAGGCGGCATCCTGTGGCTTGGCCGCCAGAGAGGTGCCGCGCGCGCAACGCAGCCGGCCGTACAGCCTTGCGCAATGGCTGGATACCTGCGCCACACGCGAAGAGGCGTTCCGCCAGGCGCATGTATCCAGCGGTATGACGATGTCGGCGATTGCCGCAGCGGTCGGGCTCTCGGTAGCGCGCGTGAGCCAGCTGATTGCAGAGGCCGAGAAGGTATTCAAACTAAAGACCTGACCCCTAAAAACTCGCGCAGAATTTGCAGCGCTTCGTCCAGCGTCTTGGCTCGCCTGTGGTTGACAAAGATGGCGGCCAGCATGGTGGACTTTTGCATGGGTTGCCTTGGGCGTTTTGCCCGCAGGGTGTTCGGGTTGGGTGGTTGGTGAGGTAGTGTTCAGGCTGCTTGCGCCCGGTATTTATTGGGGGTACGATAAAGGTAATGCGCATTGAGTTCGACCAAGACAAGCGTGTCAAGACGCTGGCCGAGCGCGGGCTTGATTTCGCACGGGCCGGCGAGGTGTTTGCCGGCGCCACCGTTACCCTGGACGACACCCGTGGCGGCTACGGCGAGGCCCGATTCATCACAGCCGGTGCGCTGGACGGCCGCCTGATGATGGTGGTCTGGACGCTCCGCGGTGAAGCCCGCCGCATCATAAGCATGAGGAAAGCCAATGACCGAGAACAAGCCTGGTTCACCCGCGCCCTGGGTTGACCCCGATGACGCACCCGAGCTGACGGCAGAACTGGTCCAGAAAGGTGTTTGGCGTATGGGCGACCGCGTGGTGACTGCAGAGATAGGCCTCGCCGGCTTGCGGCAAGAACTGCGCCGTGGCCGCCCACCGGCGCTGCATGTCAAGGCCCCAGTGAAACTGCGCTTGGATCAGGACCTTCTGGCCGCGCTGCGCGGCACCGGGCCTGGCTGGCAGACCCGCATCAACGCGCTGCTTCGCGAGGCGGTGGCGCAGGGTCTGCTGAAGTAACGCCCCCGGCGCCTGCGCGCACCTGCATGCGCCGCGTTGCGGCGGCGGTTTAGCCAGCTCGGTAGGTTGGAGTGAACAGCGTGAACTCCAACGGCACCCCACATTCACCGTGGCACGTTTTGGCATGACCAGACCCCTGCACACCCATGTTGGAGTTGCCACTCCAACCTACCGGGCTTGTGTTGCGATTTCAGCGCCGAATGCGCAAACCCAGGTGCCAGCGGGCGAGGGCGTCGGGTAAGCGGATCCCGTAAGTAAAGGAGGAGCCGACGGCCGGCCGTCAGGCCGGACGTCGGCGGGGGACATGAAGGGATCCGGTTACCTGGCGGCCTCGTCAGCCTCGCACGGCACGTCGAAAGTCGGCTTTGGCGGCGACGCTCAGAACGACCGCCACGAGCCGTCAGCCGCCGTAGGGATGTTCACGGGAGAATTCAAGTCGGCATCAGGGCCGCTGACCACGCCGACCACGCCACTGGCACGCGCGTTGCTCAGTCGGGTTGCCGATCACTGTCGCTCCCCGGCTGCCAGCCTTGGCGATTTCGCTGCGCCGCCCGTTCGGCGCGTTCCTGCGCCCACAGAGTCTCCAGCTGCTGGCGGCCCTGCTTGGCCAACGCGATCAGCCGCTGCTCGTCGCCCAGGTGCGGCGCCATCTGCTCAAGCATTTCGATGCTGTGGGCCCGAAAGCGCAGCGCCTGGTTGCGCGCGGCATGCGGCTGCCAGCCCATCAGTTCGAGCACTTGTCGGCCGCTCATCAAGGAGGCATCCAGGGTCTCGCGTTCAATCAGGCGCACACCCAGTTGGCGCAGTCGGTAGTAGTGGGTGACGTTGCGTGCCCGAGCCACCAGCGTCAGCTGCGGAAAGTGTTCACGCGCCAAAGCGGCGAGCTTCAGGCTTTGCTCAACGTCGTCGATGGCCAGCACCAGCACCCGAGCCTGCGCCGCACCAGCGGTGCGCAGCAGGTCCAGCCTTGTGGCGTCGCCGTAAAACACCGGCCAGCCGAAGCGCCGCACTGTTTCCACCTGATCGGCGTTGTGCTCCAGCACGGTGGCCGACAGGCCGTTGGCATTGAGCAGCCGGCCGACGATCTGGCCGTAACGGCCGAAGCCGGCGATGATCACCGGCGCCGCCTGCGGCTCGCTGATTTCGGCCGGCCGCGGTGCGGCGCCGGGCACCTCGTGCCGGGCCAGCCTCGGCACCCACCAGCGGTCGGCGCACAACAGCAGCAGCGGTGTCAGCAGCATCGACAGCGCCACCGCCGCAATCAGGAAGGACGCGGTCGGTGCGTCGATCACTGTGGCCTGCTGCGCCGCCTGGAACACGACAAAGCCGAACTCACCGCCCTGGGCCAGCAGGATCACGTAGACCGGCCGCTCCAGCAGTGGCACCTCGGTAACCCGTCCCAGCCACCACAGCACCGCCGCCTTCAGCAACAGGAAGACCGCCACCACCACGGCCATCAGCGCCGGATGCGCCAGCACCACGGCGAAGTCGATGCTCATGCCCACGGCGATGAAGAACAGTCCGAGCAACAGGCCCTTGAAGGGTTCTATGTCGGTTTCCAGCTCGCGCCGGTACTCGCTCTCGGCCAGCAGCACGCCGGCCAGAAAGGCGCCCAGCGCCATGCTCAGCCCGACCGACTGCATCAGTGCCGCAGTGGCCACCACCAGCAGCAGCGCGGCGGCGGTGAAGATCTCGGGCGTGTCGCTGCGGGCGATCCAGCGCAGCGCCGGCCGCAGCAACAGCCGGCCGCCGAGGATGATGGCGGCGATCACGCCAAAAGCCTTGGCGGCCGCCCACCAGCCGCTGCCCGCCGAGCCCTCGGCATGGCCTGCCGCGCCCGCGCCGGCGATCGCCAGCAAGGGCAGGACGGCCAGGATCGGGATCGCCGCGATGTCTTGCAGCAGCGCCACCGACAGCACGCCCTGGCCCGAGCGGGTGCCCATCAGGTTGCGCTCGGCCAATGCGCTCAGGCCAATGGCGGTGGACGACAAGGCCAGCCCCAGGCCGGCCACCAGCGCCAGCGGCCAGGCCAGTCCGGCGGCCAACGCCACGCCGCCCATCAGCGCTGCCGAGCCCAGCAACTGCAGGCTGCCGCCGCCGAAAATCGGCCGGCGCATCGCCCACAGCCGGCGTGGCTCAAGCTCCAGCCCAACCAGGAACAGCATCAGCACCACGCCGAACTCGGCAAAGTGCAGGATGGTGGCTGGATCGCTGACCAGCTTCAGTCCCCAGGGCCCGATGACGATGCCCGCGCCCAGGTAGCCGATGATCGCGCCCAGGCCCAGCAGCCGCGCCAGCGGCACGGCCAGCACCGCCGCAGTCAGGTAGACCAGGCTGATTGACAGCCAGCTGCTGTGCTCATTCACGGTGTTTCAGTGGCCGATGGTGCCTGTACCAGTGCACCGGATGCAGCCAGACCAGCAACTGTACGTCGGCCAGCGCCGCCTGCTCGGCAGCGACGTCGATCAGGTAGTCGGGAAATAGCGCATAGAGATCGCGTACGGCCACCTGCAGCTGATCACCGCCACTCAAAGTGCGTGCCGCAGCCGCCAGCGCGCTGGCGACACGAGATTGCTCAAGCTGCGGATGGGCCAGGATCACCAGAATGCGAGGCATGTGCGGGGGTTCGTGCTAGTGGGCCCGGCGGCGACGTCTCGTAACATGTGCACCAGCATACCGTTCCACAACACGCCATGGCCTGGGAGGGCGAAATGACAGTGATCGTGGTAGCCAACCCCAAGGGTGGCGTCGGCAAGAGCACCGTGGCTACACAGATTGCCGGCTGGCTGGCGCGCTGCGGCCATGCGGTGATGCTGGGCGATCTTGACCGCCAGCAAAGCGCCCGCCATTGGCTCGCGGCGCGGCCAACGGCCTTGCCCACGATCCGCGGCTGGGAAGTGGTTGAAGGCGAGCGCGTACGGCCACCCAAGGGCTGCAGCCATCTGGTGCTCGACACGCCGGCTGGCCTGCATGGCAAGCGCTTCGAGACGGTGATGCGGCTGGCTGACTACCTGCTGGTACCGTTGCAGCCCAGCCCCTTTGACCTGGCCGCCAGCCATGATTTCTTGCAACAGGTGCGTGCCCACCGCCGCGCCGACCAGATCAAGCTGGCGCTGGTGGCGATGCGGGTGAAGGAGCACACCCATGCCACCGAACATCTGCACGATTTTCTGGCCGCGCTGGGGCAGCCGGCACTGACCCATCTGCGCGACACCCAGAACTATGCGCACCTGGCGGCCCGCGGCCTCACGCTGTGGGACGTGGCGCCGGGCCGCGTTGAAAAAGACCTCCAACAGTGGCAAGCACTGATCGAATGGCTACAAGCATGAACGATGACAAAACCGACACCCGCGTGCACTTTGCGCACCTGGCCGCGATGCAGGCCCTGGTCGGCCAGCACCTGGCCACCAGCCCTTGGGTGATGGTGGATCAGGCGCGCATCAACCTGTTTGCCGAGGCCACCGGCGACCACCAGTGGATCCATGTCGACGTTGAACGTGCCAAGGCCGGGCCTTATGGCGCGACCATTGCCCATGGTTTTTTGACGCTGTCGCTGCTGCCTGAGTTGACGGCTTCGGCGATGTACATCGACGACGTCAAGATGAGCATCAACTACGGCCTCAACAAGGTGCGCTTTACGGGCCCTGTGCCCGCCGGCAGCCGGGTGCGGGCGGTGATTCGACTCAAGGCCTTCGATCCGATCGAGGGCGGTGTGCAGATGAGCACCGAGGTGACGATCGAGCGCGAGGGCGTCGACAAACCGGTTTGCGTGGCCGAGGCGGTATCGCGCCGTTTCACTTGATACACGAACATGATCTTGCACGCGGAGTGACGCCATGAAAGTGCTGCTGGTTGACGATCACCCGCTGATCCTGGCGGCGCTGCAGACCATCATCCAGACCTTGGACGAGACGGTGCTGGTGCTCACCGCTGAGCGGCCCGAACAGGCGTTTGCCGTGCTGGCGGAAGACGACGGGGTTGAGCTGGTGCTGCTTGATCTCGGTCTGGGCCAGGACGTGGACGGCTTCGCGGTGCTGGCCGATTTGCGTCAACGCTACCCGGCGCTGCCGGTGGTGGTGGTGTCGGCCACCGAGCAGCTGGCCGACATGGTGCGCGCCATCGACATGGGGGCGATGGGCTTTGTGCCCAAGCGCACGCCCAACCCCGAGTTGTTCGACGCCTTGGCACTGGTGCTGGCCGGCGGTGTGTTCATCCCGCCCGCGCTGTTGGGGCTGGTGCGCCAGCCCGTCGGCGACGCGGTCGGGCCAGCGGTGGATGCCGGCGCCGCTGTGGCACGCCGCGCCGCCGGCCTGCAACCCAGCGCCGGTGGCTGGGCTGCGATGCCGCAGGAGCCGGTCAGCCTGTCGGCGTCGCTGCTGCGGCCGATGGCAGATGATGCGGGCCTTGCCCAGCCGCCACATGGCCTGGGCGGATCGGGCCCTCTGCCACGGGCCAGTGCGGCGGCGCTGGGGCTGACGCCGCGCCAGGGCGATGTGCTTAACCTGCTGCTCAGGGGGCTGCCCAACAAGTTGATCGCGCGTGAACTCAATCTCTCGGTCGATACCGTGAAAGACCATGTGGCTGCGGTGCTGCGCGCGCTGGGCGTCAGTTCACGCACCCAGGCGGTGCTGGCGGTGAGCCGATTGACGCAGCAAGCCGGTGGCATCCAGGCCGGCCAGGGCAGGCTGCACGGCTGAGAGGCCTCTCAGCCTCTGAGCCGGCCGCGCCAGGCTGGCCAAGGCCTGCCGGCACGGCCGCCGGCCAGTGCTCAGGCGCTGGCGTCAGGGCTCGCTGCCTCTTCCGGCGCCATGGCGCGCACCACGGTGACGGTGCAGCCAGCCTGTGCCACCACCTGCGACGACACGCTGCCCAGCAGCCGCCGCAGCGTCGAGTGGTCGCGCGCGCCCATCACGATGTGGTCGACCTGGTTGCGCTGGGCAAATTCCACCAGCGCGTCGGCCACGCTGGCGGCCTCCAGCACATGAAAGGTCAGCCGGCCCTCGTCCTGATCCAGCAGTTGGCTGATCGGACGCGCCCAGTGCTTGAGCGCCACCAATTGCTGCACATGGCGGCTGCGGCCCGCGGCGTCCAGGCGCTCATCGCCGCCGATGCGTGCCACGCGCCGGACGTTGATGCAGGCCAGCCGCGCACCGGGTTCGGTCAGCACGATGCGGCGTACCGTCTCCTGCAGCTTGCGCAACAGCGCGCCGCTGGCATGCTCGGTATCGATCGCTGCCACGATGATCGGGCAGCGCGCCAGCTGCTCGGCCAGCGTCGGCAGGGCTCTGGTGGGCTCGGCGCCAAGCGAGAAGAACCAGCGTTTGAAGGTCTTGAGCAGGCCGCTGCGCTGCAGCCGATCGGCACGGCGGGTCAACGCCACCTGGCCGGGGGACTGCAGGTCGAGCGCCAGCAACGCGGCGCTTTGGTAGCGGCGCTCGGGGCGCACCTCCAGGCAGTGCAGGATCACCTCTTGCAGCCAGGGTGGGCAGTCGGCGCGCAGGCTGCGCGGCGGTACCGGATCGATATAGAGCCGCCGCCGCAGGCCACGCACCGTCTCGGGCGCGCCAAACGGCCGCTCGCCGGTGGTGAAGTGGTAGAGCATCACGCCCAGCGCGAACAAATCGCTGCGCGGGTCTTTGCGCAGCATTTGCACCTGCTCGGGCGACATGTAGGGGCCGGTGCCCATCGGCAGGCTGAATTCTTCGTCGAGCAGGTCGGGCAGGTGGTCGTGGCGTGACAGGCCAAAGTCGACCAGCACGGCGGTGCCGTCGTCGCGGAACAGGATGTTGCTGGGCTTGACGTCCAGATGTACCAGGTGCTGGCGGTGCAGCTCGTGCAGCGCGGTGGCCACGCGTGAGCCGATCTCGATCACCTCGTCGATGGCCAGCGGCGCCTCGTCCAGCTTGGGGCGCAGCGAGGCGCCTGCTATCTGCTCCATCACGATGTAGGGCAGGCGGGTGAAGTCGCCCTTGGCGATGAACTTCGGCACATGGCGGCCGCGCAGCATCGGCAGGATCATCATCTCGACCTCGAAGCCAACGATGGTGGCCGGGTCGTCGCCGCCCTTGATGCGCGGCACTTTCATGATCAGCGGCAGCCGCGAGTCGCCCTGGTGGTTGACCTCGACCACCTGCCACAGGTGCGCCATGCCACCCAGGTGCAACTTCTGCCGCAACTCGAAGCGGTCGATCACCATGCCCGGCGCCAGCGCGCTGGGCGCATCCTGGCCGATGCGGCCGGTGTAGGCCAGGGTGCTGCTGTAGCGCTGCGGCGCCATGGCGCTCAGAGCCCTTCCACAAGCCGGCTGGCCATACGCTGCGGTAGCTTGGCGGCGCGGATCTTGTCGCCCGCAGTTTGGTGGTCATAGGGCACGCGCTGGAAAGTCAGCAGGTGCTGCTCGTCATCGAACAAGGCATAACAGGCGGCCGGATTGCCGTCGCGCGGCTGGCCGGCCGAGCCGGGGATCACCAGCCATTGGCGGTGCGGCAGCACCGGGATCGCCACGTCGGGCGTCGGCACAAATTCACCGGCCTTGCCGGTGTTGGCCAGACAGTAGAGCCGGGGCTCGTGCACATGGCCGCAGAAGGTGTAGCGGGCCGGGGTGGCGGCCAGGCTGCGCACGGCATCGTTGCGCTGCGTGATGTAGGCCCAGTCCGCTGGCGCCCAGGCGTTGGCATGCACATAGAGCTGGTCATCGCGCTGCTGGGTCAGGGGCAGCTGTGCCAGGAAGTCGAGCTGCCCGGCATCGAGTTGGGCGCGGGTCCAGTCGATCACTTGGCGGGCATCAGCATGCATGCCTGGCGCCGAGCCGCGTACCACCGCCTGGTCGTGGTTGCCCATCACCGCGCAAGCGCCCTGGCTCACCAGCGCACGTACCTGGTCGACCACCCAGCCGGGATCAGCACCATAGCCGACAAAGTCGCCCAGCAGCACCCAACGCTGAGCGCCCTGGGCGCTGGCATGGGCCAGCACCGCGGCCACCGCTTCGCGGTTGCCATGCAGATCGGCGAGCAAGGCGGTTTTCAAGTCAGCTCCTGCCTGCCGCGCGCCTACTGCAAACCTGTGCTGCGTCGCGCGCCTGGCGTCAACCGATGCGGCCCAGCAGGCCGCAGGACCGGACAGTCATCCGATCCTGCCGAGCAAAAGGTACGCCATGAGTGCCTTTTGCGCGTGCATCCTGTTCTGGCTACGGCCCGGCGCTGGCGCGCCTTCACATCGCTGCGCGATATGAGCCTGCACCGGAACCGCATGCCGGCTCTGCGAGCCGCAGGACCGGACAGTCATCCGATCCTGCCGAGCAAAAGGTACTCCATGAGTGCCTTTTGCGCGTGCATCCTGTTCTCAGCTTCGTCCCAGACTGCGGATTGGGGGCCGTCGATGACCTCGGCGGTTACCTCCTGGCCGCGGTGCGCCGGCAGG
>JBBQJN010000117.1:0-11122 GCA_038325945.1 Burkholderiales bacterium | reverse complement strand
CGGGCCCTGCTCGATCTTCTTGCGCAGGCGGTGGATGTAGACCTCGATCGCGTTATTGCTAACCTCCTCGCCCCACTCGCACAGCCGCTCAACCAGCTGGTCCTTGCTGACCAGCCGCCCGGCACGCTGCAGCAGCACCTCGAGCAGGCTCAGCTCGCGCGCCGACAGCTCGATCATCTGATCGCCGATATAGGCCACGCGGCCGGTGGCATCAAAACTCAGCGGCCCATGTTTGATCACGCTGCTGGCCGTACCCAGGCCGCGGCGGGTGAGGGCGCGCACGCGTGCCTCCAGCTCCTGCAGCGAGAACGGCTTGGCCATGTAGTCGTCGGCGCCCAGATCCAGCCCCTTGACGCGCTGCTCAACACTGTCGGCCGCCGTGAGGATCAGCACCGGCACCGCCGAGCCCCGGCTGCGCAGCTTGCGCAGCACATCGAAGCCGTGCATCTTGGGCAGCCCCAGATCGAGGATCAGGCAGTCGAACTCATGCGATGCCAGCGCAGCATCGGCCTCGTTGCCATTGCCAACCTGATCCACCGCATAGCCTGAGGCACGCAGCGCGCGCAACAATCCGTCGGCCAGCACTTGATCGTCTTCAGCAATCAGAATCCGCATCGTCTGTCTCCTGTAGCCATCGCCTGCAACAATCGATTCTAGGCCGGGCATGGCGCCCGAGCTCGAGCCCGGTACGGTGCCTGAACGCCCGGCCATGCCAGCGCCGCCGGCATCATCAAAAAGTACTGTACAAACATCCAGCCCATCCACATAATTCGCTCTCGCAACAGGAGAGCAGCATGGACGCACCCGTGAAAGCCTTGAACACCGAAAAAGCCAAAGCCCTGGCGGCCGCACTGTTACAGATTGAAAAGCAGTTCGGCAAAGGCTCCATCATGCGCCTGGGTGCCGGTGAAGTGGTCGAGGCGATCGAGGTCGTCTCCACCGGCTCGCTGGGCCTGGACATCGCGCTTGGCGTCGGCGGCCTGCCGCGCGGCCGCGTGGTCGAGATCTACGGCCCCGAGTCCTCGGGCAAGACCACGCTGACGCTGCAGGTGGTGGCGCAGATGCAAAAACTCGGCGGCACCGCCGCCTTCATCGACGCCGAGCACGCGCTGGACATCGGCTACGCGCAGAAACTGGGCGTCAACCTGCAAGACCTGCTGATCAGCCAGCCCGACACCGGCGAGCAGGCGCTTGAGATCGTCGACGCGCTGGTGCGCTCGGGCTCGGTTGATCTGGTCGTCATCGACTCGGTCGCCGCGCTCACGCCCAAGGCCGAGCTTGAGGGCGAGATGGGTGATTCACTGCCCGGCCTGCAGGCCCGGCTGATGAGCCAGGCGCTGCGCAAGCTCACCGGCAGCGTCAAGAAGACCAACACCATGGTGGTCTTCATCAACCAGATCCGCATGAAGATCGGCGTGATGTTCGGCAACCCCGAAACCACCACCGGCGGCAACGCGCTGAAGTTCTACAGCTCGGTGCGGCTGGATATCCGCCGCACCGGCAGCATCAAGCGCGGCGAAGAGGTGATCGGCAGCGAGACCAAGGTCAAGGTCGTCAAGAACAAGGTGGCGCCGCCATTCAAGGTGGCTGAATTTGACATCCTCTACGGCGAAGGCACCAGCCGCGAGGGCGAGATCATCGACCTCGGCGTCGAGGCCAAGATCGTCGACAAATCCGGCGCCTGGTATGCCTACCAGGGCGAGAAGATCGGCCAGGGCAAAGACAACGCCCGCGAGTTTCTGCGCGAGAACCCCGATCTGTCGCTGGAGATCGAGAACAAGGTGCGTGAGGCCTTGGGCGTGCCGCTGCAATCACGGGGCGCCGCCGCCGACAAGCCGGCCAAGGCGGCCAAGCCCAGCGAGACCTGAGAGACTGCGCCCCATGGCCTGCGCCGACGCAGCGGGCAGCTGATGCCGCAGCGCCCGGCATCGCTGAAGGTGCGCGCGCTGCAATGGCTGGCGCAGCGTGAGCACAGCCGCAAAGAGCTGCGAGACAAGCTGCTGAGACTGCTGCAGAGCCGCAGCAACAGTGATGCGGCGGCGGCCATGCCCAGCCGTGAAGCCGCAGCGCTAGAAGCCTGTCGGGCTTGGGGCGTCGATAGCGAGAATCGGCCCCAGCAAGGACAGTTCTTGCCGGATATGCAGCCCCATAGCCCAGCTATGGGGCAAAAAGACGGTGAGAAATGGACCGCTGCGGGCGATTCGCAGCCGACGCTCCCCAAGTCCGACAGGCTCCTAGAGGTTGAAACGCTGCTGCAATGGCTTGAAGCCCGCGGCTACCTCAACGATGCCCGCTTTGTTGAAGTCCGGCTGCGAGCCCGGCAGTCACGTTTTGGCAACCTGCGCATCCAGCACGAGCTTCGGCAGCATGGCGTAACGCTTGATGCCGACAGCCACCAGGCCCTGCAGCAGTCCGAGTTTGAACGCGCCAGAGCGCTGTGGAGCCGGCGATATGCCGCACCGCCTGTCGACGCGCGAGCCCGGCTGCGCCAGATGCGCTTTCTGGCAGCGCGCGGCTTTTCGTTGGCCGTGGTGCGCCGCGTCGTCGGCCCCAGCGGCGCCACTACGGACCATCCAAGCACTGAAGAACCGCCCATTGACGAGCCCTGAAGCGCTGGCCGCCACAGGCGCCCACTTGTGTTTGGCGTTTTGCCGCAGCGCAGCATGGTAGATTTCGGGGGTTTTCACGCTCATGACGCTCGATTTGGCGGCTTGAGCCGGGCCAGCCGGCTGTTGCCGGCGGTTGTTTGCGGCTTTGTCCGGCCTCGCGGCCGGCTGCCCCGCTTCCCTTCCATCCTGCTGCGAGTCCCACGATGAAGATCCACGAATACCAAGCCAAAGAGATCCTGCGTCAGTTTGAGGTGCCGGTGCCACGCGGCATTGCCGCGTTCACCGTGCAAGAGGCGGTTGAGGCCGCGCAAAAGCTGGGCGGCGCTGTCTGGGTGGTGAAGGCGCAAATCCACGCCGGCGGCCGCGGCAAGGGCGGCGGCGTCAAGCTCGCGCGCTCGATCGACGAGGTCAAGCAGATCGCCGGCGAAATCCTCGGCATGCAGTTGGTCACCCACCAGACTGGCCCGGCGGGCCAGAAGGTGCGCCGGCTGCTGATCGAAGAAGGCGCCGACATCCAGAAGGAGTACTACGTTGCCGCGCTCACCGACCGCGCCACCCAGCGCGTGGCGATCATGGCCAGCAGCGAAGGCGGCATGGACATCGAGCAGGTCGCGCACGACACGCCCGAGAAGATCCTCAAGGTCTTTGTCGACCCGGCGCTGGGCCTGACGCAAGCCCAGGCGCTTGAACTCGCCGACGGCATCGGTGTGCCCGCTGCCAGCCAGGCGCAGGCCGTAGACGTGCTGCAAAAGCTCTACCGCTGCTACATGGAAACCGACTCCAGCCTGGCCGAGATCAATCCGCTGATCCTGGAAGGTAGCGTGGATGGCAAGCCGGGCGGCATCAAGGCACTTGACGCCAAGTTCAACTTCGACGCCAACGCGCTGTACCGCCACCCCGAGATCGTGGCCTGCCGCGATTTGGACGAAGAAGACCTGGCCGAGGTCGAGGCCAGCAAGTTTGATCTGGCCTACATCAGCCTGGACGGCAACATCGGCTGCCTGGTCAACGGCGCCGGTCTGGCGATGGCCACGATGGACACCATCAAGTTGTTTGGCGGCTCGCCGGCCAACTTTCTGGATGTCGGCGGCGGCGCAACCGCCGAGAAGGTGACCGAGGCCTTCAAGATCATGCTGAAAAACCCCGAGGTCAAGGGCATCCTGGTCAACATCTTCGGCGGCATCATGAAGTGCGACACCATCGCCGACGGCGTGGTCGCGGCCTGCAGAGCGGTGAACCTGAGCGTGCCGCTGGTGGTACGCATGAAGGGCACCAACGAGGACCTGGGCAAGAAGATCCTGGCCGAGAGCGGCCTGCCCATCATCGCCGCCGACACCATGGCCGAAGCGGCCACCAAGATCGTTGCCGCAGTGGCGTGACCCACCCCCGCAGCGCCTTCGGCGCTTCCCCTCAAGGGGGTGGCGCCAGTGGCCCGGCAAAGCCGGTTCCACGACGCCCACTGGGTAAACCACTTCACTTCAGCCTGCTGGCCCACTGAAACGAGCACACCATGTCGATTTACATCAACCAGAACACCAAAGTCATCACCCAGGGCATCACCGGCAAGACCGGGCAGTTCCATACCCTGGGCTGCCAGGCCTATGCCAACGGCAAGGCCGCCTTCGTGGCGGGCGTCAACCCGAAGAAGGCTGGCGAAAAGTTCAGCGACATCCCGATCTTCGGCAGCGTCAAAGAGGCCAAGAACGAGACCGGCGCCACAGTCAGCGTGATCTACGTGCCGCCGGCCGGCGCGGCAGCGGCGATCTGGGAGGCGGTGGAAGCCGACCTGGACCTGGCGATCTGCATCACCGAGGGCATCCCCGTGCGCGACATGCTGGAGCTGCGCAACCGCATGAACGCCAAGGAGGCTGCGGGCGGCAAGCGCACGCTGCTGCTGGGCCCCAACTGCCCAGGGCTGATCACGCCCGAGGAGATCAAGATCGGCATCATGCCCGGCCACATCCACCGCAAGGGCCGCATCGGTGTGGTCAGCCGCAGCGGCACGCTAACCTATGAGGCGGTGGCCCAGCTCACCGAGATCGGCCTGGGCCAGAGCAGCGCGGTGGGCATCGGCGGCGACCCGATCAACGGCTTGAAGCACATCGACGTGATGCAGGCCTTCAACGACGACCCGGACACCGACGCGGTGATCATGATCGGCGAGATCGGCGGCCCCGACGAAGCTGAAGCCGCAGTCTGGTGCAAGGCCCACATGAAGAAGCCGATCGTGGGCTTCATCGCCGGCGTCACCGCACCCGCAGGCAAGCGCATGGGCCATGCCGGCGCACTGATCAGCGGCGGCGCCGACACCGCCGACGCCAAGCTCGAGATCATGGAAGCCTGCGGCTTCACCATCACCCGCAACCCCAGCGAGATGGCGCGTTTGCTCAAGGCCTTGCTCTGATCGGAGCCGAGCCGAGCCTCTCTGAGCCGGGCGCAACGCCGGCCCAAGCCACGGGCCGCCTTGCGCGGCCCGTTCGCTTGTGAGCACCCGGCGGGTGTTCGCCGCGTCGGCGATGTCTATGTAGTGGCCGCAGCCGCGCCGCTCGACGCGCCGCCTACACTGCGCGGCTTCACCAAGGGTCCCCACGATGGAACAGTTCATGCATGCCGACTTCTGGATCGCTGTCGGCCAGATCATCATGATCGACATCCTGCTGGGTGGCGACAATGCTGTGGTGATCGCGCTGGCTTGTCGCGGTCTGCCCCCGGCGCTGCGCACCAAGGGCATCATCTGGGGCACGGTCGGTGCCATCGTGCTGCGCGTGATCCTGATCTTCTTCGCGCTGACGCTGCTGGCGATTCCCTACCTCAAGCTGGTGGGCGCGATTCTGCTGCTGTGGATCGGCGTCAAGCTGCTCGCGCCCGAAGACGAGCAGGGCCATGGCAGCGTGCAAATCTCCGACAAACTGTGGGCCGCCGTGCGCACAGTGATCATCGCCGACCTGGTGATGAGCGTCGACAACGTCATCGCCATCGCCGGCGCCGCCGAGGGCGCTGGCGGCGGCCACAAGATGCCGCTGGTGGTGTTCGGCCTCTTGGTCAGCATCCCCATCATCGTCTGGGGCAGCCAGTTTGTGATCAAGCTGATGGACCGTTTCCCCAGCGTCATCACCCTGGGCGGCATGTTGCTGGGCTGGATCGCCGGCACCATGGCGGTGGGTGATCCGGCCCTGGCCGGCACCATCCCGGCGGCCGGCCCCGGCGAGGCCATCGCCTCGGTGCGCTACTCGGCCGGTGTGCTGGGCGCGCTGCTGGTGCTGGGCGTCGGCCTCTGGCTCAAGCGCGGGCCGGCCGCACCGGCCTGAGCACCCGCAGGGCCGATCCGCTCAGGCAGGCGCGGCGCCCGCCCGGCCAAACAAGCCCGTGATAAGGTGGCCGCCGGCCCGCTGTGACGGGCTCATCGGGAGGCCCCGTGGCTTGGTATTCACTGCAGCGTCCTGCCGCCGATGACAGCCCGGATCGCGATCGCGAAGCGCCGCTGCTCAACGGCCGCTACCGACTCGGCGCCCGGCTCGGTGAGGGCGCATCGGCCCAGGTGCGCGAGGCGGTTGACCTGCGCACCGGCGGCCTGGTGGCCATCAAGCAGATCAGCTTGCCAGCCGATCTCAGCCCGGCCATGCGCCAGGAGTGGGTCGACCGCTTGCGGCGCGAAGCCAAACTGGCCCGGCGCCTTGAGCACCCCGACATCGTTGCCATCTTCGAGGCCGGCATACGCGACGGTGAGGCCTGGCTGGCGATGGAGCGCGTGCGCGGTGTCGACCTCGGCCGCTACGCCCAGCGCCATTTGCTGCTGCCCGAAGACCTGGTGCTGCGCATCGCCGCGCGGGTGGCCGCCGCGCTGGCCCATGCCCATGGCCGAGGTGTGGTGCACCGCGATCTCAAACCCGCCAATGTGCTGGTCAACCTGGCCAGCGGCCAGGTCAAGCTGGCCGATTTTGGCGTCGCGCGCGACCCGGCGGCCGACCTCACCCGCACCGGGCTGACGCTGGGCACCCCCGCCTACATGGCGCCCGAGCTGCTGGCCGGCGCACCCGCCAATGCCGCCAGCGACAGCTATGCGCTGGGCGTGCTGACCTTTGAGCTGCTGTGCGGCCGCCGCCCGCACCAGGCGTCGACCTTGGGCGAATTGCTGCGGGCCAGCGCCAGCCAGCCGCCGGCCTCGCTGGCCGCGCTGCGGCCCGATCTGCCAGCGCCGGTGGTGGCGGCGGTGGAGGCGCTGCTGGCGCGCAGCCCGGCCGACCGACCCCAAGACCTGGCCGCCTGGGCCGCCCAAGTGGCCGGCCTGGCCGCGCTGATGACCCGGCTGCTGGCGCCGGCCACGGCAACCAGCCTTTAACCCAGGTTTAACCGTGCGGGCCTTGCATTCCGCCACACAAGCTGCCGGACTGGCCTGGGCCCGGCAAGGCAGCAAGCCAGCACATCCAAGGCACAATCAGCGACCGGATTCGCCCATGGTTCAGCCAAAGTTGCCCTGCCCCGCATGACCTTCGAGTTTTTTCACGCCGTTGATACCGGCCGCGCGCGCAGCAACAACGAGGACTCGGTGGCTGTCGACGAGCCCAATGCGCTGGCCGTGCTTGCCGACGGCATGGGCGGCTACAACGCCGGTGAAGTGGCCAGCGGCATGGCCACCTCGTTCATCCGCAATGAGCTCGGCCGCTGGCTGACCGAAGCCGCTGGCCGTGCCACCGACGAAGAAGTGCGCCGCGCGATGGACATCTGCGTCGACAACGCCAACCGCGCCATCTTCAACGCCGCCAATGCCAACCCGCAGTACGCCGGCATGGGCACCACGCTGGTGGTGGCGGCGTTTCGCGATGGCCAATTGCAGCTGGGCCATGTCGGCGATTCGCGCTGCTACCGCTGGCGCGCCAGCGTGCTGAGCCAGGTCACGCGCGACCACTCGCTGCTGCAAGAGCAGATCGACGCCGGCCTGATCACGCCGGAACAGGCGGCGTTTTCAGCCAACAAGAACCTGGTTACCAGGGCGGTGGGGGTCGAGGACACGGTGCAGCTGGAAAGCCATCTGCACGAGCTGCTGCCGGGTGATATTTACCTGATGTGCTCAGACGGCCTGTCCGACATGCTTGACGACGCCATGATCGCCCGGCTGTTGCAGATGAACGAATCACTGCCTTTGGCGGGCCAAGCCTTGATCGATGCCGCCAATGAAGCAGGCGGAAAGGATAATATCGCGCTGATACTGGTTCGCGTGGCGGGCGGCCCGACAGGGGCTGCGCGGCCCTGGTGGAAGTTCGGACGGGGAAGCTGACCCGGTGCAAAATTTTTTGCGTCATCAGCGTGCACCCCGATGACGGGGCCTCATACAGGCAAAAAGGGCAAGCATGGGCAAGTTGGTGGTCTCTCTCGACGGCGTGGTGATCAAGGATGTTCAGATCACCAAGGACAAGACCACCCTGGGCCGCCGCCCCTATAACGACATCGTGATCGATAACCTCGCCGTCAGCGGCGAGCATGCGGTTTTGCAGATGCTGGGCAGTGACGTCTTTATCGAAGACCTCAACAGCACCAATGGCACCTACATCAACGGCAAGGCCATCAAGAAGCAGATGCTCGTCCACAGCGACACGGTGGAGATAGGCAAGTACAAGATCAAGTTCCTGGTCGAAGAAGGCGGCGACTACGAAAAGACCATGATCATGCGGCCGGGCGCCGCAGCGGCCGCCGCCGGCGCCGCGCCGTCCAGCCCTTATGCCCGCAGCACCCCCTTGCCTCATCTGGGCGCCGCAGCTGCAACCACGGTACCGTCACCGGGCACTGTGCCCAGCGCCTCGATCAAGGTACTCAGCGGCGCGTTGGCCGGCCGCTCGGTGATGCTGACCAAGGTGGTTACCACCGTCGGCAAGCCCGGCGTGCAGGTAGCCTCGATCACCCGCCGTCCGCATGGCTATGTGTTGGCCCATGTTGAGGGCGCCCATCGCCCCAGCATCAATGGCGTGCCGCTGGTCACCGAGACCGCGCCGCTGGCCAACGGCGACCTGATTGAACTGGCGGGCACGCAGATGCAGTTTGTGCATGGCTGACCACGGGTGAAGACCTGAGCCCGGCCGGCGTGACCAAGCTCACGCTAAGCTTGGGCGCGACGCCAGCGACCGGGCCGCGCGTGCACAAATCATCCGGTGAAGCATTGCCAGCCCAGCGCGATGGCCGCACCATGCGGCTCTCATGCAGCGCCTCTGCCGCGCCTGTCTCGGCGATGGCCTGAACCCACCCTCTGCCTGGCCGGATCGACGGCTGCACGCCCCATGCCCATCCGCGTTTTAGGCTGTTCAGGCGCGATTGCCGCCGGCTGCCGCACCACCGCTTTTCTGCTTGACGATCATGTGCTGATCGACGCTGGCACCGGCGTGGGCGACCTCACGCTCGACGAGATGTCGCGCATCGATCACATCGTGCTCAGCCACTCGCACCTTGACCATGTGCTGTCGGTACCGCTGCTGGCCGACAGCGTGATGCGCAGCCGCGCAGGCCGCGGCCCGGTGCTGGTGCACGCGCTGCCCGCCACGCTCGACGCCCTGCGCAAGCACCTCTTCAACGGCGTGATCTGGCCTGACTTCACCCGCCTGCCCTCGGCCGGGCAGCCGGTGCTGGCGCTGCAGCCGTTTGAAATTGGCGATGTGCTGCAGCTCGGCGCGCGCCGTGTCGAGGTGCTGTCGGCGCTGCACACCGTGCCCGCCGTCGGTTTTGCGGTGTTCGCCAGCGATGCCGATGCCGGCGCCTGGGTCTTTACCGGCGACACCAGCCCCAACCCGGCGCTGTGGCAGCGGCTGCAAAGCCTGAAGGTACACAGCCTGGTGATCGAAACCGCCTTTGGCGACGACGAAGCGCCGCTGGCCGCCAAGAGCCGCCACCTGCACCCGGCGGCGCTGGGCCGTGAGCTGCAACAGCTGGCGCAAGGCGTGCAGGTCTACATCACCCACATCAAGCCCGGCGAGATGGACGCGGTGATGGGCGAAATCAGCCGGCTCGACCCGCGCCACCAGATCCAGGCGCTGGTCACCGGCCAGGCCATGCCACTGGCCTGAAGCGTCGGGGGTGACAAAAATTGTCACCCTGGGTCGGCCAAGAGCGACCCAAAGCGTCAGGGTCAGGTGCCCGGCTGTGAACTAAGACACGCCTCGCACCCCGCGCCCACCCGCCAAGGCGGCTGGCACGGTCCCTGCAAGGTATCACTCGTCCCCAGCCCCCTCACAACCCAAGGAGTTTCCCCATGAAGCGTGTTCAACAAGGTTTCACCCTCATCGAGCTGATGATCGTCGTAGCGATCATCGGCATCCTGGCCGCCGTGGCGCTGCCGGCGTACCAGGGCTACATCAAGCGGGCGGCTTACACCGAAGTACTTGGCCAAGCCAAACCGATTACAGTTGGTATTACCGAGTGCCTCCAGGTGCAAGGCGCCATCGCAAGCTGCGAATCCTTGTTGTTGCTCGGTATGAGTTCGCCGGCGGCGACGAATGCGTTTGCCAGCTTGGATGTTGCAGCCGGTGGTGTAGTCACCCTGACGCCAAAGGACTACAAAGGTATCGTTGCAGCAGATACCTGCGTGATGACTCCCACGGTCGCTGCCGGTCCTCCGGTGTCCATCACCAAGTGGGTCTATAGCGGAGCGTGCGAGACCAAGGGATATATCAAGAACTGACGTTGCTTGATTCCCTGCGCCAGCCCGGTAGGTTGGAGTAAGCGCAGCGCACTCCAACACCTCCACCCCACACGGCCTGCTGATGCGGGCCGCTTCCATTTGAGGCCGCCAAATCGCTGCGGGCTGCCTCGCTGCTTCGGATCCTTGCCTCTCAAGCTTGTATGTTGAGCCCGGTAGGTTGGAGTAAGCGCAGCGCACTCCAACACCTCCACCCCACGCGGCCCGCTCATGCCGACCGCGTCAACACCCCGCCGCCCAGCCCGGGCACCGCGGCCGATGGCCGCCTCAGACGACGCGCACGTCGAGGCGTCGACCCAGCACCCGCACGTCGATGTAGAACGACAGCGCGACTGCCAGCGCATCAACGGCCTGCCACAGCGCCCGGTCTTCATCGGCCCCGAAGGTGGTGGCCTCGGGCATGCGCACGAACGACAACTTGGGTCGGCCGTTTGATATGCACCTATTTATGTGCATAATCTAGCGATGCAATTCGGCTTCGATTCCGCCAAGCAAGCGAGCAACCTGAAAAAGCACGGGTTTGACCTGGCCGAGGCACGGCAGGTGATTGAATCGGGGCAGACCGTGACTTTCGAGGATCGGCGTTTCGCCTACGGCAAAGAGCGATTTGTGACGCTGGGGCCGCTGGGCGAAACGCTCGTCGTGATCGTGACGGCCGAGACCGAGTACAACATCCGCATCATCTCGATGCGCTAGGAGCCTGTCGGACTTGGGGCGTCGAAAAGCGAGAATCGGCCCCAGCGAGGACAGTTCTTGCCGGATTTGCAGCCCCATAGCCCAGCTATGGGGCAAAAAGACGGTGAGAAATGGACCGCTGCGGTCGATTCGCAGC
>JBBQJN010000116.1:0-11246 GCA_038325945.1 Burkholderiales bacterium | reverse complement strand
GCGGTGGCCGAACGGCTGGGCCAATTCGGGCTGAAGCTGCACCCCGACAAGACGCGGCTGATCGAGTTCGGGCGCTTCGCCCGTGAGAACCGACGCCGCCGGGGACAAGGCAAACCGGACACCTTCGACTTCCTGGGCTTCACGCACTGCTGCGGCAAGACCCGAAAGGGCAAGTTCATGGTGTTGCGAATCACCAGCGCCAAGCGCATGCGCGCCAAGCTGCTGGCGATGAAGACGGAGTTGAGAAAGCGGATGCACCAGCCCATTGCCGAGCAGGGGAAGTACCTGCACGCGGTGGTGGCTGGTCACGGCCGCTACTTCGCCGTGCCCTGCAACGGGGCACGTGTGCGGGCCTTCCGATTCCAGGTGGGCAGGCTGTGGCATCGCACGCTGTGCCGCCGCAGTCAGGCCAAACATCTGAGTTGGGCGCGCATGCACAAGATCGTTGCTCACTGGCTGCCATCCCCTCGCATCTGCCACCCTTATCCGAGCCAGCGTCTGATCGTCACGACCCAAGGCAGGAGCCGTATGCGGTAATGCCGCACGTACGGATCTGTGGAGGGGGTGCTGGGTGACTGGCATTCCTACTCCGACTTGGAACAGAAGTTAAACATCAGCAAAGCGACCCACCGACCGATGACCGATGACCGATGACCAAGGCGCGTATGGGCCGCCGCTCGAAGTTCCTACGGCGGCCATGTTCGGCGACACCGGCCCACGGATCACCGACGGATGGGTACCAACATTGGGGGTGGGTAGTTGCGCTGTCTGCAGGATCGAGAACATCGGAATGCGCAACTCGACCTCGTCTGGACAGAACGATGTGCTTATGGCTCAGGTGCTCATCATGCCCGGCGACGTCGGGTGGCGGCCAGCGCCAGGATCGTCAAGCCGATTGCCAGCAGCGCCGCGCTGGCGGGCTCGGGCACCGCGCTGATCCAGGCCAGCGGCTGATCGGAGATCACGGTCACACCCTGCGGCAACTGCATTGAGAGCTGGGCGCTCTGTGTCGCATCGACCAGCGCCCCCCAGTTGCCGCTGCCCAGGGCGCCGACTTGCAGACTGAAGAGCACCCGCAGCACAGCGCCGGGCGCGAGCGTAAAGCCGGGAAGGGTCAGCCCGGCCTCGAAGCTGCCCGGCGTAGCGGTGAAGATGCTGGCCACACCGCCGCCTTGGCCGGATGGAGCCGCGCGCAGGTCGTCCGAAAACACACCCCCTAGGCTCCTGGCGTTGTAGAAGTGATCCGCCCGCGCCGACTGAAGAGTCCCGCCGAGCGAAGCGCTCAGGATGCCGATCGTGAAGTGGGACAAGCCGAAGCCGTCGGCCCCAAAAAACTGCGCCATGGTCGCGTCAAACAGCACAGAGATGGGACCCGGAGTCAGTGGTGACGATCCGGTGTTCTGCAGACTGATGTCGGTAGCCAAGTAGGTGATCTGCGAGGCGCTGCCCGTGTACCCCGGCAACCACTCGGCGCTGGCCTGCGATAGACCGCCGCTCAGGCTGGCGCGGCCGTAGGACGTGCTGGCCGTCACCTCGGCCAGCCAGGGGTCACGCACCAAGCTGATGGGCAAGCCTGGCCCGTGGGTCTGCACCGAGACTTCGCCCCGTAGCAGGCTCAAAGACTGAGACTGAACGCTGGTTGCCGCGAGCAGCAGCCACGCAGTGGCAGCAAGGGTGCGGATCAAGGATGTCATGACGCTGCTCCTGGATGTAATCCACCGGCTGAGATCGTAGGCAGGGCTTGCAGACAGGGGGGCCTACCGATTGGGGGTGGGGAAACGGAATTTACAAAGGCGTTTTCTCGGGCCCAGTGGGACTGGTCCCGCCCGCGCTCAAGGTGCGCATGTGCAACTGCTCGAAGTTCTCATAGCCACCATGTTGGGCAGCACCGACCCACGGATCGCCGACGGATGGGTGCCAGCATAGGGGGTCGGCAGCGGCGCCGTCCGCAGGATTGAGAACCGCGGAATGCGGTACTCGATCTCGTCGAGCGCCGTGCGGTGGGCACGGCGACACGTCGCGACGATGCCCGTGAGCGGCACGGGCATTGCGACGGCGCAACAGGCGACGGGTTCGGCTGCGAAATGCGCGGCAATGCAGTGCCCACGCAAAGGACCTCGAACAGCCGCCAAGCGTTCAATGGCAACAGCAACACGTGCAGCAGCAACACCGGCTGCAGGCCAGCCACCACCGCATAGATGATGAAGGCGACGTTGCCGGCGATGGCCAGGACACGCAACGCCAGCATGTCGCGCACGCAGAACGCCGCCAGCACCAGCATCGACGCGACATAACCGATTGACTGGTATCCGTTCATCGCTGTGCCAGCCATGCAACGTCCGCATTGCGATGCCGGCTGGCTTTCAGCAGGCGGATCATGGCCAGGCCGCTCGCAACACGAGCGCCGCATCGTCGGCGTAGTGCCCGGCGAACTCGACCCCCTCGCCATCGTTAATCACATCCTGGTAGGCGTAGATCTCGAACAGCAGATAGGTGGCCTCCGCCGGGACGGCCAGGCTGACGAGGGCCTGCGTCCACGCGTCCGCGCCGGTGATCACCGGCGCGGTCTGCGCGGCGAGCCAGTCGCCGGCCGCATAGCGCGTCGGCATCTCGTCGGGGCCGCCGCCAAAGGCGATCAGGCGCAGGTCGAAGCGGCGATCGGTGCCGGCATCGCCCGTCACGTCCACCGCGATATGGGCAACGAGCAGCTCCGGATCGGGTGTCGGCCCCTCGCACGAAAACGAGGCGAAGTCTGGAGCCGAAGATGCCACCCCCCCGCGCAGCGTCGTCGTGACACCAGCGGGGAGTTGACGATTGGGGTCGAGCTGAACCTGTATGCCCAGTCGGCCAAAGTCCGTATTCAGCCCGGTGCGGTCGCAGCTCACTTCCAGCTCGACACGCTGCGTCGAGCCGCGCTCGACGGTCACGGCCTCCGGCACGAAGCGCGCGCTGATCAGCCGCACGAAAATCTCGAAGCCACCCCCACCGCCGCCGCAGGCGGCCAAAGCCAGAGCGCCACAGCACAGGCGAATACCAGGCCCGTGCGAACACGGCTGTATCGATTGGATTCCATGCTTCGACCCTCCGCCTCGATGGCGTCTGTTCCGGCGATGCCCGGTGTTCAAGACCATCGTGCACCGGCGCCACTGACGGATGACCGACGAATGGCTTCGACTCTGGGGACTTGAGCGCCATGCAACACAGCTGTAACAGCCGCGGCTGCAGCGCCAACTCCCTGGCGCCGACGCGCTCGCCCAGTTCGGGATAACAAGCCGCCGACACACTTGTCGGCGGGAAAGAACGGCCCACTCAGACGGGGCTGGTCACCGCTTTCGCCACGCCGCGCTCGCGCGCTTCATGCGCCCAGCGGGCGTCCTGGTCGGGCAAGAAAGGGGCGCGCGAAGGCGCGCCCGGCGCCCACAGGTCGACCCACACCCGCGCGCGGTCCAGGCGCAGCACGCCGCCGCTCAACACCAGCGCGTCGGCATCGCCAAGCAGCTGCCGCAGCCGGCGAAGCGCGGCTTCGAAGTTGTCGTGCGCGCGGTCGCCTTCGGCTTCGGGCCAAAGCAAATCAGCCAAGCGCGAGGCCGATGCCGCACCGCCCAGCGCGATCAGCGCCTGCAGCAGTTCGAGCGGGCGCTTCTGCTGCTTGCCGCCCATCACCAGCCGGCGGCCTTCGACTTCGATGTCGAAGCGGCCGAGCGTGAACAACCGCATCGCCCAGGGCCACTCGGCGCCGGCCTCGGCCGGCGGCACCAGCCGCAGCGCGCGCGCGATGCGCGCCGCGGTGGCCGTCTCGATACCTTCGTAGAGCGCCAGCGACAGCAGCGCACCCAGGGCGCAAGGATCGTGGCCGATCGGCGCCCACAGGGCGTGGCTGCGCGCCAGCGCCAGCGCGCGCGCCAAACGCCGCACGGCGCCCGCTCGATCGCCGGCCTGCAGCGCGGTGCATGCATCCAGCAGCAGACCGTGCCAAGTCGCCAACTGGTTGTCGGTGGCGTCGGCCAGCGCCTGCAGCTCCTGCCGCGCCGTGCGCAGCGTGGTGGCGTCACCCAGCGCCTGCAACGCATGGCAACGCACGGCCAGCGCCATCGCGTGCGGCGCCGGGCCCATGGCCTGCGCGGCGTCGATGGCGATGCTTGCCGCGCCTTCGGCCGCCGCCGCGTCGCCGCGGCGCAGCGCGATCCAGCCGCGCACGGTGAAGTGATGCCAGACCTCCATGCGGCGCGAGGCATCGGCACGCTCGCCTACCTCGGCCAGCAGCCGCTCGGCCGCAGCCTCATCACCCAGCAGGCTTTCGAAGCACGCGCCATGCAAGCGCAGGTGTTGGTCGAGCAGATGGATGCCACTGCTTTCGGCCTCGGCCAACGCCTGACGCGTGGCATCACGGCCCGCAGGCCAATCGGCTGCGGCCCAGGCGGCATATTGCCGCATCAGGCCCCACAGCAGTCGCGAATAGGGCGTCACGCCAGTGCGGACCAACTCGGCCTGCGTCAGCGCCGGCAGTTGAGCCATGTCCACGTGCTTGCCTTGGTACCAAGCCTGCTTGGCCAGCAACATCGCCGCGCGCAGCTTCAGGTTCGGATCGACCGGCTCGTGCAGCAGCGCGTGCACTCGCTGCGACCACGCCGCGCAGGCCGGGTGCGTGGGCTGGCGCAGGAACAGCGCGCTCAACACCGCCACCGCCACGGCCGCACGCTGGTCGGCACCGGCTAGGTGGCTTTCAGCGGTGACACCCAGCGCTTCCAGCGCCGCCACGCGCGCAGCGAGGGGGCGGGTGTCGTCGAAAGACTGGAAGTGGCTGGCAATGGCCAGCGTCTGGCATTGCACCCGCGTGGCGATGTCGTCGGCCGGCAGGCGCTGCAGCGCGGCATCGGCCAGCGCGCGCCCCGCCGCCGGGCTGCGCAGGGATTCGGCCACGGCCATGCGCCACAGGAGTTCGCCGCTGCGCAACGCCTCGGGCACGCGCTCGGCGGCTTCGCGCAGACTGGCATGGCGGCAGGCGGCCAGCCAGGCGGCGGCATGGCGGCACAACAGCGCGTCGACCGCGACCCAATGTCTGGGATCCATACCCGCGGCCTGTTCGTGCAACGCCAGCGCCGCATCGACTTCGCCATGCACCTCGCACCGCGCCGCCGCGTCCGCCAGACGCAGCACCAACGTTTCGCGCGCCAGCGTGCGCCGCTGACGCCGCTGCAGGAATTCACACAGCAACGGGTGCAGTGTCCAGCGCGGCGGCGCTCCCGGGCAGCGATCGACCAGAAGCGAGCATGCCGCCAGATCGTCCAGCAGCGCGGCGTCGGCATCGTCGGCGTGCAGTGTCGGCGCCCAGGCGTGGGCTTCGAGCAGCAACTGCGTCGCCTCGTCCAGCGCGGGCCACAAGCCCTGTTCGAACAGCGCCAGCGCCCGGACCTCTCCGCGCGGCTGCATCAGCAACGCCACCGCAGCCGGCCAGCCTGCGCTGCGACACTGCAGCGCCACGGCCTGTCCAGCATCAGTGGCACCGTGACGGGCCAGCCATGCGGCGGTGTCGTCCGCATCGAAGGCCAGCGCGCGGCCATCGAGCAGTTGCAGCCGCCCTGCCGCCATCGGCCTAGCCAAAGCATCGCTCGGCGCCTGCTGCGACAGCAGCAGCAGCCGATGGCCGCCGCGAGCTTCTTCGAGCAGGTCATTCAGCAGGGCTTGGCGCATGCCATCGTCGCCTAGCGCTTGCAGGTCATCGATGACCAGCAGCGCGCGCACGGGAAGCGCGGCGAACAGCGCACGCACCTGACTACGCAGCCACAGCGTCGGCTGCGCCAGTTGTTCACGGGTCGGCAGCGGCAGCGGCTTGGCTGCGCACACCCCGCGGGCATGCGCCAGCGCTTCGGCCAGGTGCGCCGTCAATGCCGCCGCGTCGGCATCGCTGCGGTCCAGCCGCCACCACAGCATGGCCGGCCAATTGGCTGCCCAAGCCGCGGCCAATGTCGTCTTGCCACTGCCCGACGCAGCGGCGAACCACATCGCACAGGCCTCGGGCTGACAGCTCCAGGCGTCGAGCCGACGCTGCAGCCGCTCGCGCGGCAGGCGCGGTGACACGTCAGGCGGCGTGAACTGTGCCGGGCCGTTTTGAGCCGGCGTCAAGGGCGCGGCGACGTGCGCAATCCGAGTCGGGTTCTTGGCAATTCTCATGGCGCTCCTGCAAATGCGACTCGATGCCACCTTAGGCGTCGCAAGCAGCCGTTGCATCCCATGAAGATGGGGTATGCAGCGACAAGCATCAACAAGCGTGGGGACGAAGCCGCCTCAGCGCGATATGCTTGATCGCATCTCCCTCCTGGCATGGCAGTGACGATGAACGATGCTCCCCCATGGCGCGTGGTGCTCGTCGAAGACGATGGGCCGACGCGGCGCTTCTTCGAGCAATGCGTGCAAGTGAATGCGCAGCTGTGCCTGGCGGCCTCGTTCGGCACCTTGCGCGAAGCGCAGCAGTGGTTCGAGGCGCATCCGGCCGATGTGTTGCTCACCGACCTTGGCCTGCCCGACGGCCACGGCCTGGCGTTGATCCGCCAGGTGGTACGCACGCAGCCGGTGTGCGACGTGCTGGTGGTGTCGGTGTTCGGTGACGAAGACAGCGTGCTGGCGTGCGTCGAGGCCGGCGCGGTGGGCTACATCCAGAAGGATTCGCAGCCCGACGATGTGGCGCAGGTGATCCTGGACGTGAAGGCCGGCGCCTCGCCAATCACGCCGATGATCGCGCGCAAGTTGCTCGACCGCCTGCGCCGCGCCCCCATCGCGCCGAGCTTGGACCCGCCGGTTTCGCTGACGGCCAGTGAGGCCGAGGTGCTGGAGCTGGTGGCGCGCGGCTATGCGTATGCCGAAATCGCGCGGTTGCGCCATGTGACGATGCACACCGTGCAGTCGCACATCAAGAACCTGTACGCCAAGCTGGCCGTGCATTCGCGCAGCGAAGCGGTCTTCGAGGCCAGCCGCATGGGGCTGCTGGGCAGCCTGAAGGCGCGCGGCTGACGCGCGTGAAGTGTCCGGCGTTGAACACCGTGCACGACGCCTTGCTGATGCGGGAGTTGGCCGCCTGCCGGAGCGCACGCTGGCGCATCGCGGCGCTGGCCTTGCTGTTGATTTGCGGCGCCACTCCGCAAGCCGAGGCGCAGCAGGCTTTGCGCGAGGCCGAGGTGCTCGACTCGACGCTCGCTGAACTGCGCGGCGAGGTCACCCTGCCATTGAATTGGGACATCGTGCTGCCAGCCCGCAGCGGGCGTGTCGTCATGAAACTGCGCTTCGACCTGGCCCCTGCCGCCACCGCTCAAGCCCACGTGCTGTTGATCGAAAGGCTGGGCAACGCCTATCGCATCACCGTCAACGGCGCCGAACTGGCCAGTGGCGGCGCGCTGGACGAACCCCGCGCGCCCTGGGCGGCGAAACTTCCGGTGGTCGTGAATTTGCCGGCCGGCCTGCTGCGCGAACACAACACTCTGCGCATCGATCTGCGCGCCGACGGCGGCCGCCACGCCGGGCTTGCGATACCGGTCGTCGGTACGCCCGCGCAGATGCGCGCGCTCGTCGTCAAGGCCAACTGGACCCATGTGGTGCTGCCGCAAGCTGCGGCCGTGTGGAGCATCCTGGTGGCGCTTTTCTGCGCGATGCTGTGGTGGCAGCAGCGTGAAGCGCTGTTCGCCTGGGCGGCGCTGGCCGAGGTGTTCTGGGCCATCGCCTTGGCCGACGGCCTGATCGAAGCCGCCGTGCTGCCCTGGCCGTGGTGGGGGCTGGTGATAGTGACCGTGCGCGCCGGCTGGGCTTTGTGCCTCTACGCCTTTGCCGAACAAGTCATCGGCCCGCGACCGCGCGCCGAGTTCTGGAGCATGGTGGCCGTCCAGGCCGCCACGCCCGCGCTGGTGCTGGCGGCGATGGCCCTGGACTCGACGCTCCCAATGCGCCTGGGCAACCTGTTGAAGAGCGGCCTGTGGCTCGTGATCCTGTCGGGGCTGGCCCGCGACGTGCGTTCCGATCCGCGCGCCGAGAAGCTGCTGACCTTTGCCGCGTTGCTGGCCTGCGTGCTGGCGGCGCTGCGCGACGGCTACGCAGCGCGCTTCGATGCGCAGCTGTATGCCGACGCGGCGTGTCTCACCTACGTGGCGCCGGCCATGGGCGTGGCCGTGATGTGGATCGTGACGAAGCGCTTCCGCCAGGCGCGCCATGCCGCCGCCCGGCTGCAGGCCACGCTGGTCGAACAGGTGCAAGCCAAGGAGCAGGAGCTGCAGGCCGGCTTCGAGCGTCTGGCTGAGGTGGAGCGCTCGCGTGCCACGCTGGCCGAGCGCCAGCGCATCCTGCGCGACATGCACGACGGCGTCGGCGCCAGCTTGGCCACCGCGATGCGCCAGCTGGACAGCGGGCAGGTCAGTGCCGCCGAGGTCAGCAAGACGCTGCGCGACTCGATGCTGCAGCTGAAGCTGGCGATCGACGCGCTGAACCTGCCGGCAGGCGACGTCAACGCGCTGCTGGCAAGCCTGCGATTTCGCCTTCAGCCGACACTGGAAAACGCCGGCCTCGTGCTGCATTGGCAGGTCGACGCGCTGCCGCACTGGGCAAGCGGCAATGACGATGCCATGCGCCACCTGCAGTACCTGCTGCTCGAAGCGGTGTCCAACGTGCTGCAGCATGCGCAGGCCAGTGAAATTTCGGTGGTTGCGTGCAGCGCACCCGACTGCATCACTATCAGCGTCGGCGACAACGGCCGAGGCATGGGCGAAGGCGTGTGCCCGCGTGCGCTGCGCGAACGCGCGGCCGCGATCGGAGCGCAACTGCGATTCGAGTCATCGGAGCCCGGCAGCGTCGTGCACGTGATACTGCCACTCGTCCACGATTCCTGAACGAATCGAGCTGACCGGCGTCTCAATTCACGTGAGCGAGCCGTTCGACTCGACCCAGTGCCGTCAGCCAACGAGGCGGATTCGTCGCCCCAAAAGCCGACCTACGGTCTCCGAAGGTAAGCACTCTGCCGCAATCAAGCGCTCAAGTAGGACCCGCTCCACATCCCGGCGAACCGTGACACGACGCACGACCTGGGGCCAAAGGTCAATCGGTGGCGCGGTGACGAGTTGCGGCGAAAGATTGACGACATGCAAATCATCGTTGAGAAATTGCGTCGCTCAGTCTTAACGAAACATAGTCAAGCTCTTGGTCAGCTTGATCGATGGGCATCAGTGCGCATGCCAGCGAACACGTATAGGACGTCTGGGCATTTCTCTTCGTTGCTTTCGCCACTTGTGAATTCGGTCGCCTTGTATCCATTGCGTTCGTAGAACCGTCTCGCTCCGACATTCTCCTGGAACGTGTACAGATGGATTGGCTGCGGAAGCTGGGAGTGAGCGTGCTGTAGCAGTTTCGAGCCGACACCCTTTCCAGTCCAACCCGGCAGCACGTAAAGTTGATCAATCCAGCTCGTGCCATTCTCTTCGGAAGTGGCAAGGACGGCGACTACCTGTTCTTCTTCTGCCCAAATGGCAACCAGTCCGGTGGCGAGCAAGTGACTACGAACCCAGCTTCTCACCTCATGCTCAGTGTGCGCTGAGGGCGCAAAGGGCAAGTAAGCTAAGCGAGACTCGATCAGCACGTTCGCGACTGCTTCGGATTCGTCGGAGCGGGGAGCGCGGATCATGTTGGTTCTGACGACTAACGAAGAGCGTTTATCCAGCGCCTGGGCCAATCCTTGCCAAACGAGCCGATGCCGATGCCGATGGGCGCAGGATAAACCGTGTCGAACTGAATCGCCGCTCGGTGCCGGCGTGCGGGACTGTTGGGGAATGTACGCCTCAAGGGCTCGTTGGAGCAACGGGCAGAGACACACTCTTCATCATCGGCACCTTATCTCTCGTAGCTTCGGTCTCGGTCTCGGTCTCGGTCTCGGTCGCGGCTGTGGCCGCCTCGTTTACCGGGGCAGCGGTCGACTCAGCGCACGGGTCGACCGCCGACGATGATGATGCCCCGCTCTTGGACGCTGCCGCCCAGGCCATCGGGCGCTGAAACGACGATCTCATGCCGGCCTTCGCGCAGATCGGGCGTGATGGCATAGCCGGCACCGAGTTCGCCTTCGAGATTGGAATGCCAGTGGATTTCGTCGGGTGCCACCGCGCCGCGGCCGCACGTGTCGAGCATGGCCGCCAGCGCCACCGGCCCCGGCGCGATCGGGCAATGCGCACTGGGCAGGCGCAGGTGTAGGCGGCGCGGCTGGTGCGGCAATGCGATCGGCACCGTGTCGACGCTGGCCGATTGCAACTCTGCTGTAGCGATCGCGCGGAACACGCACTGCTCGCCGCCTTGCAGCCGCGCGACCTCGACGCTAACCCGAACTTTGACCAGTGACCTCGCCGGAGAGCAAGCGCTGGTGCAGGTTTCGTGCCTATACAGTGGTCGATGTGTTGCCATGTAATTAGGGGTTTTCTCTCTGGTGTTTCTCTTTCGATTTGACACCATGTGCGTGTGTACATCGAGACGATCCCCAACCGCAGTTCACGGAAAACGGCAGGGCCGGGCGCTGTGCGGTCAGTGCGGTGGGCGGCGCACCGGCCGGCTCCGGGGTGGGTGCCAGCGGCGCCAGCAGACGCAGGCAACGGAACTGCTCGAAGCGCACCGTGTGCACCGTGCGCGAAGGCGGCACCGCGACCATCACGACACCGGCTTCGGAGTCCAGGCCCATCAGGCGGCCGGTGGTGGTCTTGCCGTTGTGGCCTTCCAGCTCGCAGATCTGCCCGGCCGGGCGTTCGCTGGGCGCAGGGAAGCCGGCCAGGCCGGGCGTGGGCCAGACAAAGGCGTGGCGCGCGTCAGACCCGGATGCCGGGGCGCCGTCGAGCGGCAGCAGCGAAAGCGGGGGTGTCGAGAGACTGGACATGGGGGTGTGCCTTCTCAGCGGTGGTGGTAGCCGGCCGCGGGCAGCGTCACCGCGGCCAGGGGTGCGGCGGCGGCGGCGCGTGTGGGCACCACGGGTTGGGTGGCCGGTGCAGCGGCTGGCGCGGGGACGGTGGATAGGGCGGGTGCGGGTGCGGGCGCGGGCGCCGGTGCCGCGTTGCCGGCCGGCGCGTTGACGACGATGGTGCGCTGCGGCGCGTCGTTGAACGAGGCCAGCGCCTGGTCGGTGCTGCGCTGCCAATCGTCGGCGTTGCGGATGATGGTGGGCTTGATGAGCACCACCAGTTCCTTCTTGCGCACCGTGTCTGCCGTGTTGCCCAGCAGGTTGCGCGTGACCACGTTGC
>JBBQJN010000115.1:0-11279 GCA_038325945.1 Burkholderiales bacterium | reverse complement strand
GCGCGACGGCCCGGCCGACGCGCCGGCGGTGTTGCTGCTCAGCTCGGCCTGCCATGGTGTCGAGGGCTTTTGCGGCTCGGGCATACAGATCAGCCTGCTGGACGACACTGCGTTGCGCGAAGCGGCCCATGGCGCCGGCGTCGCCCTGCTCTACCTGCATGGGCTCAACCCCTACGGTTTCTCGTGGTGGCGGCGCACGACGCAGGAAAACGTTGACCTGAACCGCAACTTCCAGGATTTCAGTCAGCCGCTGCCGCACAACGCCGCTTACGACGACATCGCCCACCTGCTGGTGCCCGAGGCCTGGCCGCCCACCGACGTGGTGCGCCAGGGCCTGGCCGACTACCGGCAGCAACACGGCTTGCCGGCCTTCCAGCGCGCAGTGTCGGGCGGCCAGTACCAACATCCGGAAGGCCTGTTTTTTGGCGGCCACAACCCCAGCTGGAGCCAGCAGGCGCTGCGCCAAGTGCTGCGTGACCACGGCCAGCATTGCGCCCAACTCGGCTGGATCGATTTCCACACCGGCCTCGGCCCCAGCGGCTTTGGCGAACGCATCTTTGCCGGCCGCGACGACGCTGCTGCCGTGGCCCGCGCACGCGCTTGGTGGGGCGGCGTTGACGGCCGCGCCATCACCTCCACCTACGACGGCAGTTCCAGTTCGGCGCCGCTGACCGGCCTGATGTGCAACGTGGCCTACGAAGAATGCCCGCAAGCGCAGATCACCAGTATCGCGCTGGAGTACGGCACGCTGCCGTTTGAGCAGGTGCTGGATGCGCTGCGGGCCGACCAATGGGCCGAGAACCATCCCGAAGCGCCGCCGGAGCAGGTACAGGCGATCAAGCAGCAGATTCGCGACGCCTTCTACACCGACACCGAGGCCTGGAAGCTGCAGGTGCTGGCGCAAGGCGTGGAAGCCGCGCGCCAGGCGGTGGCTGGCCTGAGCGCGGTGGCTTAGCGCTGCCGGCTACCGGTCAACGGCCAACGGCCATAGGCCAACGGCCAACGAGCCGAAGTTTTGGCCAGGATGGCGGCCAAGGGCCGCAAGACCGTGAGCCAGGCCGGCCTGGGTTTTCACGGGTCGCCAGTGGGCATGCGCTTTGCTTAGCATTCACCCTGATCCTGACCGTTTGGTCAGATTCTTGGTGAGTCCGGGCCACCCGAAGCCCGGTGACGCAGGAGCCTCGGCGTGCCCTCCCCCGAATCGCAGATGCCCGACATCCAGGCCGCGCGCTTGCCGGCCGACAGTTACCGCCTGCACTTTGCCGATGCCGCGCCGCGCTACAGCCGCGGCCAGGCGCTGGTCGAGGCCGAACGCTGCCTCTACTGCTATGACGCGCCCTGCGCCACGGCCTGCCCCACCGGCATTGACGTGCCCAGCTTCATCCGCCGCATTGCCGATGACAACCTGCGCGGCGCGGCGCGCGCCATCCTCGAAGCCAATCCGCTGGGCGGCAGCTGCGCCCGCGTCTGCCCGACCGAGGTGCTGTGCGAGCAGGTCTGCGTGCGCACCGCCCAGCAAGGCAAGCCGGTCGAGATCGGCCGGCTGCAGCGCTATGCCGTTGACGCGGTGATGGACCAGCCGATCAGCGCCCTGCTCTCGCGCGCCGCGCCCAGCGCCAAGCAGGTGGCTGTCGTCGGCGCCGGCCCGGCCGGGCTGGCCTGCGCCGTCGGCCTGGCCCGGCTGGGCCACCAGGTGGTGCTGCACGACGCCCAGGCCAAGGGCGGCGGCCTCAACGAATACGGGCTGGCCACCTACAAGGTGGCCGACAACTTCGCCCAGCGTGAACTGAGCTGGCTGCTGGGCATTGGCGGCATCACGCTGAAGACCGGCTGGTGGCTGCAGGATGCGGCGCAGCTGCAGGCGCTGCGCGACGGCTTTGACGCCGTCTACCTGGCGGTCGGACTGGCCACCACCCAAGGCCTGGGCATCGAAGGCGAAAGTTTGGCCGGCGTGCGCGACGCGGTTGATTTCATCGCCGAACTGCGCCAGGCCGCCAACCCCTCGCAACTGCCGATCGGCCGCCGCGTGGTGGTGATCGGCGGCGGCATGACGGCGGTGGACGCGGCGGTGCAGAGCAAGCTGCTGGGCGCCGAGAGCGTGCACATGGTCTACCGCCGCGGGCCGGCGACGCTGGGCGCCTCAGGCGCCGAGCAAGACTGGGCGCAAACCCATGGCGTCAGCCTGCACCACTGGCTGGCGCCCGAGGCGGTGTTGGCCGGCGATGGCGAAGCCGCCGGCCATGCCGTCGGCGTGCGCTTTGCCCAGCAAGCCATGGTTGATGGCCGGCTGCAGGCCACCGGCCGCTTTGAAACGCTGGCTGCCGACATGGTGTTCAAGGCCATCGGCCAGAAGCTCGACAGCCGGCTGCTGAGCGCGCTGGGGCTGACACTGCGCGACGGCCGCGTGCTCGCCGACGACGACGGCCGCACCGGCGTGGCCGGCCTGTTTGCCGGCGGCGACTGCCGGTTCGGCGGGCGCGACCTCACCGTGGAGGCGGTCGAGGATGGCAAGCGCGCCGCGCTGGCCATGCATGCCCACCTGATGTCCTGAAGGAACACGACATGGCCAATCTCGCCACCACCTTTGCCGGCATCCGCAGCCCCAACCCGTTCTGGCTGGCCAGCGCGCCGCCCACCGACAAGGCCTACAACGTGCACCGCGCCTTCGAGGCCGGCTGGGGCGGCGTGGTCTGGAAGACGTTGGGCGAAGAAGGCCCGCCGATCGTCAACGTCAACGGCCCGCGCTATGGCGCGCTGCTGACGCCTGATCGCAAGATGCTGGGCTTCAACAACATCGAGCTGATCACCGACCGGCCGCTGCAGCTCAACCTGCGCGAGATCAAAGAAGTCAAGCGCGCCTGGCCCGACCGCGCCATGGTGGTCAGCCTGATGGTGCCTTGCACCGAGGCCGCCTGGAAGGCGATCTTGCCGCAGGTTGAGGACACCGGCTGCGACGGCATCGAGCTCAATTTCGGCTGCCCGCACGGCATGAGCGAGCGCGGCATGGGCGCTGCGGTAGGCCAGGTGCCCGAATACATCCAAATGGTCACCGCATGGTGCAAGCAGCATGGCCGGCTGCCGGTGATCGTCAAGCTCACGCCCAACATCACCAATATCCGCCTGCCGGCGGCCGCGGCCAAGCGCGGTGGCGCCGATGCGGTGAGCCTGATCAACACCATCAACTCGATCATGGGCGTCGACCCGGCAACGCTGACGATGAGCCCGGCCACCGCCGGCATGGGCAGCCACGGCGGCTACTGCGGCCCGGCGGTGAAGCCGATCGCGCTCAACATGGTGGCCGAGATCGGCCGCGACGCTGAGACCGCCGGTCTGCCCATCAGCGGCATCGGTGGCATCGGCAACTGGCGCGACGCACTCGACTTCATCGCGCTGGGCGCCGGCAATGTGCAGGTCTGCACCGCGGCGATGGTGTTTGGCTTCAAGATCGTGCAGGAGATGAGCAGCGGCTTGAGCGACTACATGGACAGCATGGGTTTCAAATCGATTGAAGACTTCCGCGGCCGCGCCCTGCCCAGCGTCACCGACTGGCAGTTTCTCAACCTCAACGCCGTCAGCAAGGCGGTGATCGACCAGGACAAGTGCATCGAATGCGGCCGCTGCCACGTCGTGTGCGAGGACACTTCGCACCAGGCCATCACGGCGCTCAAAGACGGTCGCCGCCACTTCGAGGTCAAGGAGGACGAGTGCGTGGGCTGCAACCTCTGTGTCACGGTCTGCCCGGTGCCCGAGTGCATCACGTTGCGCACACTTTCACCCGGCGAGATCGACCTGCGCACCGGCCAGCCGGTGAGCGCCAACGCCGCCAACTGGACCAGCCACCCCAACAACCCGATGCGCGCCGGCGCCGGCTGAGCACACCGCCACCCGACCTGGCCTCACGCGCTGGCGCGGATCTTGCATGCCACGGGTGGGGCCGACCACCCTGAGTGACTTCAGTCCCCCTTAACCTGACCTGACCTAGAGGAATGCTGCCATGACCCTTCGCCGACAACTCCTGCTGGCCGCTGGCAGCGGCCTGCTGCTCAGCGCCGTTGCCACCAGCCCCGCCCTGGCCCAGGCCCAGGCCAAACTCAAGGTGGCGGCGGTCTATACCGTGCCGTTTGAGCAGCAATGGGTCAGCCGCATCCACAAGGCGCTGAAAGCTGCCGAAGCGCGTGGCGAGATTGAGTACAAGGCCAGCGAGAACGTGACCAACGCCGATTACGAGCGGGTGGTTCGTGAGTACGCCACCCAGGGCAACCAGCTGGTGGTCGGCGAGGCCTTTGCGGTCGAGGCCGCGGCGCGCAAGGTGGCCAAAGACTTTCCCAAGGTGTCGTTCCTGATGGGCAGCTCAGGCAAGCCGCAGGCGCCCAACTTCTCGGTCTTCGACAACTTCATCCATGAGCCCAGCTACCTGGCCGGCATGATCGCCGGCGGCATGAGCAAGAGCCACAAGATCGGCCTCGTCGGCGGCTTCCCTATCCCTGAGGTCAACCGGCTGATGCATGCCTTCATGGCCGGCGCCAAGGAGACCAACCCCAAGGTGGAGTTTTCGGTCAGCTTCATCAACTCCTGGTTTGACCCGCCCAAGGCCAAGGAGGCGGCCTTCGCGATGATCGACAAGGGCGCAGACGTGATGTATGCCGAGCGCTTCGGCGTCAGCGACGCCGCCAAAGAGCGCGGCAAGCTGGCCATCGGCAATGTCATCAACACCCAGGACAAGTACCCCGACACCGTGGTGGCCTCGGCGCTGTGGCACATGGAGCCCTTGATCGACCGCGCGCTCAAGCTGGTCAAGACCGGCAAGTTCAGCGCCGAGGACTACGGTGTCTACTCGACGATGAAGCACCAGGGCGCCTCGCTGGCACCCCTGGGCAGCTTCGATGCCAAGATACCGGCCGCCATCAAGACCGCGGTCGAGGCCAGGCAGAAGGCGATCCTGGCCGGCAGCTTCACGGTCAAGATCAACGACGCCGAACCCAAGGCCGCGTTCAAGTGACGCGCCCAGCCGGATGAGCCTGGCGGCCCAGCCCGGCCAGCTGCCCGCCGGCAGCGGCGCTGGCGCGGCTGGCGCCAGCGCGCCCGTGCTGCGCCTGCAGGGCATCAGCAAGCGCTTCGGTGCGCTGCAGGCCAACGACCAGATCTCGCTGCAACTGCACGCTGGCGAGGTGCTGGCGCTGCTGGGCGAAAACGGAGCCGGCAAGTCGACGTTGATGGCCATCTTGTTCGGCCATTACCTGGCCGATGCCGGCCACATCGAGGTCGCCGGCCGGCCGCTGCCGGCGGGCGATACCCGGGCGGCGTTGGCCGCCGGCGTGGGCATGGTGCACCAGCACTTCACGCTGGCCGACAACCTCAGCGTGCTCGACAACGTGATGCTGGGCACCGAACCGCTGGCCTCGCCGCTGACGCGCCGCACCGCCGCCGGGGTGCGGCTGCGCGCCGTGGCGCAGCGCGCCGGGCTGGAGGTCGACATCGCCGCCCGCGTCGCCGATCTTTCGGTCGGCGAGCGCCAGCGGGTAGAGATCCTCAAGGCGCTGTACCGTGGCGCCCGCGTGCTGGTGCTCGACGAGCCCACCGCCGTGCTGACGCCGCAGGAGAGTGCCAGCCTGTTCCATACGCTGCGCCAGCTGGTGGCCCAGGGCATGGCGGTGATCTTCATCAGCCACAAGCTCGACGAGGTGATGTCCATCGCCGACCGTGTGCAGGTGCTGCGCGCCGGCAAGACCGTGGCCGAGGCGCGCTGCGCCGAGTCCTCGCCAGCCGAGCTGGCGCGCTGGATGGTGGGCCAGTCGGTGGTCGGCCTGCAGCGTGAGCAGCGTCCGCCTCAGCCGGCGGCGCCGCCCCGGCTGGCTGTCAAGGGCCTGAGCGCCGGTCACGCCCGGGGCCGCCGCGTGCGGCTGCACGAAGTCTCGTTGGAGATTGCCGCCGGCGAGGTGCTGGGCATCGCCGGTGTCTCGGGCAACGGCCAGGGCCTGCTGGCCGACCTGCTGTGCGGCGTGGCCAGCGCCAGCGCAGGCCAGGTGCTGCTCGACGGCCAGCCGCTGGCCCGGATGCCGCGCGCGCTGATCGCCCAGGGCGTGGCCCGTGTGCCCGAGGACCGCCAGAGCACCGGCGTGATCGGCGATCTGCCGGTCTGGGAAAACCTTTGCGCCGAGGCCCTGCACACGCCGGCGTTGTCGGCCTGGGGCTGGATTCGGCGCGGCGCGGCGCTGGCCCATGCCCGCCACATCATCGAGCGCTTCGACATTCGCGGCGCCGCCGGCGCGCGGCGCACCGGCGCGCTGTCGGGCGGCAACATGCAAAAGCTGGTGCTGGGCCGCGTGCTGCAGCGCGCCGACGGCACCGCGCCCCGGCTGATCGTCGCCCACCAGCCGAGCTGGGGGCTGGATGTGGGCGCGGTCAACTTTGTGCACGGCCAGTTGCGCGCCGCGCGCGACGCCGGCGCGGCGCTGCTGCTGATCTCCGACGATCTCGACGAGATCGAGCTGCTGGCCGACCGCATCGCGGTGATCTGCCACGGCCGGCTGGGCCCGGCCCGCGCCGCCGAGCAGTGGAGCCGCGAGCAGCTGGGCCTGGCCATGGCGGGTGCCAGTGCGGGTGCGGGTGCAGATCAAGGCCTGGCCGATGCGGCTTGAACCGCGCGCCCACATCGGCTGGCGCATCGGCCTGCGCTGCGGCCTGGGCGCGTTGCTGGCGGTGCTGGCCATCGCCGCGGCGCTGGTGGCCGTGGCCGGCGCGCCGGTGGCGCAGACCTTTGCGCTGATGGCCAACGGCGCTTTCGGCTCGGTGTTTGCCGCCAGCGAGACCCTGACCCGCGCCATTCCGCTGCTGTTCACCAGCCTGGCCGCCACCGTGGCCTTCAAGGCACGGCTGTTCAACATCGGCGCCGAGGGCCAGCTTTACGCCGGCGCGCTGGCTGCCGTTGCGGTGGGCAGCGGCGCGCTGGCCTTGCCACCGGTGCTGCTGTTTCCGCTGATGCTGGGCTGCGCCATGCTGGCCGGCGCGCTGCTGCTGCTGGGGCCGGCGCTGATGAAGCAGTACTGGGGCGTCGACGAGGTGGTCAGCACGTTGTTGCTCAACTTCATCGTGCTGCTGGGCGTCGGCGCGCTGCTGGACGGCGTCATGAAAGACCCGCTGGCGATGGGCTGGCCGCAGAGCATGGCCTTGCTGCCGGAGCTTGAGTTGAGCAAGCTGATCCCGCAGACCCGCGTCCACAGCGGCCTGCTGCTGGGCCTGGCCGCGGCGCTGGCGCTGTGGGCGCTGCTGCGCTTCACCACGCTGGGCTTCGACATCCGCGCGCTGGGCGCCAATGCGCGTGCCGCTGCCTTTGCCGGCGTGCCGGTAGGCCGCACCACGGTGGCGGTGGCGCTGCTGTCGGGCGGGCTGGCCGGGCTGGCCGGCGCGGTTGAGGTGGCCGGGCGCACCAGCTATGTCACCTTGGACATGTCGCCCGGCTACGGCTACACCGGCATCGTCATCGCCATGCTGGCCGGCCTGCACCCACTGGCGGTGGTGGCCGCCAGCCTGGGCGTGGCGGCCGTGCTGGTGGGTGCCGACAGCATGAGCCGCGCCATCGGCGTGCCCACTTACCTGGCCGACGTGGTGGTGGCCAGCGCGCTGCTGGCGGTGCTGGTGGCCAGCATGCTCAGCCGCTACCGGCTGCGCTTCGACCGCCCGGGGGCCGGGGTATGAGTCTTCTCGACACCCTGCTCAGCCTGCCGTTCTGGGTGGCGGTGCTGCGCGTGGCCACGCCGCTGATCCTGGGCACGCTGGGCGTGCTGCTGTGCGAGCGCGCCGGCGTGCTCAACCTCGGTATCGAGGGCGTGATGGTGGCCGGCGCCTTTGCCGGCTGGTTTGCCGTCTACCTGGGCCTGCCGTTGTGGGGCGGCGTGCTGGCCGCGGCGGTGGTGGGCGCGCTGTTTGGCGCGCTGCACGCGCTGCTCACCGTGGTGCTGGCGCTGTCGCAGCATGTGGCCGGGCTGGGCATCACGATGCTGGCCACCGCGCTGAGCTACTTTGCCTACCGCGTGGCCTTTCCCAAGGTCAGCACGCCGCCGACCATCGAGCCCTTTGCGGCGATGGACTGGCTGCCCATCCCTGTGCTGCAGCAGCTCACGCCGCTGACCCTGCTGGCACTGCTGCTGGTGCCGCTGCTGGGCTGGGCGCTGTACCGCACGCCGGCCGGGCTGGCGCTGCGCATGGCCGGCGAAAGCCCGCAGGCGGTGGAGAGTCAAGGCATCTCGGTGGCGCGCGTTCGCAGCAGCGCGGTGATCGCCGGCTCGGCGCTGATGGGCATGGCCGGCGCCTTCCTCACGCTGGCGGCCTTCAACGCCTTTTTCTTCAACATGGTCAACGGCCGCGGCTGGGTCTGCGTGGCGCTGGTGGTATTTGCCGGCTGGAAACCCGGCAAGGCGCTGGCCGGCGCGCTGCTGTTCGGCTTTTTCGACGCTTTGCAACTGCGGCTGCAGCAGGCAGACTCGGGGGGCCTGCCCTACCAGCTGTACCTGATGCTGCCCTATGCCCTGTCGATCCTGGCGCTGGTGATCGCCTCGCGCCGCGCCACCGCGCCGCAGGCGCTGATGAAACCCTATATCCCCGGCGAGCGCTGAGCCGCCTACTCCCCAGCCCCATCCCCACCATGCTCGATCTGCTGATCACCAACGCCCGCCTGCCCGATGGCCGCCACACCATGTCGGTGGGCGTGATGGCCGGCCGCATCGTCGAAGTGCAGCCCGGCTGGCACGCGCCGGCGCATCAGGTGCTGGACGCCGGCGGCCTGCTGCTGAGCCCGCCTTTTGTCGACGCGCACTTCCACCTCGACGCCACGCTGAGCTACGGCCTGCCGCGCATCAACCGCAGTGGCACGCTGCTTGAGGGCATCGCGCTGTGGGGCGAGCTCAAGCCCAAGCTGACCCAAGAGGCGCTGCTGCAGCGCGCGCTGACCTACTGCGATTGGGCAGTGGCGCAAGGCTTGCTGGCGATCCGCAGCCATGTCGACATCTGCGACGACCGGCTGCTGGCGGTGCAGGCGCTGCTCGAAGCCAAACGCCAGGTGGCACCCTACCTCGATCTGCAGCTGGTGGCCTTTCCGCAGGACGGGTTGCTGCGCTCGGCCAATGCGCTGGCCAACCTCAAGCGTGCGCTGGATCTGGGCGTCGACGTGGTCGGCGGCATCCCGCACTTCGAGCGGACGATGGCCGAGGGCGCAGCCAGCGTCACGCTGCTGTGCGAAGAAGCCGCCGCACGCGGCCTGCGTGTGGACATGCACTGCGACGAGAGTGACGACCCGCTGTCGCGCCACATTGAGACACTGGTCTTTGAGACCCAGCGCCTGGGCCTGCAGGGCCGCGTTGTCGGCTCGCACTGCACCAGCCTGCACTCGATGGACAACTACTACGTCTCCAAGCTGCTGCCCTTGATAGCCGAAGCCGGCGTCGGCGTGGTGGCCAACCCGCTGATCAACATCACGCTGCAGGGCCGCCACGACAGCTACCCCAAGCGCCGCGGCATGACCCGGGTGCCCGAGCTGCTGGCCGCCGGCGTGCCGGTGGCCTTTGGCCATGACTGCGTGCTCGACCCCTGGTACCCGCTGGGCCGCGCCGACATGCTGGAGGTGGCCAGCATGGGCCTGCATGTGGCGCAGATGACCGGCCAGGACGCGATGCGCCAGTGTTTTGACGCCGTCACCAGCACGCCGGCCGCGCTGCTGGGGCTGGACGGCTACGGCATCGCGCCTGGCTGCCAAGCCGACCTGGTGCTGCTGCAGGCCGAGAACCCGATCGAAGCCATCCGCCTGCGTGCCACGCGCCTGAAGGTCTGGCGGCGCGGCCAACTGGTGGCGAGCGCGGCGCCCGCAGTCTCCACGCTGTGCCTGCCCGGCCGGCCGGTGGAGGTCGACTTTTTTCTGAACCGAGAAGGAACTTCACCATGAAAGCTCTGCTGATCCGCGGCGGCACCGTCGTCAATGCCGACCGTGAATTCCGTGCCGATGTGCTGTGCGAGGGCGGCAAGATCGTCGCCGTCGGCGAGCAACTGGCCGCGCCGGCCGGTGCCGAGACGCTGGACGCCGGCGGCCGCTATGTGATGCCCGGCGGCATTGACCCGCATACCCACATGCAGCTGCCCTTCATGGGCACGGTGGCGGCCGACGATTTTTTCAGCGGCACCGCGGCCGGCTTCACCGGCGGCAACACCAGCATCATCGACTTTGTCATCCCCGACCCGCAGCAGCCGCTGATGGACGCCTTCCGGATGTGGCGCGGCTGGGCCGAAAAATCGGCCGGCGACTACGGCTTCCATGTCGCCGTCACCTGGTGGAGCGAGGGCGTGCACGCCGACATGGGCAAGCTGGTGCAGGAAGAAGGCGTCAATACCTTCAAGCACTTCATGGCCTACAAAAACGCCATCATGTGCGACGACGAGACGCTGGTAAACAGCTTCAAGCGCGCGCTCGAACTCGGCGCCATGCCCACCGTGCATGCCGAGAACGGCGAGCTGGTCTACCTGCTGCAGCAAGAGGTGCTGAAGATGGGCATCACCGGCCCCGAGGGCCACCCGCTGAGCCGCCCGCCGATGGTCGAGGGCGAGGCTGCGAACCGCGCCATCGCTATCGCCGGCGTGCTGGGCGTGCCGATCTACATCGTGCATGTCAGCTGCAATGAGTCGGCCGAGGCCATCGCCCGCGCCCGCGCCCGCGGCCAGCGGGTCTACGGCGAGGTGCTGGCCGGCCATTTGATCCTGGACGACAGCGTCTACCGCCATCCCGACTTCGCCACTGCGGCGGCTTACGTCATGAGCCCGCCGTTCCGCCCGCGCGCCGACGGCCACCAGGAGATGCTGTGGCGCGGCCTGCAAAGCGGCCAGCTGCACACCACGGCCACCGACCACTGCGTCTTCTGCGCGCCGCAGAAGGCCGCCGGCAAGGACGATTTCACCAAGATCCCCAACGGCTGCGGCGCGGTTGAAGACCGCTTGGGCGTGATCTGGGACGCCGGCGTCAACAGCGGGCGGCTGACGCCCAGCGAGTTTGTCGCCATCACCTCGGCCAACGCCGCCAAGATCTTCAACATCTACCCACGCAAAGGCTGCATCGTGGCCGGCGCCGACGCCGACATCGTGCTGTGGGACGCCGCGGCCACACGCACCCTCAGCGCCAAGACGCAGTTCTCCAAGGGCGACTTCAACATCTTCGAGGGCCGCGTCGTCAAGGGCGTGGCCAGCCATACCGTCAGCGGCGGCCGTGTGGTCTGGGCCGACGGCGACCTGCGCGCCGTGGC
>JBBQJN010000114.1:0-11282 GCA_038325945.1 Burkholderiales bacterium | reverse complement strand
CCAGCAGTGGTTGGCATCGCAGCCGGCTGCGACGCTGTGAGTGACGCCTGGTGGGTCTGGCTGGTGCTGCTGGCGGTGCTGGGCCTGTGGACGTTGGGCGCGCACAACCGCGTGATGTCACTGAAGGCCGCGCTGGTGGCCTGCTGGGCGCAGGTGGACGCAGCGCTGCAGGCGCGTGGTCAGTTATTGGGCTCGCTGTTGCCGCGGCTGGCCGAGCCGCTGGCCGGCGAGACAGCGGCCATCGACGCCGTGGTCCAGGCCCAGGCCCAGGTGCAGGCGGCGGCGGCCGCGCTGAGCCGATCACCGCTGGCTGTCGACACGGCGGCCGAGCTGGGCAAGGCCGATGCCGTGCTGGTGGCGGTGCTGGTGCGTGTGCTGGCGCTGGTTGATCGGCAGCCGGCGCTGCTGGCCGACGCCGAGGTGGCAGCGGCGCTGAGCAGCCTGCAAGCGCTGCCGCCACGCTTGCAGTTTGCGCGCCAGTTGTTCAACGAGGCCGGCGAGGCCTACAACCTGGCGACGACACAGTTTCCGACGCGGCTGCTGGTCTCGCTGCTGCGCTTTGGGCGGGCAGGGCGCTTCTAAAGATCAGCCGCGCTCAGCCATGATGGAAGCGGTGGCAACAAGCTCGTCGAACATCGCCAGCGAGACCTGGCCTGATACCGAATACGGGTCCAGCACCGGCGTGGCCGAGTACTTCAGCAGCAGCGCCGGGTTCAGCCGCGCCATGTTGACCTGGCCCATCGACCAGCCGGCAAAGCGGCGCTCGCCGATCTCCTCGTAGTTGAGCAGCACCACATCGCTGTGGCGCGGGTCGGCGGCGATCTTCAGGTAGAGCTGGTTCACCGCCTGCCGGCCGCCCTCGAGCGCCTGGATGAACAGGCCGTCCGAGTAGCACAGCAGCCCGGTGATGCCGAGCGCCGGGTTGTTGCCCTTGCTCTGGCGCAGGATGGCATGCAGCGCGTCCTGGTCCATCGGGGCCGTGACCCGGCTTGCGTAAAGCAGTCGTACCAACATGGTGAGTTCTCCGCTTGGGGCGCCGCGCGCGATCAGTCGTTTTTCTTCGACAGCAACGAGAGAAATTCGCGTCGCAGGTTGGGGTCTTTGAGGAAGGCGCCGCGCATCATGCTGTTGGTCATCGCGGTATCGGTGTCCTTGACGCCGCGCCAATGCATGCAGAAATGGTCGGCCTCCATCACGATGGCCAGGCCGTCAGGCTTGACGCGCTCCTGCAGCGCATCGGCCAGCATCACCACCGCTTCTTCCTGGATCTGCGGCCGGCTCATCACCCAATCGCAGACGCGGGCGTACTTCGACAGGCCGATCAGGTTGGAATGCTCGTTGGGCAGGATGCCGATCCAGACCCGGCCCAGGATCGGGCACAGATGGTGCGAGCAGGCGCTGCGCACGGTGATCGGGCCGACGATCATCAGCTCGTTGAGGCGCGAGAAGTTGGGAAACTCGGTGACCACTGGCATCGGCACATAGCGACCGCGGAACACCTCCTCGACAAACATCTTGGCCACCCGCTTGGCCGTCTCTTTGGTGTTGTGGTCGCTGTCGGTGTCGATCACCAGCGCGCGCAACACCTGCTGCAAGTGGCCTTGCACCTCGGTCTTGAGCTCTTCCAGCTCACCGGCGCGCACATGCTCGGCGATGTTGTCGTTGGCGTGATAGCGGCGCTTGGCGCCGATCAGCCGGTAGCGGATGCGCTCGCTGGCGCTCAGGCTGGCGAGTTCTTCGGCGCTGCGAAACAGGGGGGCGTTGTCCGGCATGGGTGCTTGAGTGCTGGCTTCTGAACCGCGCATTGTGCAGGCAGCGCCCAAGTCGCGTCTGACGGTGGGGGATAGACTGAAACCATGAGCCCTCCCGCTTCCTCGCCACCCCTGCACCGCCTGCTGGGCCAGGTGGCCGACGCGGTGGCCGCGGTGCTGGCCGGCCGCTCGCTGACCGACTGGCTGGCCGACTGCCCGGCTGATTTGCGCCCCGGCACCCAGGCGCTGAGTTTTGCCGTGCTGCGCGCGCTGGGCGGCGCGCAGGCCGTGCGTGCACTGCTGGCGCCTAAGACGCCGCCGCCGCAGGTGGATGCGCTGCTGGTCAGCGCGCTGGCCCTGCTGTGGCCGGGCGACGGCCCGCCGCCTTACGCCGAGCACACCTTGGTTGACCAGGCGGTGACCGCCGCCCGCCAGCGCACGCCAGCGGCGGCCAACTTCATCAACGCCGTGCTGCGCCGCTTTCTGCGCGAGCGCGGGGCGCTGGTGGCCGCGGCGCAGCGCCAGCCGGTGGCGGCGCACAACCACCCGTCCTGGTGGATTGACCGGCTGCGCCACGATTGGCCGGCCCAGGCCTCGGCGTTGATGGCCGAGGCCAACCGTCATGCGCCGATGGTGCTGCGCGTCAACGCGCGGCGCGGCAGCGCCTTGGCCTACCAGCAGCGGCTGGCGGCGCTGGGGCGGGTTGCCACGCTGATTGACGACGCGGCCTTCGGTGGCCAGGCACTGGTGTTGGCCCAGCCCTGCGGCGTGTTGGATCTGCCGGGCTTCGAGGCCGGCGAGGTCTCGGTGCAGGATTTGTCGGCCCAGCGCGCGGCGCTGCTGCTTCTGGGCTCGGGCGCGCCGGCTGATCTGCCGCCGCTGGCGCCAGGGGCGCGTGTGCTTGACGCCTGCGCCGCGCCGGGCGGCAAGGCCGCCCATCTGTTGGAGCGCGCTGATATCGAGCTGCTGGCGCTGGACAGTGACGCCGGCCGGCTGCAGAAGGTGCAGCAGACGCTGAACCGCCTGCAACTGCCAGCCGCCGGCCCCGGCACCGGCAACGTGAAGCTGCAGGCGGCCGACGCGCGCCAGGCCGCCGCCTGGTGGGACGGCCGGCCGTTCGACGCCATCTTGCTTGACGCGCCCTGCACCGCATCGGGCATCGTGCGGCGCCATCCCGATGTGCGCTGGCTGCGCCGGCCCGCCGATGTGGCGGCACTGGCCACGGTACAGCGTGAACTGCTGGAGGCCTTGTGGCCGCTGCTGGCGCCCGGCGGCAGGTTGCTGTATGCCACCTGCTCAATCTTCAAGGCCGAAGGTCAGGATCAGATCGATGCTTTTTTGCAACGCCATGCCGCCGAGCAACCCCGCCTGCTGCCCAGCTCTCCTGGCCACCTGCTGGGAGTGCCGGACAATCCGGGCAGTTCTGCCGCCTTCACCGGCGATGGTTTTTTCTACGCCTTGATCCACAAACCTTGAGCCTGTGTTGCCGACGCGCCGCGAGTCCCCGTACCCAGCGCTGCCGCGGTTTGTCAGTCAATGGCGGCTGCGACTGCGCCGCAGTTTCGCGCCGTGGCTACTGTGGCTACTGTGGCTGCTGTGGCTGCTGGGCGGCGCGGCGCCGGCCTGGTCGCAGTCGGTCGAGCTGACCCAACTCAAACTGGAGCGCCGCGACGCTGAGCTGACGCTCGAGTTCAGCTCGCGGCTCAACCTGGGCGCGGCGATCGAGGACGCGCTGCACCGCGGCATACCGATGTACTTCACCGCCCAGGCCACGGTCTTTCGCAACCGCTGGTACTGGCGCGACGAGCGCGTAGCCCGCGTCAGCCGCACCTGGCGCGTCACCTACCAACCGTTGACCGCCAGCTGGCGGCTCAGCCTGGGCGGGCTGTCGCAGGGCTACGAGACGCTGGCGCAGGCACTGGCGCCGATGACCCGTTTGAGCGGCTGGCGGCTGGTCGATCTGGACAAGATCGACCCCGGCGACCGCCACTATGTCGAGTTCAGCTTCAGGCTGGACAACAGCCAGCTGCCGCAGCCGATGCAGATTGACCTGGGCGGCGACTGGAAGCTGAGCGTCGAGCGCAGCCTGCGACTGGAATGATGCTGCTGCCACGCGCAGGCCAGGCACAGCGCCGGCGGCCATGACCAAATCGGCGCGCTGGGCCTTGCTGGTGGCCGCCGTGGCGGTGGTTGGCGCCTCGCTGGTGCTGGCCTTTGTGCTGTCGCTGGCCACCACCGGTTTGCTGGCCGAGCGGCATTTTGTCTGGCTGTTCTGGGTCAACCTGACAGTGGCCGTGCTGTTGCTGGGCTTTATCCTGCTGGCGGCGTTGCGCCTGGTGGCAAGGCTGCGCCACGGCAAGTTTGGCAGCCGTTTGCTGGCCAAGTTGGCGGGGGTGTTTGCGCTGGTCGGTGTGCTGCCCGGGCTGCTGATTTACGGCGTGTCCTACCAGTTTGTCACCCGCAGCATCGACAGCTGGTTCGACGTGCAGGTGGCGCAGGCGCTGGACGCCGGCCTGGCGCTGGGCCGCAGCACGCTGGAGGCCGAGGTGTCTGACCTCGCATCCAAGGCACGCAGCGCCGCCGAGCGCCTGGCCGACAACCGCCAGCAGACCGCCCGCAAGGCCGAAGAGCGCCAAGCCATCGGCACGCTGGCGCTGGAGCGCACACGGGTGCAACTGGACGTGCGCGATGCCGTGCTGCTGGGCGCCAACGGCCAGGTGCTGGCCAGCGCAGGCAGCAGTACCGGGGTGCTGATGCCAGAGCGGCCGTCAGCGTCGCTGCTGCGCGCGGCCCGGCAGCAGGGCGCCGCTGCGGTGCTGGAGGGGCTGGACGATGAGCCCGAGTCCGGCGCTGTGCCCACGGCCAAGGTGCGCGCGCTGGCCCTGGTGCCCAATACCGACATCAGCCTGGCGGCAGCGCGAGAAGAACGCTTCTTGATGCTGGTGCGGCCCTTGCCCAATGCGCTGGTGACCAATGCGCTGGCGGTGCAATCGGCTTACCGCGAATACCAACGCCGCGCGCTGGCCCGTGACGGCCTGCGCCGCATGGTGGTGGGCACCTTGACGCTGTCGCTGGTACTGGCGGTGTTTGGCGCGCTGCTGCTGGCGGTGATGCTGGGCAACCAGATCATCCGGCCACTGCTGCTGGTGGCCGACGGTGTGCGCCAGGTGGCCGACGGCGACCTCACGGCCAAGCCGGTGTTTGCATCGCGCGACGAGCTGGGCGGCTTGACCCGATCCTTTGCGAAGATGACCCAGCAACTGGCCGATGCGCGTGAGCAGGTGCAGCGTGGCGTGGCGCAGATGGACGGCGCACGCACCCGGCTGCAAACCATCCTGGACAGCTTGTCTGCGGGCGTCATCGTGTTCGACCCAGAGGGCGCGATCGACACCGTCAACCCTGGCGCCACCCGCATCCTGCGCCAGCCGTTGAGCGCCTACCGCGGCCGCCGGCTGGAAGAATTGCCCGGCTTGACCGAGTTGGCCGCTGCCGTCTGGCGGCGCAGTGAACTGCACCGCACCAGCCCCGAGGATGGCGAGCGCGATCACTGGCAGGACGCCTTCGAACTGCAACTGGGCAACGGCGCCAGCCTGAACCTGCTGCTGCGCGGCGCGCCGCTGCCCGGCGGCGCCCGGCTGCTGGTGTTTGACGACATCACCGAGGTGGTGTCGGCCCAGCGCGGCGTGGCCTGGGCCGAGGTGGCGCGCCGGCTGGCGCATGAGATCAAGAACCCGCTGACGCCGATCCAGCTCTCTGCCGAGCGCCTGGAGCACAAGCTGGCGGCGCGCATGAACGAGCCCGACCGCGCCATGCTCAGCCGCTCGGTGGCCACCATCGTGGCCCAGGTGCAATCGATGAAGCGCCTGGTCGACGAGTTTCGTGATTACGCCCGGCTGCCCGCGGCGCAGCTGGCGCCGCTGGACCTGAACGCGCTGGTGCAGGAGGTGCTGGGCCTGTACGCAGCGCCCCAAGAGCAAGGCCGGCTGCTGGCCACGCTGGCGCCTGCGCTGCCCGAGATCGCTGGTGATGCCACCCAGTTGCGCCAGGTCATCCACAACCTGGTGCAAAACGCGATGGACGCCGTGGAATCGCGCGCCGACGGCCAGGTGCAGGTGATCACCGAGGCCGCGCGCAACGCCGACGGCGCGCTGCGCGCTGTGAGGTTGAAGGTCAGCGACAATGGCGGTGGCTTCAGCGACAAGGTGCTCAAGCGCGCTTTTGAGCCTTACGTCACCACCAAGCCCAAGGGCACTGGCCTGGGGCTGGCGGTGGTCAAGAAGATCGCCGACGAACATGGCGCGCTGGTGCGCATCGTCAACCGCCATGCCGCCGAGGCCTCGGCCGACGCGGTGGACGCCGGCAAGTCGCTGGGTGCCCAGGTATCGTTATCATTTTCTCGCTTCGCGCCGTCATCCTCTGCCCCCGTCCTGCTGGCCGCTGCCAGCCCCTCGAACCCCAGCCCGGCAACGGCCACCGGCGCCGCACCGCAGCAGTGAGCACGCATGGCAACGATTCTTGTAGTTGACGACGAACTGGGCATCCGAGGCCTGCTGTCGGAAATCCTTTCCGACGAAGGGCACACCATCGAACTGGCCGAAAACGCCGCGCAGGCCCGCGCCGCGCGCGAGCTCAAACGCCCCGACCTGGTGCTACTCGACATCTGGATGCCCGATGTCGACGGCATCACGCTGCTCAAGGAGTGGGGTTCTGGCGGCCTGCTGAACATGCCGGTGATCATGATGAGCGGCCACGGCACCATCGACACCGCGGTAGAGGCCACCAAGCACGGCGCCACCGCCTTCCTTGAAAAGCCGATCACCCTGCAAAAGCTGCTGCGCGCGGTAGAGCAAGCGCTGGTGCGCCCGCTGCTACGGCCGCCGCCGGTGCTGGCCGCCACCCAGGGTTTGGGCGGCGCGCCGGGGCTGGCCGGTGGCCAGCAGGGCGAGCGGGCGCTGACGGGTGGCGACGGCGCCGCAGTCGGTCAAGCCCAGGCGTCCGTGGTGCCGCAGGGCCCGCAGGCCGAGCAAAGCTTCGGCCTTGACCGCCCGCTGCGCGAAGCCCGCGACGCCTTTGAGAAGAGCTACTTCGAGTTCCATCTGGCCAAGGAAAACGGCTCGATGACCCGCGTTGCCGAGAAGACTGGCCTGGAGCGCACCCACCTCTACCGCAAGCTCAAGCAACTCGGCGTGGACCTGACCCGCAACAAGCGCGGCGGAGTCTGAGGCTGCCGCAGGGGCCGCTGCGGCCGGCCTGGCCGGCGGACCGCGGCGCTTTTGACGCTATACTGCTAGGCTCTTGGCCTGGTAGCTCAGTTGGTAGAGCAGCGGATTGAAAATCCGCGTGTCGGTGGTTCGATTCCGCCCCAGGCCACCAAGAATTGCCAGTGCTGACAAGCACTTACGCAAAAGCCCCGCACGGTTCGCCGGTCGGGGCTTTTTGCGTTTTATGTTGGCCAGTCTGAAGGCTGAAGTTGAACAGGTTGCGAGGGTAGGACCAATCGTTGCCCGGCTTGCCCGCACAACGCAATCGACATTCAACTGCCAACGCAAGCTAGGCGCACGGTCGTAGGCGGCCAAGGCGGCGCAGGCCAAAAGACAAGGGGCCCGAAGGCCCCTTGTGGATTCAAGCATCGACGCTGTTGTCTATCACTTCGGCTGCTTGTAGCTGGCCCAACCGCCATCGTCGTTCGGGTTGGGCAGCCCGGACGCGCTGGGGTTGGCCACACCGTCGATGTAGACCGGCGTGTTGCCAATCACCGTGCCACCCACTGTCTGGCGCAGCGCCACGTTGCCCAGGTAGCGCTGGTTTGCTGCCAGGTTCCAGCTCAGGATGATCGGCGCCGTGCCGCCCACATAAGCCACCGGCGGACCCATGGCCCTCAGGCTCTGAACACCCACCGGCGTGCCGACCACCCAGTACGACAGCGTGAAGTCTGCACTGCCGTTCAAGGGCGCGTAGGCATTGACGCAGGCCTGGTAGCCGAAGGTTGCCGACTGGGTCGGGCTGGTGACCATCACCCACTCGTCCGACGTTTCGCTGCCGCTTGAGCCGACTGCGGTCCTGGTGTTCGCACCGGTCTTGCGCCACAGCGACAGGTCGATGTCGCTGGCCGCGCCACCCTGGGTATCGGCATTGAACAGCGCGACACGGATGACCTGGGTACCGGTCGGTGTTGCAATGTCGAAGCAGACATCAGGCTGGCCCTCCACCGACTTGCCGGCGACCCGGGTCGCTGCCACCATGCCTGACGGGGTGACATTGAGGATGCCGCTCCAGCCGGTGCCGACCGTGATCACCTTGCCGCCGGTGGTCCGTACGTCAGTCACTGTCGGCGCGCCGACAAACAAAGTGAACTTGGCTTGCACCGGGCTGCGTACCGTCATGCTCGGGTTGTTCACGTCAGACCAGGTCAGGCTGCCGAACTGCCAGGCCTCATTCGCCGCAGTGGTACGGGTGATCGTCGCCACGTAGCTGGCGCTGCCGCCGGCCGGGATGGTCAGGCTGGCAGGGTTCACCGTGACCGTGAAGCCCGGCGGACTCACAGTGCTGGCGTTGTAGGTCACCTGGCCCGCACCGGTGTTGGTCAAGGTGCGCGTCACAGGCGCCGGGCCGACCACGTTGGCCCGGGTGATCGACGCCATGTTCAGGTTCCACGGCGAGATCGACTTGGCGACATACTTGTCGAAGTCGGCCGGTGTGGCATCGTAGACCAAGGTCGTGGACAGCGCCGCATTCGGATTGGCATGGCCAGCGCCGTAGCCCCAGGGCGTCGGATCCACCGCACCCGAGGCCAGCTTGACGATCGGCTGCGCGCTGGTCATCAGTGCCGACTTGATCGCCGCCGGGCTCCAGGTCGGATTGGCTTGCTTCATCAGCGCGCCCATGCCGGCCAGATGCGGTGACGACATCGACGTGCCGCTGATCATGTTGGTGCCGCTGGCCGGGATCAGTGCACCTGTCCGAACCAGGTCACGCTCGGGGCTGCTCAGGTCGGTGTTGGTGTAGGCCGAGATGATGTCGGTGCCCGGTGCCGTGATGTCCGGCTTGAGCATGTTCAGGTCGCCCTGGTTGGGGCCGCGCGACGACGTACCCGCCATTACCGGTGCGACAACACCCGCCACCTGGAAACTCGGCGAGATCGTCGCCATGCCGCTGTTCCCGTTACCGAGCAGCGCCTCGGTGGTGACTGCAGTGAACGCCGAAACTGGCAGATGAACCACCGGCAGCACGCCGACGATCAAGGGCGTGGTGGAGCCCGACGACGGCGTGTTCTGGATGATCACGCCGATCGCGCCGGCGGCCTTGGCGTTGGCCACCTTGTTGACCAGGAAGTTGCCGCCGCGGTCGCAGACGATGATCTTGCCGGCCACCTTGGCCGGGTCAAGCAGCGGCGCCACGTTGTCTGCGGCGCCGTAGCACAGCGCCTGCTGCGAGTCCTGGCTCGCTTGCGTGGCCGCAGCACCGGCGATGCGCGACCAGGTCAGCGTCGAGGGGCCCACGCCAGCGGTCTGGAACGAAGCGCCCTGGCCGGCCAGGCCGGTGGCCGCCAGCGTGACTGTGGCCTCGGTATAGCGGGAGTGGGTCGAGTTGCCCACCGTCATGATCCAGGGGCTGATGTGAGCCACTGTCGGTGCATTGCCCGCAACGTTTGAGTTGCCCGCTGAGGCCGAGACGAAGACGCCGGCGTAAGCCGCGCGGCGGAACGCCGTCTCGATCGGGTCGACGAAGCTGGTGGTGCTGCCTGAGATTGAGTAGTTGATGACGTCGACACCGTCGGCAACGGCCTGGTCGATGGCCGCCACCGAGTCAGAGGTGAAGCAGTTGCCTTGGGCGACGTTGTTGTTGTTCCAGGTCCAGCAGACCTTGTAGACCGACAGCCGTGCGCGCGGCGCGATGCCTGAGAACGACGGGATGAAGGTGCCCGAGATCGTGCCCGACGAACCCTCGTTGCCGCCAGCGGTGGCGGAGGTGTGGCTGCCGTGACCGCTTTCGTCACGTGGCGAGACGAATTCGGTATTCCACAGCAACCGGCCACCGGCCAGCACGCCAGCGGTGTAGTAGCGCGCGCCGATCAGCTTGTTGTTGCACTTGGCCGCCGTGAAGGCCATGTCGACCAGGCCAGCGTTGGCCGCCGGCAGCAGGGGGGCGACGGTGGGTGCGGCGCCGGGCTGGCAGATGCCGCTCCAGGGCTTGCCGGCTGGCAGCGGGCCGTAGGCCAGCGCGATGTTGCCGCCCAACGGCGTGTGCGATGGCACGGCTTTGCCGGTGCTGGTGTCGACCTTGTCCGACACCGACGTGTTCTCTGGCCAGACGCCGGAGTCGACGACACCGATGATCACGTTCTCGCCCTTGAGGGCGCGGCCGTTGGCGTCGAAGCGCGACCAAGCGCCGCCGGGCTGGTCAAGGCCCAGGAAGGTGGGCGTGAAGCTGGTGTCCAGCTTGCGTGCCTCGTCCGGGACGATCGACTTGACGCGCGGATTCTTGGCGAGTCGGGCAACCTCGGCGTCGGTCAGGGTGGCCGCAAAGCCGTTGAGCACCATGCTGTAGCGGTGCAACACACGTGCGCCAGGCACGGTGCGCGTCACGGCCTGGCGTTTGCCTTCAAGGTGGCTCACATAGTCGCGCACCTGGCGCGACGAGGCGTTGATGCGATTGCCACGGGCCGGCCGCGTGGCGGTCAGGCCGGCAACGCCGCCCTCGTAGGTGGCGGCGGGCGGGTCGATCAGTTCGACGATGTAGGTCTTGCGCGATGCGGTCTGCGCGCCGGCGGTGGCGGCCACAGCTGCCAGGCAAAGGCCCAGCGCCAATCGGTTCATCTTCATGGGTATTGTCTCCTCGGTAAACCGTGATGATCAGGCTGCGGCGCGGCGGCGCGCCACCCCGGCAAGCCCTAATGCCAATGCGACCAAGGCCAAGCTACCCGGCTCGGGAATGGCCCGAATATTGTCGAGCGCGAAGTTGTTGAAGTTCTGGAATGTCGGTCCGACGCAAGCACCCGAACCGTCGAAGGTGCAGCCCGAAAAGTTCACCGACTGCAGCAGGTTGCTGGCCAGGCCGCCGAGGTCGCCTGCGCCGAGGGTTGCAAACTTGAAGCCGCCGCTAGCGTCGAAGGCATAGTTCTGCGACACCTGGATCGTGCCAACACCATCGGCTCGCAGCCCCTGCATTACCAGTTGGCCGCCGGCCTGACCAAAGTTGATGGCTGAGAAGTCCAGCCCAACCAGGGCGAAGCCCAGACCATCGATACGGGACATCGTCACCGAGCTGTCGAAGTACATGCCCAGCGCCTGAGTACCGTCGTTGTCGGGGGCGCCCAGCGCGCCCGTGGTTTCAACGAGGCCCCCGCTGGAGGCGGTTCCAGCGGTGAAGGTGAACCCACCACTGGTGACCGGGCCACCATCGACGAGAAACGTGCCGGGGACGACGTCGTCGAAGGTCACCAGTGCGGCCTGCGCAACCGGCGCCAACGCGGCTCCCATCAAGGCCAGAGATGCCAATGCAATTTTTGCTGATGCTTTCATTTCGATCTTT
>JBBQJN010000113.1:0-11331 GCA_038325945.1 Burkholderiales bacterium | reverse complement strand
GGGGCAAAAAGACGGTGAGAAATGGACCGCTGCGGTCGATTCGCAGCCGACGCTCCCCAAGCCCGACAGGCTCCTGGGAGCCTGTCGGGCTTGGGGCGTCGAAAAGCGAGAAGCGGCCCCAGCGAGGACAGTTCTTGCCGGATTTGCAGCGCCATAGCCCAGCTATGGGGCAAAAAGACGGTGAGAAATGGACCGCTGCGGTCGATTCGCAGCCGACGCTCCCCAAGCCCGACAGGCTCCTAGCTAGGCGGGCTGCCAGCGGGCTGGCCTCAAGCGCTCACCGGCTCACTCCCGTGAGCCGGTGATGTAGAGCTCGAGTTGGTGGATGACAAACTGCTGCTCGCTGATGATGTCCTTGACCAGGTCGCCGATCGAGATCAGGCCGATCAAGCTGTCCCCCGCCATCACCGGCAGGTGGCGCACCCGGTTGCTGATCATCAGCGCCATGCAGTCGTCGCTGCTGCGGTCGGCACGCACGCACAAGACCTGGTCGCTCATGATCTCGCGCACGGGGGTGTCGCGCGAGGAGCGTGACATCAGCGCAATCTTGCGCGCGTAATCACGCTCGGTGATGAGGCCGACCAACTGCCCGTCCTGCATCACCAGCAGCGCGCCGATGTCCTTGTCAGCCATCAGCTTGACGGCGTCGAAGACCGAGGTGTCCGGGCTGGTGATGTAGACGGTCTGCACCGACTTGGTCTCAAGAATGGCTGCGGCGGACTTCATCGCGCTTCTCCTGTTTGGCCAGAGGCCAGGGGCCATGGGGGCGGCGGGCCAGCCCGTCCGGCCCGCACATCGCAGCATCATGCACCTTGGGTGCGAAGCGGCCCAGGCAGCGGCGGCCGGCAGGCTGCGGCTCAATCAGGCATCGCTTGCGCCTGCGCCACGTAGCCGCGGTTCCAGGTCGGGCTGATGGTCACGTCATTGATGCAGACATGGCCCGGCATACGGGCCAGGAACAGCATCAGCTCGCCGCAGTCCTGCGCCTGCACCATGCGAGCGCGCTGCTCGGCGCTGACCGGTACCGGCCGCTTGTCGAGGATCGGCGTGGCCACCTCGCCTGGGCACACTGCAGTGGCGCGCACGCCGTGAATGCACTCCTCGATGTTCAGGCTCTCGGTCATCGCGTTGACGCCAAACTTGGCCGCGCTGTAGGCCGGCCCGGTCAGCGTGCTGACATGGCGGCCGGCCCAGGACGACACATTGACGATCAAACCATCGCCGGCGCGCCGCAGCAGCGGCAGCGCGGCATGGCAGCAGTAAAACGTGCCGTCGAGGTCGATGCGCAGCACCAGGTCCCAGCCGGCGCGGCTCAAGTGCTTCCAGTTGCGCTCGCGCACGTTCAAGCCGGCGCTGTTAACCAGCATGTCGAGCCGGCCCTCGCTGGCGGCGATGCTGTCGGCCACCGCTTGCACCGCATCGCCGTCGGCCACATCCAGCACCGCCACACGGGCGCTGCCGCCGGCCTGCGCTACCTGCTCGGCCACCTGTTGCAGTTCCGGCTGGCGTCGGCCCGACAACACCAGCCGCATGCCCGCACCGGCCAGCGCCAGCGCGGTGGCACTGCCAATGCCGCTGCCCGCGCCGGTGATCCAAGCCACTTTGTTCTTGAGGTCTCGCATGCGTTTCTCCTGATCTGCAAAAGGCGGCGTCGTCAGGCAGGACAGGACAGTCCTGCTGCGCTGGCGCAGTGTGGCATGCCAGCGCAGCGGCCTGTGCCTTGGCGCATGGCGCATGGCACAGGGCACAGGGCACAGGGCACAGCGCACAGCGCACATGGCACAGTGCACAGGGCAGTGCATGAGCTGCGCTGGCAAGCAGGTGACAGCAGCCTCCGGCGGCCGCGTGCTAGCGTGAATCGCCAGATCCTGGTTCACCAAGAAGCCGCCATGCCGCCACCCGCCAACACCGCCGCAACCGAGCACTTTGACGTGCTGATCGTCGGCGCCGGCATCTCCGGCATCGGCGCGGCTTATCACCTGCAGCAGCAATGCCCCGGCAAGCGCTTTGTGGTGCTGGAGTCACAGGCCGGCTTCGGCGGCACCTGGCGCACCCACCGCTACCCCGGCATCCGATCTGACAGCGATCTGTTCACCTTCGGCTACCGCTTCAAGCCCTGGACTGGCATGCCGATCGCCCAGGCCGCCGATATCCTGCAGTACCTGGGCGAAGTGATTGAAGACAACGGGATTGGCGCCCATATCCGCTACCGCCATGCCATCCGCTCGGCGCGATGGTCCAGCGCTGACCAGCGCTGGCTGATTGAAGCGCTGCGCAGCGACGAGAACGGTGTCGAATCGCCGCAATGCTTCAGCGTCAAGTTCCTGTGGATGTGCCAAGGCTACTACCGCCACGACCAAGGCTATACGCCCAGCTGGCCAGGCCTGGAAGATTTCAAGGGCCGGCTGCTGCACCCGCAGAGCTGGCCCGAAGACCTGTCGCTGGCCGGCCAGCGTGTGGTGGTGATCGGCTCAGGCGCCACCGCCGCCACCTTGATCCCGGCGATTGCCGACAGCTGCGCACAGCTGACGATGCTGCAGCGCTCGCCCACTTTTTTCATCACCGGGCGCAATGCCAATGAGCTGGCCGATACCTTGCGCCAGCTCGAGATCCCGGCCGAGTGGATCCACGAGATCGTGCGCCGCAAGCTCTTGTTCGACCAGGCCGCCTTCACCCGCCGCTGCGTCGCCGAACCCGAGGTGGTCAAGAAGGAGCTGTTGGCCGGCGTCAACGCTGCGCTCGGCCCGGGCTTCGAGGCGGTGGTGGCCGAGCACCTCACGCCCAACTACCGGCCTTGGCAACAGCGCATCGCCTTTGTGCCCGATGCTGATCTGTTCAAGGCGGTGCGCAATGGCAAAGCCAGCATCGTCACCGACCAGATCGAGCGCTTCACCGCTGACGGCATCCAACTGACATCGGGCGGTTTTCTGCCGGCCGACGTGGTGGTCAGCGCCACCGGCTTCAACCTGAACGTACTGGGCGACATCGCGTTCGAGGTGGATGGCCAGCCGCTGGACTTCGCCAAGACCATCAGCTGGCGCGGCACGATGTTCACCGGCCTGCCCAACCTGGCCTGGGTTTTTGGCTATTTCCGCGCCAGTTGGACGCTGCGCGCCGATCTGATCGCCGATTTCGTCTGCCGGCTGCTGCAGCACCTGGACGCGGTAGGCGCGCAAGTGGTGACACCCGCGTTGCGGCCGCAGGATCAGGGCATGGCCTTGAAGCCCTGGGTCGATCCCGACAACTTCAACCCCGGTTACATGGCGCGCGGTCTGCATCTGATGCCACACCAGGGCGCGCACGCGCCTTGGTTGCATGCGCAGGATTACTGGACCGAGAAGGACGAGTTGCCGGCGGCACCACTGGACGACGGCTCATTGGTCTACGGTTGAGAGCACCCCCAGACCTGCCGCTTCGCGTCAGGCCCGAGGGGGTGAGCAAACTTGGGGCGGCCCGGCGTTTCCTCTCAAGAAAACGTTGCCTGGCCACTTTTCTTGACCGCGCGCTGAGCGGGCTTGGCGCAGCCCCGGCCCTGGGGGTGCTCATGAAACTGAGCCAGGCACTGCACAAGAAATAGGCGTGGCGGCGCCGCCGCGCTAGCGGCCTGTCGCCGCAGCTATGCTGTAGGGTATGAACGGCTTCCCGCGCCCGTCCTGGTGCGGCCAGCCGCCGACCTTGCTCTGTCGATGATGCCCATGCCCATGCCCAACCCGCTTGCACCATCCGCCGAACAGCCCACGCCTGGTGCTGTCCACCCGGTCTTAGCGCAACACCAGAGCGGCCACTGTGCGCCTGCCCTGCTGGCCCGCTGCGGGCTGGCGCTGGCGATGACCCTGGCTGCCGGCAGCAGCCATGCCCAGGCGCAGACCGGCGCCGCGACAACGCCACCGGCGGCGGGCGAAACCACCGACAAGACACCCGACCGCAGCGACACCGACCGCATGCTGACCAAGACCCGCCAGTCGGTGCGGCTGGCCGCCGAAGGCCTGGCGCGCGGCGTCGACAGCTGGTTTGGCGACCGGCCGTTCGAGGATGGTGGTCGCGTCAGCGAGGGCCGGCTGAGTGTCAGCCTGCTCAGCCGCGAAGATGAGCCGCTGGAAACCCGCGTGCGCTTCCACGCCCGCTGGCGTTTGCCCAACCTCGGTGAACGTTCCTACTTCTACCTGGGCCAGGGTGACCGGCGCGAACTGGTCAAGGACCAGCCCGATGCGCTGAGCCGCAGCCAGCAACTGTTGCCCGTGCGCAATGTCAACCGCGGATTTTTTGCCGGCCTGGGCACCACCTTGCGTGATGTCTTCGAATTACGGCTGGGCTTTCGCGGCGGGCTCAAGCCCTATGTCCAGGCCAGTTACCAGCGCGATTGGGATCTGTCGCCGGCCAGCCGCATCGACTTCCGCGAAACCCTGTTCTGGACCCTGGACGACCACCTGGGCTCGACCACCGCGCTGTCCTACGAACAATCGATATCGCCAACCTGGACCGCCCGCTGGTTGAATGCCGCCACCGTCACCCAGCGCAACCGCGACTTCGAGTGGTCGAGCAATCTCGGCGCTTACAAGGTTTTTGGCGACCAGCGCCTGCTGTCGCTGGAGGCCTTGTTCAACGGCGTCCAGGGCTCAGGCGTGGGCCTGTCGGACTATGGCCTGCAGGCCAAGTGGGAGCAGCCTGTCCACCGCGACTGGCTGATCGGCGAAGTCATCGTCGGCCACTTCTGGCCGCGCAAGGACGCCAGCAGCCCCCGAGAACGGGCCTGGGCGCTGGGCGCCGGCCTGAAGCTGAAGTTCTGAGACATGCAGTTGCCTGTTGATGCCCGGCCGCAACATGGCTGAGCAGCCCTGCTGCCAGCTTGAACAGGGCGACGGCCAGGCCAGGCTGCTGCTGCTGGGCAGCTGGCGCTTGAGCCGCCTGCCCGAGATCGAAGCGGCGCTGGCGGCACTTGGGCACCCTGGTCTGCCGCTGCAGGTGGATGCCAGCGCGCTTGAGCAGATCGATTCTGCCGGTGCCATGGTGTTGCTGCGTTGGCTGGGGCCGGCGCCGGCCGATGGGCGTGAGGATGCGCCCTCCAGTGGGCCTGTGGAGGCCCAGCCCATCACCTGGCTCGGCCTGGCGGCGGCCAACAGCCGCATCGTCGACCAGGTGCGCCGTCAATGGCAGGCCAGCAAGACCAGCGCTGCGCCGGCTGGCCGCAGCTTGCTTGCCAGGGTCGGCTGGCAGGCCGCCAGCATGGGTACGCTGCTGCTGGGCCACCTCAATTTTTTCGGCGGCATGCTGGTCGCTCTGGGCCGTTTGCTGCGCCATCCGGCCCAGCTGCGCCAGCGTGAACTGGTGGTGCAATTGGAGCAGACCGGCCTCAACGCGATCCCGGTGGTGGCGCTGGTGACATCGTTGATCGGCGTCGTGGTGGCCTATCTGCTGGGCCTGCAGGCCGAGCAATACGGTGCCAATGTCTTTGTGGTGGACGGCGTGGGCATCGGCGCCACCCGCGAATTTGCTCCCATCATCGTCGCGGTGGTGGTGGCCGGGCGCTCAGGCGCGGCCTTCACCGCCCAGCTGGGCTCGATGCGGCTGACCGAAGAGATCGACGCCATCCGCACGCTGGGTCTGGACGCCTGGCAGGTGCTGGTGCTGCCAAGGGTGCTGGCACTCATGCTGGCGCTGCCGCTGCTGGTCTTTGTTGGCGATATCGCCGCGTTGCTGGGCGCCATGGCCATCACCAGCGCCATGCTCGACATCACGCCAGAGGGTTTCATTGCCCGGCTGCAGGAATCACTGCCACTGCGCCATGTGCTGATCGGCCTGGTCAAGGCGCCGGTGTTTGCGCTGGTGATCGCCGTCATCGGCACGCGCATGGGCATGACGGTGGGCCGCGATACCCGCGCGGTGGGCGCGGCCACCACCTCCACCGTGGTGCAGAGCATCGTCGCGGTGATCCTGCTCGACGCCGGCTTTGCCATGCTCTTCCAGTGGCTGGACCTTTGAAGCGCGCCCAGCCCGTGGCCAGCAGCGATGGCAACGATAGCCGCGATAGCCGCGATAGCCGCTTTAGCCCCGATAGCCGCGATAGCCGCGATAGCCACCGGCGCAACGATGCCGTGATCGAGGTCGACGGCATCGTCACCCGATTTGGCAGCCAGACGGTGCACCAGGGCCTGAGCTTTGCTGTCGGCCGTGGTGAACTGGTGGCACTGATCGGCGGTAGCGGCAGCGGCAAATCGGTGCTGCTGCGCGAGATCATCGGCCTGCACCGGCCCAGCGACGGCCGCGTGCGGCTGCTGGGCACCGACATGTGGGCCGCGCCCGAGGCCGAACGTGATGCCGTGCGGCGCCGCTTCGGCATGATGTTCCAGGACGGTGCGCTGTTCTCCTCGCTCACGGTGGCGCAGAACGTCGCCGTGCCGCTGCAAGAGCACACCCGGCTCAGCCGCAGCACCATCGATGACTTGGTGCGGCTGCGCCTGCTGCAGGCCGGCCTGCCCGAAGACGCGGGCGCCAAGATGCCCAGCGAGCTGTCGGGCGGCATGCGCAAGCGGGCGGCGATTGCGCGCGCGATCGCGCTCGAGCCCGAGGTGCTGTTCCTCGATGAGCCGACCTCGGGGTTGGACCCGATCACCGCGCGCGGCTTCGACCAGCTGGTGCGCTCACTGGTCGATGACCTGGGGCTGACGGTCTTCCTCGTCACCCATGACCTGGACACCTTGCTCAGCGTGGTCGACCGCCTGATCGTGCTGGCCGGCGGCCGGGTGCTGGCCGATGGCCCTGTGGACGAGGTGATGAACAATCCCGACGACTGGGTGCAGTCCTACTTCTCGGTACGCAACATGATTCAGTTAGATTCAACGCATGGAAGCTGAGGCACGCTATACCTATGTCGGCGCGGCAGTGCTGCTGCTGGTAGCCGCGCTGGTGGCGGGTTTGCTGTGGCTGAGCAGCGCTGGCGGCCGTGCCGACTTCACGCGCTACGCGATCCACTTCGAGACGCAGGCCTTGGACGGTCTGCAGATCGGCGCCGAGGTCAACCTGCGCGGCATCAAGATCGGTCGTGTCGTTGACTACGCACTGGCGCCCGACACGCTCAACCGGGTGCGGGTGGAGGTGGCGATCGACCCACGCGCGACGGTGCGTACCGGCACAGTGGCGGTGGTGACGCGCAACTTTGTCACCGGCATCGCGGCTATCGCTCTGGTCAACCGCGATCCGGCGGGCGAGCCGCTGACCACCGCCAGCGCTGGCGATCCACTGCCGGTGATCCGCGAAGGCCAGTCCAACCTCGACGAGATCAGCGGCCGTGTCAGCCAGGTGGGCGAGCAAATCACCTTCGCGCTGACCAGCCTCAACCAACTGCTGACCGATGAGAACCGCCAAAACGTGATGGCCACGGTGCGCAGCCTGCGCGACTTGACAAGCGGGCTCAACCAGCGCCTGGTGGCGTTGGACGGCGTGCTTGCACATGCGGGCACGGCTGCGGTGCAGGTTGGCGACGCCGCAAGCCAGCTGGCCGCCGTGGGCGAGCGTGTCAGCGGCGTCGCCGAGCGCAGCAGCCTGCGGCTGGACAGCACCATGGCGCAGTCCGAGCGCACGCTGCGCGACGCCAGCACCGCGATGGCCCAAGTGGCCTCGGCGCTGGACCGCATGGAACAACAAGCCAGCAGCACTGCCCGCCGCCTGGAGGGCAGCGCCGCCCTGGTGGAGGACCAGCTTGGCGCCGCCACCGCCGAGTTGCGGCTCAGCATGGACGCCGCCACCCGGGTGCTGGACAAGCTGCGTGATCCCCGCGCCGCACTGCTGGGGCCGGGCCCGCAACAATTTGGCCCAGGCGAGTCCAAACCATGACATTCACTGTTCGGCCACTGGCCCTGCTGCCAGCCTTGCCGCTGGCCCTGCTGCTGGCTTTTGCGCTGTCGGGCTGCGTCTCGCTCGAGGTCGGCAACGAGCCGGCAACGCAGCTGCATCTGGCGCTGCGCGACGACGCCCAGGCACCGGTGCAGCGGCTGGCCCAGCCACTGTTACCGGCGCTGCTGATCCAGGCCCAGCCAGGCACGGCGATGGCCGATACCTTGTCGATCGCCTTCACCCGCCGCGAGCCGGTGTTTGGCTATTACCAGTTTGCCAGCTGGGTTGACCGGCCGGTGCGCCAACTGCCACGCTTGCTGCAGCAGCGGCTGCAAGCCCGCGGCCTGGCCACTGCGGTCGGTGTGCAGGGCGAGCCGATGCGCGCCGACTGGCTGCTGACGCTGCGCATCGATGCGCTGCACCACGACGTGCGTACCGAGCCGGGTCGAGCCCGGCTGGCGCTGGTGGTTGAGCTGTTCGACCGCCGTAGCCAGACCCGGCTGGCGCAGCAGCGCTTTGCCGTCGACATCGCCGCAGAGCGCGCCGATTCCACCGCCGCAGCGCTGGCCATGTCACAGGCCGTCGGCCAGAGCTTCGACCAACTGCTGCCCTGGTTGGAGGCCGAACTGCAGCGGCTCAAGGCTGCGCCCAAAACCTGACGCACCGGCCCTGAAGTCGAGGCCCGCCGGTCCGCGCCGGCGCGGACGCTTCAAGCCCGGCTGTCGATCACGGCCGCGTTGATCAGCGTGCGCAGCTCGCGGCGGATCGGGTACAGGCTGGAAGGCATGAACTGGGTCAGGAAGACAACGTTGATGTCCTCCACCGGATCGATCCAGAACGCCGTCGAGGCTGCACCGCCCCACCAATACTCGCCCAACGAACCCGCCAGCCCCGTCTTGGCGACATCGGTGGTCATCGCAAAGCCCAGCCCAAAGCCCACGCCCTGGTAAGTGGCCTCAGAGAACAGCGACAGCGACAGATCGGCCAGGTCCTTGCCGCCGGGCAGGTGGTTGGCGCGCATCAGCGCCAGCGTCTTGGGGCCGATCAGGCGCACCGTTTCATTGCCAATCGCCAGCGCGCCGCCGCAGCGCAGCATCTCGCAGAAGCGCATGTAGTCGGCGGCGGTTGAAACCAGGCCACCGCCACCCGATGGCGCGCCCGGCGGCTTGCGGAAATCGCGCTGGCTGGGCAGCGGCATCAGCTTGCCATCGCGGCCGTTGAAGTAGCACTCGGCAAAGCGGCCGGCCTTGTCATCGGGCACATGAAAAGCGGTATCGACCATGCCCAGAGGGCCGAAGATGTGCTGCTGCAAAAAGTCTTCAAACGGCTGGCCTGAAATCTTGCCCACCAGGTAGCCCAGCACGTCGGTGGCCACCGAGTAGTTCCAGGCCGTGCCGGGCGAAAACTCCAGCGGCACGCCGGCCAGCGCCTGCACAAAACCTTCCAGGCCGTCGCTCTGCTCAAAGGGCTCAAGCTTTTGCCGCCGGTAGGCGCCGTCGACATTGGTGCGCATCTGAAAGCCGTAGGTCAGACCCGAGGTATGGCGCAGCAGATCGATCATGCGCATCGGCGCCTCGGTCGGCTTGGTCTGCCAGCCACCGGCCGAGCCGGGCAGACCGGCGCCACCGGCGACATACACACCGAGCTCGCGCCAGCTGGGAATGAAGCGATGCACCGGGTCGTCCAGCGCCACCAGGCCTTGCTCAACCAGCATCATGAAAGCCAGGCTGGTGATGGGCTTGGTCATCGAGTAGATGCGCACGATGCTGTCTTCAGCCAGCGCCTTGCCGCCACTTTGGCCAGCGCCCTCGGCGCCGGGTAGCGTGGCATGGCCCAGCACCGACTGCAACACGCTCTGGCCACCCCGCGTGACCTGCAACTGCGCGCAGGGCAGCTTGCCATTGTCGATGTAGCGGCTCTTCAAGAAGGGCTCGATGCGCGCCAGACGCTTCGAACACAGGCCAAGGGATTCGGGTTTCACGCTCATCAGGCTGTCTCCTGGGTGCTGCGCCGCCCGGACGGGCCGGCCTACCATCGTCATTTCATCATCACCACCACGAAAGCACTGTCACGATGGCTCCACTGCTGCAAGGTGTCCGCGTCCTCGACTTCGGCCGCTACATCGCCGGCCCTTACTGCGCCGCCATGCTGGCCGAGTACGGCGCCGATGTCATCCGCATCGAGAAACGCGACGGCAGCGAAGACCGCTTTCCGGCGCAGGTGGGTGGCGGCGTCGGCGCGCTGTTCTTGCAGATGAACCGCAACAAGCGCTCGATGACGCTGGACCCGGCCTCACCGCAGGGCCGCGAGGTGGTGGCCAAATTGGTGCGCGGCGCCGATGTGGTGATCGCCAACCTGCCCGAGGCCACGCTGCTGGCGATGGGCCTGGACTACGCCACGCTGCGCGACTACCGCGCGGACATCATCTTCGTCACCAACACCGCCTTCGGGCCGGTGGGGCCGATGCAGAAAAACGTCGGCTTCGATGCCATCGGCCAGGCCATGTCGGGCGCCATCTACATGACCGGCAGCACCGCGCAACCCTACCGCGCCGCCGCCAACTGGGTCGATTTTGGTACCGCGTTGCACTGCGCCTTCGGCACCCTGGCCGCGCTGATGGAGCGCCAGCGCAGCGGCAAGGGCCAGATGGTCACCGGCGCGCTGCTGGCCACAGCGGTGGCCGTGACCAACTCGACGCTGATCGAACAATCGCTGGTGCAGACCAACCGCCTGCCCACCGGCAACCGCGGCCAGACCTCGGGGCCCAACGACATCTACGCCGTCAAGGACGGCTGGGTGCTGGTGGCCGTCACCGGCCAGCCCTTGTTCAAACGCTGGGCCAAGCTGATGGGCAGCGAGCCCGGCGGCCCCGACTGGCTGACCGACCCCCGCTTTGCCAGCGACGACGAACGTGGCCGCCACCGCGACATCCTGAGCGAGCGCATGGGCCGCTGGTGCGCCGAGCGTGGCAGCGACGAGGTGGTGAAGATCCTGGGCGACGCGATGATCCCGTGCGCACCGGTGCTGTCGCCGCAGCAATCGCTCGACCATCCGCAGGTGCAGGCACTGGGCCTGCTGCAGGCCACCGACTATCCCGGCCTGCCCGGCCCGGCGCCGGTGGCCGCCGTGCCGGTCTGGATGACCGAGACCGCTGCCGTGGCACGTCGGCGCCCGCCGCTGCTGGGCGAACACACCGACGAGGTGCTGGCCGAACTGGGTTACGCCGCGGCCGAGATCGCGGCGCTGCGCGAGGCGGCGGTGGTCTGATCGTTCGATGACGGAGGGCAGCCTGCGTCGCCCTCCGATCAGACGCCGGTGCTCGGACTCCCGCGATCACACGCCCGCGAAGCGCGCCAGCCGCTGGCGGATGATCGTGTCGGCCTCGGCCATGATGCGGTCGATCAGCTCCTTGACCGTCGGCACATCGTGGATCAGGCCGGCCACCATGCCGCAAGACCAGGCGCCAGCGTCCATCGTGCCGTCCATCATGATCTTGGGGTA
>JBBQJN010000112.1:0-11369 GCA_038325945.1 Burkholderiales bacterium | reverse complement strand
GCATTCGCGCGAGCGACCGAGGCCGCCGGGTAACCGGATCCCTCCGTGTCCCCCACCGACGCGCTTGCTTGCGCAAGCCCGCCGGCTCCTCCTTGACCTGCGGGATCCGGTCACCCGACACCCTCGGCCGCAGACGGTTTGTGTGCGCGCCAAAAATCAAATGCCCCGCCCCGCGTCGCGTCGCGTCGCGTCGCGTCGCGTAGCTCGGTAGGTTGGAGTGAACAGAGTGAACTCCAACGGCATTGCCACATTCACGGAGGCACGTTTTGGCATGACCAGACCCCTGCACACAATTGTTGGAGTTGCCACTCCAACCTACCGGGCTTCATCCTGTGGTGCCTGAACGCCGATGGCTCACAGCGCATCGTGTTCATCGACCCACACGGGCTGGAGCACGAGGGCCCGGGCAGCGACAAGATTGCACTGGCCAGCGAGATCAAGAAGCTGGAGCAGCGCTTGAAAGACCCGACGGTGACCCTGGAATCGGCCATCCTGTCGCCCGGCAACAACCGGATGAAGGTGGAGCACCTGTGGACGATGCGCGGCCAGGCCAGGCCGGACTTGGCGGCCATGCATGTGTACTTCATGGCCGAGGCGGGCTACCTGGACGCAGTGGTCGGGCTGGCGACGGCCTGACGCCTGCAATTCGCAATCACACCCTCACACCCTCACACCCTCACACCCTCACACGGAAGCACCCGATGCAAGACCTTGGCTTCAATACCCGCCACCTGCTGATCAACGGCCAGTGGCGCGACAACAGCAGTGGTGAAACCCTGCCGCTGATCAACCCCAGCGACGGCAGCGCACTGGCGCAGATCGCCTGCGGCAACGCCGCCGACATCGACGCCGCAGTGGTCGCCGCGCAAGCCGCGCTGGACGGCGAATGGGGCGTGCTGACCGCCGCCGAGCGCGGCCGTTTGCTGCTGAAGATGAGCGCCATCACGCTAGAGCAGGCCGATGAGCTGGCCCGGCTGGAAGCGCTGGACGTGGGCAAGCCGCTCAAGCAAGGTCGGGCCGACGCGGTGGCGCTGGCGCGTTACCTTGAGTTTTACGGCGGCGCCGCCGACAAGGTGCACGGCGAGACCATCCCGTTTGCCAACGGCTACACCGCACTGACGCTGCGCGAGCCGCATGGCGTGACCGGCCACATCGTGCCCTGGAACTACCCGATGCAGATCATCGGCCGCTCGGTGGGCGCGGCGCTGGCGATGGGCAATGCCTGCGTGCTCAAGCCGGCCGAAGAAGCCTGCCTGACGGCGCTGGCCTTTGGCCGTATTGCGGCGCAGGCCGGACTGCCGGCCGGCGCGTTGAACATCGTCACCGGGCTGGGCGAGGAGGCCGGCGCCGCGCTGTCGGCGCATCCGGGTGTGGCCCATTTGTCGTTCACCGGCTCGGTGGCGGTGGGCCAGCTGATCCAGGCTGCGGCTGCCCGCAACACCATCCCGGTGACGTTGGAGCTCGGTGGCAAGAGCCCGCAGATCGTCTTTGCCGATGCTGACCTTGACGCCGCGCTGCCCTTTTTGGTCAATGCCGGCATCCAGAACGCCGGCCAGACCTGCTCGGCGGCCAGCCGCATCCTGGTCGAGCGGCCGGTGTTCGAGGAGGTGAAGCGCCGCATGGCCGAGCGTTACGCGGCTTTGCGCATTGCCCCGGCAATGGACGATGCCGACATCGGGCCGTTGATCTCCGCCCGCCAGCAGGCCATCGTGCAGGGCTTTCTGGCGCTGGCGCGCGACAGCGGCTTGGCCATCGCCGGCCAGGCCAGTCTGCCCGCTGACCTGCCTGCCGGCGGTTGTTACGTGGCGCCCATGCTGCTGGGGCCGGCTGCCGCCGATCACCGTTTGGCGCAGGAAGAGATCTTCGGCCCGGTGCAGGTGTTGATCCCGTTTGACGGCGAGGCCGAGGCGCTGACCATCGCCAACGGCACAGCCTTCGGCCTGGTGGCCGGCGTCTGGACCCGCGACGGTAGCCGCGCGCTGCGCATGGCACGCAAGCTGCGCTGCGGCCAGGTGTTCATCAACAACTACGGCGCCGGCGGCGGCATCGAACTGCCGTTTGGCGGCGTCAAGCATTCCGGCCATGGCCGCGAGAAGGGCTTCGAGGCGCTGTATGGCTTCTCGTCGCTGAAGACCATTGCCATCCGGCACGATTGAGTTTGACCACCCCCGAAGCGCCGTCGGCGCCGCCCTCAAGGGGCGACGCCAATGGCCCGGCGAAGCCGGTTCCACGGCGTCTGTTGGACGGGGTTTATGCCAGCGTGATGGCTGCAACGATACCAAGGAGATTTCATGAGCGGACGTTTGAACAACAAGGTGGCCATCGTCACCGGGGGTGCCTCGGGCTTTGGCGCCGGCATAGCGCAGAAGTTTGCCGCCGAGGGCGCGCAGGTCTTGATTGCCGATCGCGAGCTTGAGGGCGCGATGGACGTGGCCGCTTTGATCGGCCCGGCGGCGCGTGCGCTGCGGGTGGACGTGGCCGACGCCGCCGATGTGCGGCTGATGATGGAGGCCGCCGAGCAGCATTTCGGCCGCATCGACATCCTGATCAACAACGCCGGCGTGACGCACCTGCCGCAGCCGCTTGAGGACGTCAGCGAAGCCGACTTCGACCGCGTTTACGCGGTCAACATGAAGGCCATCTACCTGGCCATGCGCGAGGCGGTGCCGCGCATGAAGGCCAATACCGCCGGCCACCGCGGCATCCGCGGCGTGGTGCTCAACATGGCCAGCACGGCCGGCGTCAGCCCGCGGCCTAGGCTGGCCTGGTACAACGCCAGCAAGGGCTGGGTGATCACCGCCACCCGCGCCAACGCGGTGGAGTTGGCGCCGTTTGGCATCCGCGTGGTGGCGCTCAATCCGGTGGCCGGCGAGACGCCACTGCTCAAGAGCTTCATGGGCGAGGACACGCCCGAGATGCGCGCCAAGTTTCTGGCCAGCATCCCGCTCGGGCGCTTCAGCCAGCCTGATGACCTGGCCAACGCCGCCACCTATTTGTGCAGCGACGAGGCCAGCATGATCACCGGCGTGTGCATGGAGGTGGACGGCGGGCGCTGCATCTGAGCTCAGGCGCTGCCGCCAATCGACAGCGACAGGCCGTGCATCACCCTGGGCCAGTCGGCGCGAATGCGGTCGAGCTAGGAGGCTGGCGCAGATGAACAGCTGGTTGCCTTGCTCGCCACCAAAACAGAGATTGCCCACCTTCTCGGGCACCGGGATGCGGCCGATGCGCGTGCCATCCGGGCGATCGGGATGTCGCTCCACAGCACCGCGCCGGATTCGCGCAGCCACACGTGGCCTTCGCTCCAAACGGCGCCGGTACACAAGCTCGCCAGCGGCGTGGCGCCAGCGGCAACGCTTGCGAATCGCGGCTTGAGAACTTGGATCGTGGGCATGGGGGCTGGCGGTTTTCAACTCAATTCAGTCTCGGGCGGAGAATTGTTACCGGTATCCCGTAGTAACCCTTGAATGGTTCGAATCGCCGTCAGTTGTAGCCAGTTGTATTTACACTGGCATAGCGTTGCAGATCGAAAATCGAATCGAGCGTTGATCCTGCCGCTATCGGTATCACTTCGTCCCACGCGCTGACCCCTTGAATCGCCGATTGCCCATGACCCAGAAGGTGCCCGCCCGCCCCGCCCGCCCCGCCCGCCCCGCCGGCACTGTCGCCACAAGGCAGGCCGCAGCGCTGCCGGCGCGCAGCCCGACCATGGCCGACGTGGCCGCACGCGTGGGGGTGTCGAAGATGACCGTTTCGCGCGCGCTCAATCGCAGCGAGCCCGGCGGGCGCAGCACCAGCGAGGCGCTGCGCCAGCGCATCCTGCAGGCTTGCAAGGAGATGGGCTACGTGCTTGATCAGACCGCGCGTACCTTCTCCAGCAAGCGCTCAGGCTTTGTTGCCGCATTGATCCCGGCGCTGAACAACTCCAACTTCTCGGACACCGCCCATGGTTTGGCCGCAGCGGTGGAGGCCGGCGGCCTGCAAGTCATCCTGGGCTACACCGACTACGACCAGCACAACGAGGAGCGGCTCTTGCGTGCGATGCTGACGCGCCGCCCCGAGGGCGTCATCCTCACCGGCGGCGGGCACACGGCCGCAGCGCGCAATCTGCTCAAGGCGGCGGCTATTCCGGTGGTCGAGACCTGGGATCTGGTGGCCAACCCGATCGAACACACGGTGGGTTTCTCAAACGCCGAGGCCACCGCCGAGCTGGTTCGCCAGCTGTATGCCAAGGGCTATCGCCGCATCGGCTTTCTCGGCGGTGTGCCCGCAAGCGATGAGCGCGGCGCGGATCGGCGCCGCGGCTTCGAGCGGGCCATGCGCGAGCTGGGGCTGGCTGCGGACCGCATTCTGAGCGTGGGGCAGGCGCCGGTGTCGATGGCCCATGGCGCCCAGGGCGTGGCGCAGATGATGCTGCGCTGGCCTGACCTGCAGGCCCTGGTCTGTGTCTCCGACCACCCGGCCTTCGGCGCCTTGATGGAGTGCCAGCGCCGCGGCTGGGCGGTGCCCGAGCGCATCGCGATCGCCGGCTTTGGTGGCTTCGAGGTGGCGGCGGCGTGCCACCCGCAACTCACCACGGTGGCTGTCGATTGCTTTGGCATCGGTCGCGAGGCCGGGCTGCTGCTGCTGCGGGCGATCAAGGCCGCACGCGATGGGCATCGCCTGCCGCCCGAGACGGTGATGACGCCGTTCAAGGTGGAGTTGCGCGGCAGTACCTGAGGCCAGGCTGAACAAGCCCCTCAGGCGCGGGTGCGCTCAGACCGCCTCGGCAGCAAAATCGAGCAGCACCTTCATGGCTTTCTTGCGGTCGCCGGCCAACTCAAAGGCCTCGCGCGCCCGGCTGAGCGGGAAGGCGGCGGTCACCAGCGGCGCCATGTTGACCCGGCCTTCGTTGATGAGGCGAACGGCCAGTGCAAACTCAGCGTGGAAACGGAACGAGCCACAGATCGTGAGCTCTTTGCCGACCACCATGTTCTGCGGAATGCTCACGTCCCCGCCCAGGCCCAGCTGAACTGCCACGCCGCGTGGGCGCAGGGTGTCGAGGCCGGCGCGCAGCGCGCGCTCGTTGCCGCTGCACTCAAACATCACGTCGAACGTGCCCTTGCGCGTGCTGCCGTCGGCGGCATAGCGCTGCACCCAGTCGGTGTCGGTGGCCACGTTGATCGTCACGTCCGCGCCCATCGCACGGGCCACGCTCAGTGTCTCGTCGGTCAGGTCAACGGCCGTGATCTCGGAAGCACCGTGCATGCGCGCGGCCGCCACGGCCAGCGCACCGATAGGGCCGCAGCCCGACACCAGCACACGCTTGCCCAACAACGGGCCCGCGCGCTGCACCCCGTGCAGCGCCACCGAAAAAGGCTCAGCCAGCGCAGCATGCTGCAGCGAGACGCCGGGTGCCACGGCTTCGCATTGCGTTGCATCGCATACCAGCAGATTGCGAAAAGCGCCCTCGACATGCGGGTCGCGCATGGCGCTGCCGTAAAAGCGCATGTCCAGACACTGGTTGGGCAGGCCCTCCAGGCAGTACACGCAAGCACTGCAAGGCCGGCTGGGGTTGACGGCGACGCGGTCGCCTGGCTGCACGCGCTGCACGTCGTCGGCCACCGCCACCACGGTGCCTGCCACTTCGTGGCCCAGGATCATCGGCCGCTTGATGCGCACGGTGCCAAAGCCGCCGGCGTGGAAGTAGTGCAGGTCAGAGCCGCAAATGCCGCCGAATCCAAGCTGCACCAACACTTCGCCAGCGGCAAGGTCGCCCACCGGCTGCTCGACCACGCGCAAATCATCGGGCGCCTGGATCACCAGGCACAGGCAGCGCAAGCCGGTGGCCTGCTGAAAGGGTTTTCCGTCATCGCTGTCCATGCGCGTTCTCCTCAAACGACCGGCGCCAGCAGCGGCTGGCCGGCGAAGTGTGCGCACAGGTTGTCGCGCGCCAGTTGTGCCATGGCCTGACGGGTCTCGAATGTTCCGCTAGCGTGGTGCGGTTGTAGCACCACGTTGTGCAGCGCCATGAAACGGGCGTCAATGCGGGGCTCATGCCAGAACTCATCCAGACCGGCGCCAGCGATGTGATGGTTCTCCAGCGCATCCAGCAAGGCCGGCTCATGCACGGTGCTGCCGCGCGAGACGTTGCCCCGACAGGCGCCTAGGAGCCTGTCGGGCTTGGGAAACGTCGGCTGCGAATCGACCGCAGCGGTCCATTTCTCACCGTCTTTTTGCCCCATAGCTGGGCTAAGGGGCTGCAAATCCGGCAAGAACTGTCCTCGCTGGGGCCGATTCTCGCTTTTCGACGCCCCAAGCCCGACAGGCTCCCAGTGCAGCACGTAAGCGGATTCCAGCGGCTGGATGTCCCACGCCGGACAGGGCCCGCACATCAGGACCTGGGGCAAATCAGCGTGTGTCGGAGGCATGTGGGCAATTCCGGACTAATGTGACCGGTAACTTTACTACGGGTGAGTTGCTTAAAGCCAATTGGGGTAAATACCAAAGTTCGTTCGGTCGACGGAATATAGGCTACCGGTACCATTTATTCCTGTGGCGCAGTTGTGATTCGCCCGCAAAGGCGTGCTCACCTTCATCTGTGAACGAGGTTCCATGACCGCATCATTATTCGATCTGACAGGCCGGACGGCGCTGATCACCGGCTCCAGCAAGGGCATTGGCTTCGCCTTGGCCGGTGCGCTGGCTTCTGCCGGCGCCCGCGTGGTGCTCAATGCGCGCGACGCCGACCGACTGCAGCAGGCCCGCTCGCAACTCGTCAGCCAGGGTTTACAGGTTGAAGCGTTGTCGTTCGACGTCACCAATGCCGACGAGGTGGAGGCCGGTGTGGCGGAGATCGAATCAAAGATCGGCCCCATCGACATCCTCGTCAACAATGCGGGCATGCAGCACCGCGGGCCCTTTGCCGAGTTCCCGCTGGACGCCTGGCGCCGCCTGACGGCCACCAATGTCGACAGCGTGTTCTTTACCGGCCGCGCGGTGGCGCAACGCATGATCACGCGAGGCCGCGGCAAGATCATCAATGTATGTTCGGTGCAGAGCGAACTGGCGCGGCCGGACATCGCGCCCTACACGGCAACCAAAGGGGCCGTGAAGATGCTGACCAAGGGCATGGCCGTGGACCTGGGCCGCCACGGTATTCAAGTCAACGGCTTGGGCCCAGGGTACTTCAAGACCGAGTTGACGCAAGCGCTGGTGCAGGACGAGGCCTTCACCGCCTGGCTGTCCAAGCGCACACCCGCCGGCCGCTGGGGTGAGGTGCATGAACTGGCCGGCGCCGCGATCTTTCTGGCCAGCGAGGCCTCAAGCTTCGTCAGCGGCCACATCCTCTATGTGGATGGCGGCATCACGGCAGGGCTGTGAGATGTCCTGCGCGGTGGTGATCATGGGCGTAAGCGGTTGCGGCAAGAGCGCCGTGGCTGCGGGCATAGCCCACCGGCTGGGCTGGCGCGCGGTGGACGCTGACGACCTGCACGCGCCGGAGGCCGTGGCCAAGATGCGCGCCGGCCAGGCCTTGACTGACGATGATCGCGCGCCCTGGCTCGACCGCGTGGGTGGCGTTCTGGCCGCTGCCCATGCCATGCAAGCGGGCACGCTGGTGGCCTGCTCGGCGCTGCGCCGCAGCTACCGTGATCGCCTGCGAGCGGTGTGTCCCGGCCTGCGCTTTGTGTTTCTCGACGGTGACCGCGCCGTGCTTGACGCCCGCATGGCGCTGCGCCTCGGCCACTACATGCCGACCTCGCTGCTGGAAAGCCAACTGCGAACGCTGGAACGCCCTGGGCTTGACGAGCCCGATGTGCTGCGGTTGGACATCCTGCCGCCGCTCGACACCTTGGTGCAACAGGCCTGCATGGCCCTTCTACAGGCCGACATCTCGGCGGATGCCCCGCCCAAGGAGCCCATCGCATGAGTTCAGAAGACGCCACGCCGTCGTCCGCCACGGGCGCCGCTGTCAGCGTGGCGGTGACGGTGGCGATGGCAGAAGCGGGTGTGGGCATCCTCGCTGGGGCCGATTCTCGCTTTTCGACGCCCCAAGCCCGACAGCCTCCTGGCCCGACAGCCTGCTGGGCAAGTCGCCGAGGGATTTATTCAGCGCCAAGCTGGCCAGCCAACGGCGCGCCAAGGCCGCCAAAGCGGTGGCTGGCCCGCGCCAGGTAGAACCACTCCTGGCGCAGTTCGGCCTTGACGTTGGGAAACATCAGCCGGCCGTCGCCGGGCGCACGTACCTCGGCGCCGTTGGCCCGGGTGCCGATCAGCTCACCCTGGCGCACCGCATCAAAGCTTTGCCAGGGGCGGGCGAAACTGTCGTCAGCATGTTGCTTGTCGATGACCTGGTGCAGCGACAGCGCCTCGATCACAGCTGCCGGCGTTGGCTTGGCAGCATCGATCAGGCCGACATGGGCCAGCGTATTGATGATGGCCTGGTAGCCCACCTCAGGCGCGTGCGGATCGTCATGCTGGCCGCATTCCAGCGTCAGCGCCCAGCCGCCTTGGGCGCGCATGTATTCGGTGGTGCCCACGCCGTAGCGCGGGTGTTGATCCAGCGTACCCGACGCCACACCCTCGGCCAGCGCGGTGGCCTGGCGTCGCGCCACGCCGTCGGCATAAGTGCCCAGCCAGCCATCCACCGCCCGACCCACGCCCAGCACGCGCACCAGCGATTCTTCGGCGGCGGCCTGGCTGAAGGGCTCGATCTCGCCGCCGTTGTCCAGCGGCCCGACCATCACAAAGGCCTGGCCCTGGGCCTGGAACGAATGCAGATCGAGCAGACCGTCATGCGCGGCCAGCAGCGGGCACAGCCAGTTGGCGATGTGGTCCTCGTACGCGCGCGGCTGCGGCGTCGGCGCCAGCGCACGGTTGAGGTTGCGGTCGCCGGCGCGCCGACCCAACTGGTAGGCCAGCGGGTTGCACACCGGCACAAAGGTGACGCCGCCGCGCACGATCACCCTAGTGCCGGCGTCGAGTTCGGCCATCACGCGGCGGATCGCCCGCGTGCCACAGGTCTCGTTGCCATGCACCGCGCCGGTGATGATCAGCCGAGGCCCGGCGGCCATGCCGGCGTAGTGGAGGGATTGCAGAGGGTGAAGGGGGGCTGAAGTGCTCATGGGGCGATTGTGATGCGGCTACATTGACTGCATGCGCCGCCCCTTCAGCCCTGCCGAACTTGCCGAGGCGCTGCGCACGGCGGTGCTGGACAGCCTGGCCGCCGCGCCGCCGCCCGACCCGGCGCCCAACCTCGATCTGGCGGTGCTGGCGCTGCCCGCCGTCGGTGCGGCCGCTGCCGCTGCCGCACCAGTGGCCGCCAACTTGCAGTTCTCGCGTGAGTTCCCGCGGGGTCATGCTGCTGACATCGCGCCCGGTTTCGGCGCGGTGCAGGGCTTGCGCTTGCTGGCCGATGCGCGCGGCGCCGACGGTACGTCGCTGGCCTGGGTGGCGGGCAGCGACTGGACACGCCTGCCCGCTGGCCTGTTTCCACCGCTGGCCGGGGCAGGCGATGCCCGTTTCATCGCGCCGTACCCGGCCTCGCTGCTCAAGCTGATGGTGCTGGTCGGCGTGGCCCATCTGGTTGACCAGGGCCGCGCCGACTGGCACGAGCCCTGGCCCCATGCCCAGGCCAGCGGCGCGCTGGCGCCCACCGTGGCGCAGTGGTGCGAGCCGATGATCGTGACCAGCAGCAACGAGGCCACCAGCGCCCTGGTGGCGCTGCTGCACGACCGCGGCTTGATCCACCGCAGCGGCTGGCGCGCCGGCCAGCCTGACAGCGGCCGCGAGAGCCACAACGAACTGCATGCGCTGTTCGAGGCCCAGGGCCTGGCCACGCTGCGACTGGCTGATACCAAGCCCGACGGCGGCTGGTTCAACCGCGACGGTGCCGGCGTCGGCCGGCTGCAGATGACGGCCTGGGACACGGTGCGTCTGCTGTGGCGGCTGTTGGCCGAGACCGCGCCGCCCGCGCCCTGGCTAGCGGCCGACGCGCCGCAGCTGCTGGGCGCCGACAGCCGGGCCCGCATCTGGGGCTGGCTGCAGGGCCAGGCCTTGCACGAGGTCTTGTCGTCAACATTGCTGGCCGGCATGGCGGGATGGCAGCGCGGCATCCCGGCGCGGCTGCCGGCACGCTGGCTCACCGCCGACGGTGCGGTGCTGGCCGCCGGCCGGCGTTATCCCGCCGATGTACGGCCGGCCAGCGCCGCTGCCGACGCGGTGTTCTTGCACAAGACCGGCAGCACGGCGTCCTATGCCGCCGACGCTGGCCTGGTGGTCGGCGATGGCGGCCGGCGCTACCTGATCGCGCTGACCAGCACGCTGGGCAGCCGCCATGCGCCCTTGCCCGACCTGGCCGCGCCCTGGAGCCTGCCGCGTATCGGCGCGGCGGTCGATGGCTGGCTCAAGTCCCGACTCGAATGACAATCCGCTACCGGAGACCCGATGCGCCCCTTTGCCCTGATCACCACCACCCTCGCTGCCTGGCTGCTGCTGGCGGCACCGGCGTCCGCCTTCGATCTGCAAGGCCACCGCGGCGCACGTGGCCTGGCGCCGGAGAACACGCTGGCCTCATTTGCCCGCGCGCTGGCCATCGGCGTGCACACGCTGGAGACCGACATCGCCATCAGCCGCGACGGCGTGCTGCTGATCTCGCATGATCCGGCGCTCAACCCGGACATCACGCGCGGCCCCGACGGCCAGTTCCTGGGCGCGCGCGGGCCGCTGATCTTCAAAACCGACTGGGATGAGCTGCGCCGCTATGACGTCGGCCGGCTCAAGCCCGGCACCCGCTATGCCCAGACCTACCCGGACCAGCAGCCCGCCGACGGTGCCCGCCTGCCGACGCTGGCCGAGCTGTTTGCGCTGGTCAAGAAGGCCGGTGATCCTGCCCTGCGGCTGGCGCTGGAAACCAAGCTGACGCCGCTCGCACCCGACGAAACCGCCGCGCCCGAGCCCTTTGCCCGCGCGCTGATCCAGGCCGTGCGCGAGGCCGGGCTGGCGTCGCGCACCAGCATCCTGTCGTTTGACTGGCGCACGCTGGCGGTGGTGCAGCGCGAGGCGCCCGAGATCGCCACCGTCTACCTCAGCGCCCAGCAGCGCTGGCTGGACAACATCGGCGCCGGCAGCAGCACCGCCTCGCCCTGGACCGCCGGTCTGAAATACGCCGACCAGGGCTCGGTGCCCAAGATGATCCACGCCGCCGGCGGCCGCATCTGGAGCGTGTTCCACGGCGACCTGGACGCCGTCAAGCTCAAGGAGGCCAAGGCGTTGGGCCTGCAGGTGCTGACCTGGACCGTCAACGAGCCGGCGCAGATCGAGCGCGTGCTCGATCTCGGCGTCGACGGCATCGTCAGCGACCGGCCCGACCGGGTGCGCGAAGCCATGGC
>JBBQJN010000111.1:0-11406 GCA_038325945.1 Burkholderiales bacterium | reverse complement strand
AAGGGCATCACCCATCCCTATGTCAACGTGGGCCTGATCCAGGGCGGCACCAACACCAACGTGATACCCGGCAAGGTGGTGCTCAAGGTTGATCGCCGCATGATCCCCGAAGAGAACCCGGCCGAAGTTGAAGCCACGCTGCACCAGGTGATGCGCGCTGCGGTGGCCGATTGCGCCGGCATCACGGTGGACATCAAGCGCATGTTGATGGCCCATGCGATGAAGCCCCTGGCCGGCAACCAGCCGTTGGTGCAGGCGCTCAGCCAGCATGCCAGCAGCGTCTTCGGCGAGCCGGTCGAGGCCTCGGGCACGCCGCTCTACACCGACGCGCGCCTGTTCTCCGAGCGCGGCATCCCGGCCGTGCTTTACGGTTGCGGCCCGCGCACCGTGCTGGAGAGCAACGCCAAGCGCGCCGACGAGCACATTGCTCTGGAAGACCTGCGTCGCGCCACCAAAGTGGTGGCGCGCACGCTGCTCGATCTGCTGCAGTGATAGCCGCCGCGCCCCTGGCCTGGCCAGCGCGTTGGCACAGCGTGTCAGCCAACGCCTGAGCCAGGCCCGGGTCGATGATTTCCGGCGTGATGGCGCTGTGGTCATCCGGCAACTGCTGAATGCCGATGAACTGGCGCTGCTGAGTGAGGGCATCGACCTCTACCTGGCCCAGCCGCGCGCGAGCAGTTGCCGATTCTCGGCTGGGCGATCGAGCCAGGCGATCTGGTCTGCTTCCACATGCTGAGCCTGCATGCGGCCGGCGGCGTCGACGGGCAGCACAGGCGCCGCGTCTTCAGCCTGCGCTTTCTCGGCGACGACATCCGCCATGCGCCGCGCAACTGGGTCACGTCGCCGGAGTTTCCCGGCCTGGTCGATCGGCTGGCGGCGGGGTCTGGGATGAACGATCCGCTGTTTGCGTAGCTCGTCGAGCCAGTTGCCGACTGAACTCAGGCGCTGGCCTGGGCTGCTCGAGCCGCCGCCCGCACTGCGCGCCCGCCCTGTAGCAGCTACCCGCTGCGGGCTCGCCGGCCTGGCGCCAGCAGGCAGAATTGCCCGCATGCTGCGTTTGCTACAACGCGCAAGAGTCTGGCTGCTGGGCTGGCTTGCGTTCAGCCTGATCGGCAGCGCCGTCATCGTTCGCCTCGACATCGCCCAGCGTCGCGAGGCCTTCTTCACCGACGCCCGCATAGCCCACCGGCTGCTCAGCCAGCGCGTGGTGCAGCATGAAGCGATCCTGGCCACCTTGGCGCTGCTCGGCCCATTCTCCGATGGCGCTGATGGCGCTGATGGCCGCGCAGCGCGGCTCGCCGCCGTTTATCCGCAATTGCTGGCCGTGCTGCAACGCGATGATGATCGGCCCTGGGCCGATGCCGCCCTGCTGGTCGGCGAGCAGCAATCGCGCGCTGTGCGCCATGCGGTGCTGGGACTGATCGACGCGGCCGGCGCACGCTACAGCGTGGTCTTGGCCGGCGCGCCCTCCAGCTTCGCCTTGCGCATCGACCTGCGGCGCATGGTGCCCTGGGACACCTGGCCGATGGCAGCCGATGGACCGGTGCGCGTGCTGCTGAAACTGGGCAACCAGCTGATTGAACTGCAGGCCGGCGCGGCCGCTGGTGTGCGCCCCGCCGGCCTGACCGCAGGCTATGCCTTCGCCAAGGCGCTGGACTCGGTCAGCCAGCCCTTCGAGTTGCAATTGCAGCGCGCCACCGGCCCGGCCGAGTGGCCCTGGCGCTGGCTGCTGGGCTGGGCCCTGTTCAGTGCGATCACGCTGACGGCGGTGTGGGCCTTGCTGCGCGGCGCGCAAGAGCGACGGCGCGGCCTTGAACTGCTGCGCGTCGTCAGGGTGGCACGGCTGAACAGCCTGGGTGAATTGGCCGGCGGCATGGCGCATCAGCTGAACCAGCCGCTGACCGCGCTGTTGGCTAATACCCGGGCCGCCGGCCGCTTGCTGGCCGACGATCCACCGGCGCTGGCCGAGGCCCGCCATGCCATGGCGCAGGCTGCGGCGCAGGCGCGGCGCGCGGCCGGCGTGGTGGCCCGGCTGCGGCGGCTGGTAGAGGCGCCCGACGCACAGCCCGCCCTGCAGCCGCTATCGCTGCAGGCGGCGATGCGCGGCGTGACCGAGTTGCTGGCGCCCGAATTGCGCCGCCTCGGCATCCGCGTTGAGTTGCCCGCGCGCGACCAGCTTGTGATGGCCGATCCGGTGGCGCTGGAGCAACTGATGCACAACCTGATCGACAACGCGATGCAGGCGCTGGCCGAAGTGCCCACCACCGAGCACCGGCTGCGCTTGGCTATCGACAGTGAAGCGGGGATGGGCGTCTTCAGCGTGTCTAACAGCGGCCCGGGCATCGCTGCCGACGCGCTTCCGCAGTTGTTTGAACCCTTCTTCAGCACCCGCGCGCCCAGGGTCTGGGTTTGGGGCTGGGCTTGAGCCTGTGCGAGTCGCTGGCCCAGCGCATGCAGGGCACGCTCAGCGCCCGCACTGCACCGCCGCGTGGCGCGCAGTTCCGTTTGAGCCTGCCACTGGCCAAGCCAACATGAACCCCGGCTCACCCTTGATCCATCTGGTTGACGACAGTGGTGGCGGCGGCCGGGCGCACGCTGGCCGACGTCGAGATCGCGGCAATCTACGACAGCTTCACGATCACGCTGACGATGCTGCTTGAGGAGATCGGCCTGGCGCCTCGCGGCCGCGCCGGCGCGCTGGCGCGTGACGGCCGTTTCGACCGTGACGGCGCGCTGCCGCTGAACCTTCACGGCGGCCTGCTGTCCTACGGCCACTGCGGCGTGGCAGGTGCGATGGCGCACCTGGCCGAGACGCATCGCCAGATGACTGGCCTCGCCGGCGAGCGCCAGGTGCCGCGCGCCGGCGTCGCGCTGCTGCACGGCGACGGCGGCGTGCTGTCCTCGCATGTCAGCCTGGTGCTGGAGTCACGATGAGCGAAGCCGCAAACTCGCCCGCTACTCCGGCCGCTACTTCGGCCGCTACACCGCCCGGCTCAGCCGGCTCAGCCGCTTGGATCACCGGCGGCGAAGCGCTGCAGTTCCAGCGCTGCCCCGCCTGCCACCACGTCTGGTATTTCCGGCGCAACTTCTGCCCGGCCTGCGGCAACCACACGCCGCTGATCTAGCAATCGGCCGGCCGCGGCACCGTGCACGCCAGCACGCTGGTGCATCGCGCACCCAGCGAAGAGTTCCGTGCGCTGGCCCCGTACCGCATCGCGCTCGTCGACCTGACCTAAGGCTTCCGCGTGATGGCGCACGGCGACCCGGCGCTGGCCATCGGCGACGCCGTGCGCTTTGGCGTGCGCGCGCTGGCCGGCCGCGCGCTGCCCCACTTCTCGAAGGATGCCCAAGCTGGCTGATCCCCGCACGGCGCTGTGCCTGGCCCTTGCGCCGCGCACGACCGCCGTCATCGACGCGTCGGGCAACGCCAACAAGAACGGCGGCCGCCCGCTGGCCTACCTGACACGCTGCGGCTTTCGCGGTGCCGTCGACCCGGTCAACCCCGCACGTGCGAGGGCCCAGGGCTTGCGCTGCTTCGTCGACCTGGTGTCGCTGCCCGAAGTGCCGGACGTGATGATCGTCGTGGTGGCCGGCGAGCAGGCGCTCAAGGCGGTCCTCGCCTGCGGCTTGGCCGGCGTCGAGCACAAAGCCGACGCCGACTCGACGGATGCCCGTGCGCTGGGGTCACTTCCGAGACATCAACGCCTGCCGCGCTGGCCCGATGATGCGGCGCAGTCAGCGCTGATGACGCGCAAAGCAGACAGGAGCGAGGATCGCCGATGGAAACCTTGTACGTCGGTGCACCGACTCAGATCACCGCCACGCTGTACGCGGGCGTGCGCTTGGCTACGCTGAACCGGCCCGATCAGTGCGACGGCGTGGCCGCCTTGCTGGCCAAGCGCCTGTCGGCCTTTGCGGGCAAACTGTGCGCCCACATGCCGCTGCTGTGCCCCGAGTGGCCAGCACGATGAACGACGATACCGCAGCGCTGCAGGCCGGGCTCGACGCGCTGCTGCCGCGCCTGCTGCCACGGGCGCGGCGCGTCGCCGGGCTGCAGCGCCTGTCGGCCGGCGCCACGCTGCAGACCTGGTCGTTCGACGCACTGGGCGATGATGCATTCAGCCACCCGCTGATCCTGCGCCGATCGCCTGGCGGCCGGCGCGGCAATCAAACCCTGAGCCTGCCGCTGGAGGCCGCGCTGGTGCAGGCGCTGGCCGGCAGCGGCGTGCCGGTGGCCGAGGTGCTGCACACGCTGCAGCCGGCCGATGCGCTGGGCGACGGTTTCATCATGACGCGCATCCCAGGCGAGACCCTGGCCCGCAAGATCCAGCGTGACGCGGCCTATGCCGGCGCCCGCGCGGTGCTGGTGCAGCAGCTGGGCACGGCCGCTGGTGCGCTGCACAGCCAGCCGCTGGCTGGCCTGCCAACGCTGCCAGTGCGCAGCACCGCAGACACCCTGGCCAGCCTGCAGCACCGTTGCCAGGCACTGCCGCAACCCGACGCGGTGTTCGAGTGGGCGCTGTGCTGGTTGCGGCGCCAACTGCCCGCCGAGCCGGCCGCGCTGCGTCTGGTGCATGGTGACTTCCGGCTGGGCAATGTGATCGTCGGATCTGAAGGCCTGCGCGCGGTGCTCGACTGGGAGATTGCCCACCTGGGCGACCCCGCCGAAGACCTGGCCTGGCTCTGCCTGCCACCCTGGCGCTTTGGCCAGATCACCCAGCCGGTGGCCGGCTTGGGGACACGAGACGAGCTGTTTGCGGCCTGGCAGGCGGCCACCGGCGAGCGGGTAGACCCGGCGCGTGTGCGCTGGTGGCAGGCCGCCGGCAGCTTGCGCTGGGGCCTGCTCTGCGCCGGCATGCGCGATTGGTTCGAGAGCGGGGCCGACCCCACGGTGGAGCGGGCGATGATCGCCCGGCGAGTGTCCGAAAACCAGATCGACCTGCTGCGCCTGCTCGATTCGGAGGATGCCTGTGCTTGACCAACCCTGCGGCCCCGCGCTGCTCGACGCTGTGGCGCGATGGCTGCGAGACGTGCTGCTGCCGCAGCTGCAACAGTTGCCCGATGGTGCCGCCTTCCAGGCCCGGGTGGCCGCCAACGCAGTGGACCTGGTCGCGCGCGAAATGCGCCTGGGCCCGGCGGCCGAGGCCAACTCGGCGGCACGCCTGCAGGCCCTGCTGCTCCGCACCGGCCCTGTGCAGGCGCTGGAAGCTGAGCTGGCCCTAGCCATCCGCAGCGGCGCCATCGACGACCAGAACGCCGCGCTGCGCGCCCACCTGTGGGCCAGCACGCTGGACAAGCTGGCCATCGACCAGCCCGCCTACGCCCCTTACAAGCGCACGCTGCAGCAGCGTGCTGCCCTGCCCGCGCCCCACCCAGAGTGAGACACCATGGATTTCAACCTGCCCCAGGAACTGACCGAGTTCCTCAAGAACCTTGACCGCTTCATCGACCAGGAGATCAAGCCACTGCAAGCCCAGGACGACAACGAGCGCTTCTTTGACCACCGGCGTGAATGGGCGCGCACCGATTTCGACAACAACGGCCTGCCTCGGCCGGAGTGGGAGGCTTTGCTGCAAGAGTGCAAGCGCATGGCCGACATGGCCGGCTTCTACCGGCTGAGCCTGCCCAAGGAGTTTGGCGGCCAAGCGGTCGGCAACCTGTGGATGAGCGTGATCCGCGAACACCTCGCCAGCAAGGGTCTGGGCCTGTTCAACGACTTGCAGAACGAGCACTCGGTGGTGGGCAACTTTCCCATCATCGTGATGCTGCGCGACTTCGGCACGCCGGCGCAGAAAGAGCAGTTCATCAGCGGCCAGCTGGCCTTCAAGACCCGTATCACCTTCGGCCTGACCGAGCCCAACCATGGCAGCGACGCCACCCACATGGAGACCCAGGCGGTGCGCGAAGTGCGTGACGGTGCGCAGGGTTCCGTTGAGGGCTGGCTCATCAACGGCGAGAAGATGTGGACCACCGGCATGCACACGGCCACGCATTGCGCGCTGTTTGCCCGCACCAGCGGCAAGGCGGGCGATGCCAAGGGCATCACCTGCTTTCTCACGCCAACCGGCACGCCCGGCGTCAAGATCGAGGAATACCTCTGGACCTTCAACATGCCCACCGACCATCCGCGGGTGAGCTTCACCAATGTGTGGGTGCCGGCCGATGCCATGTTTGGCCAAGAGGGCCGCGGCCTGCCGCTGGCGCAGAGCTTTGTGCACGAGAACCGCATCCGCCAAGCCGCCAGCAGCCTGGGCGCGGCGGCCTTTTGCGTGGCCGAGAGCGTGAAGTACGCGCGTCAGCGTAAACCCTTTGGCGAGGAACTTTCCCGCAACCAGGCAATCCAGTTTCCGTTGGTAGAGCTGGCCACGCAGGTGGAGATGCTGCGCCTTTTGATCCGCAAGACCGCCTGGGAAATGGACCAAATGCCCCACCCTGAAGTAGCAACCAAGCTCAGCGACAAAGTCTCGATGTGCAACTACTGGGCCAACCGCCTGGTATGCGAAGCGGCCGACCGGGCCATGCAAGTACACGGCGGCATCGGCTACAGCCGACACAAGCCTTTCGAGCACATCTACCGCCATCACCGCCGCTACCGCATCACCGAGGGCTCCGAAGAGATCCAGATGCGCAAAGTGGCGGGCTTCCTGTTCGGCTACATGGGGCCCAACAAGTTCTGACGCTGGTATTCCTGTATTGCCGCAGGCCTTGGCTGCAGACATCGTCTCGCAGCCGCAAGGCGCGACCCAAACCCGACACCCTGAAGGAGACACGAATGACCCGGTTCAAGTCACTCATCAAGGCTGCCAGCGCGCTGGCTTTGGCTGCGGGCCTCGCCGGGCCGGTGCAGGCCCAGGAGGCCTGGAAGCTGGCCACGGCCGCACAGCCCGGTACCGTGCTGTACGACATCGTCATGAAGTTCATCAACGATTTCAACGCGGCCGCAGGCAGTGAACTCAAGCTCGAGTACCAGCATGTGGGCAACGAGCAGGAGATGCACCAACAGGTGGTGCGCGGCCGCCTGCAACTCGGCGCATCGTCGTTTGCCGGCGGCGCCATCCTGGTGCCCGAAGGCGCGGTGTTCAACGCGCCCTACCTGTGGCGCAACGATGCAGAGCGGGCCTGGGTGACCGACAACCACGGCGTGCCGGTGGCCAAGAAGCTGTACGCCGAGAAGGGGCTGGAGCTGTTGTTGGTGGCCGATGTGGGCTGGAATGACATGGTTTGCAAAACAGCCTGCCTGACGCCGGAGAGCATCAAGGGCCAGAAGATGCGCGTCTCGCCGTCGCCGGCCTCGCGCATCGTGTTCAAGCAACTGGGCGCCAACGGCGTGCAGATGCCGTTGACCGAAGCCTGGCCCGGCCTGCAGAGCGGTCTGGTGGTGGGTGCTGACTTGCCCTTCCTGTTCTACGTGACCACGCCTGCCGCGCAGAGCGCGCCGCACTACGTGATGACGCGGCACTACCACCACCCGTCGACCTTCATCGTCAACAAGGCCCTGTTCGACGGCATGAAGCCCGCGCTGCGCGAGAAGCTGCTCAAGGCCTTGCCTGATGCCACCTGGGCCCGCAAGCAAGTGGCCGATACCGAAGGCCCGAAGATGAAGGAGTTCGTCTCCAAGGGCGGCTTTGTGCACCAGCTCACTGACGCGCAGCGCGAGGTCTGGGCCAAGGTGATCCGGCCCGGCCAAGGTGAGTTGGTGGAGGCCATCGGCGGCCAGGCGAAGCTGGTGTACGACGCGCTGGTCGAGGGCAAGAAGGTCTACGCCGAGAAGATCGAGAAGAAGTGAACCTGGCTGGGCCAGGCAGCACGTGAGCTGCCTGGCCCAGGGGTGTATGTGATCCTGAACCTGAACCTGAACCTGAACCTGAACGGAGAGCTTGATGAAGTCGTTATTTGCTGCGTCCTTGACCTGTATCGCGCTGGCTTGCACCAGTGTTTCCGCGCTGGCGCAAAAGGCCTGGAAGGTCGGGTCAGCCGCCCAGCCCGGCAGCGTGCTGATCGGTTTTGTCGATGATCTGGCACAGAAGGTGGGCACCAACACCAAGGGCGACATCAAGCTTGAACGCCTGTTCGTCGGCAGCGAGCAAGAACTGGTGCAGCAGGTGGTGCGCGGCCGCCTGGAAATGGGCAGCATGTCCTACACCGGCGCATCGGGCCTGATCCCCGAGGCCTCGGTGCTGAACATGCCCTACCTGTGGATCAGCTCTGCCGAGCGCGACTTCGTCACCGACAAGCACGCCCTGCCGGTGCTCAAGAAGATCTACGAGGCCAAAGGCTTGGTGATCCTGGGCCTGGGCGAGGTGGGTTGGAACGACGTGGTCTGCAAGAAGGCTTGCCTGACGCCCGAGTCGGTCAAGGGCATGAAGGTGCGCATCTCGCCGTCGGCGGCGTCGAAGATGTTCTGGACCGCGCTGGGCAGCAACGGCGTGCAGATGCCGCTGTCCGAGCTGTTTCCCGCGCTGCAAAGTGGTCTCGTTGATGCAGCGGATCTGCCCTTCCCGTACTACGTGACCACACCGGCGGCGCAGAGTGCGCCGCACTATGTGCTGACACAACACCTGCACCACGGCAGCACGGTGGTCATCAACAAGGGCATCTGGGACGGCCTGACTGCCGAACAGCGCAAGGCCGTGCAAGACGCCACGCCCGATGTGGCCGTGATGCGCAAGACCGTCGACGACGAGGTCAAGCCCAAGATGGAAGAGTTCAAGAAAAAGGGTGGCTTCGTGCATGAGCTGTCGGTCGCCCAGCGCGCTGAGTGGCGCAAGCTGGTCGAGCCCAACCAGGAAAAGCTGATCAAAGAAATCGGCGGCAGCGCGCCCGAGCTCTGGGCGGCGATCCAAGTCGGCAAGAAGGCCTACGCCGCGGCTGGCGGCAAGTAAGCGCCGCCAGGCCTGTGCCCCGCCGGCATCGCGTCCGGCGGGATGACGTGCGGCAACCCGAAAGTCTCCATGACAGCAGTGCAAACATTCCTTCGCTGGCTCTGGCGGATTGAAGCCACGGTGTGCGTCATTGCCTTCACGGGCACCGCGTTGGCCTTGATGGCCGACGTGCTGGCGCGCGAGTTCTTCGGCAATGGCATCTTCGGTGCCCAGCGCTTTGCAGTGTGGACCAACGCCGTGGCCGGCCTGCTCGGCTTTGCGCTGGTCACCGCCGAGCGCGGCCACCTGCGTCCGCAGTTTGCCGACGCGCTGCTGCCCAAGTCGCTGGAGCCGCACGTCGAGCGCATTGGCGAGTTGCTCTCGGCGCTGATCTGCTGCGTGATCGGCTGGTATGCGGTTCTCTTCGTGATCAGCTCAGCCACCCTCGGCGAGCGTGGCATGGCCATCCCGATCGTGGTCTGGCCGATCCAGCTGGTGCTGCCTTGGATGTTCTTCTCGTCGGCACTGCGCCATCTGGCCTTTGCCACCTGGCCGGTGCTGCGCCCCGCGCCGCGCTCCGAGGTGCCCGCATGATCTGGCTTGGGTTGCTCCTTGTCATCGTTGTGCTGCTGGTCCTGCGGCAGAGCCTGGTACTGGTGTTTGCGGTTGCGGCCGCCTACATCCATGTCTTCATCGCCAACAGCAAGCTTGAGTTCCTGCTGCAGGATTTCTGGTTCACGGTCGACCGCGAGGTGCTGCTGTCGATTCCGCTGTTCATCCTGGCCGGCAATGTGATGTCGCGGGGCTCGATCGCCAAGCGGCTGATCGGCTTCATGACCACGGTGACCTCGCCCATCCCTGGCGGCATGGGCATCGCCTGTGTGCTGTCGTGTGCGGCCTTTGCAGCGATCAATGGCTCGTCCATCGTCACCATGCTGGCCATCGGCTCGGTGATGTACCCGGCGATGGTGTCGCGCGGCTACAGCAAGAGCTTTGCGCTGGGCGCGGTGGCCTCGGCCGGCACGCTGGGCATCATCATCCCGCCGTCAATCCCGCTGATCCTCTACGGCATCATGACCGAAGAGAACATTTCGCACCTGTTCTTGGCCGGCATCGGCCCCGGGCTGTTGCTGATGCTGATGTTTGCCAGCTACGCGTTCGTGGTGAACCGGCACATCCCGCGCGAGCGCTACACCGTGGGGCAGGCCTGGCAGTCCTTCACCAACGGCATCTTCGCGCTGCTGCTGCCGGTCATCATCATCGGCGGCATCTACACGGGCTATTTCAGCCCGACCGAGAGTGCGGCGGTAGCGCTGGCCTATGCGCTGGTCATCGAGTTCTTTGTGCACAAGCGCGAGAAGCCGCCGGCAGCGCCGGTGGGCGGCGGTGCCCTCTCGGGCGTGCAGAACTTCTTCGCCAGCCGCGCGATGAATGGCAAAGAGCTGATCGAGGTGGTGCTCGAAACCACCCGCCTGCTCGCCACGCTGCTGCCGCTGCTGTGCATTGCCGGCAGCCTGAACACCATCCTCGACCACTCGGGCGCGCCCAAGCAGATGGTGCAGTTCATGGTGGGCGCGGTGCAAGACCGTTGGGTGCTGATGTTCTTGATCAACATCCTGCTGTTGCTCGTGGGCGCGCTGATGGACGTGGGTTCGGCCATCCTGATCCTGGCGCCGCTGCTGGAGCCGATGGCCGCGGCCAAGGGTTTCGACCCCATCCACTTCGGCATCATCATGATCGCCAACCTGGAGATCGGCTACCTCACCCCGCCGGTGGGGCTGAACCTGATCGTGGCCATGGCCGCGTTCAGGGAGTCGTTTGCCACCATCTGCAAGGCGGTGGTGCCTTTTGTCGCCATCATGGTGGTGTGGCTGGTGATCGTGGCCACGGTGCCGCAGTTGTCGCTGTACCTGGTGGGCCCGTAGGAAAAACGGAGTCAATGCGCATCGTCCGCCGCCGGCACCGTCTGTCGCCCAGGTGTTGGACGGGCCCGTCCCGCGCCGCCCACACTGCGGGCTCAACCAGGAGTCCGCCATGACCACCCCCCTGCCGCCCTTTCGCAAAGTGAACTGGCTGCCACGCGACATTGCTGTCGAGCGCCGGGCGGACGGCAGCATCGTACTGGCCTCGCGCTTTGCGCTCGAGCCTTATGCGCCGCACCTGTCGTCGATGCTCGCCGGCTGGGCCGAATCCCGGCCCGACCAGCCCTGGTTGGCCCAGCGCAAGGGGCCCGACCGGCAATGGCGGCGGCTGAGCTACGGCGAGGCCAAACAGCAGGTTGACAGCCTGACCCAGGGCCTGCTCGACCTTGGCCTGCCGGGCGGCCGGCCGGTGGCCATCCTGTCGGGCAATTCGCTTGAGCATGCGCTGATGACGCAGGCCGCGATGCAGGCCCGGCTGCCGCTGGCGCCGATCTCGCCGGCCTATTCGCTGCTCAGCCAGGACCATGCCAAGCTCAAGTACCTGTTTGCGCTGGTGCAGCCGGCGCTGGTGCTGGTGCAGGACGGCGTCCAGTTCCAGCAGGCGCTGGATGCGCTGAACCTGG
>JBBQJN010000110.1:0-11437 GCA_038325945.1 Burkholderiales bacterium | reverse complement strand
AGCAGGAACAGGCCGGTCAGCAAATCGGCCAGACGGTCCATGTTCGGCCCCCAGGCCTTCGGCACCCAGGCAAAGCCCACCCGAGGCACCAGGTGCACGCCAGTGGCGGTGGCGATGCCGATGCCGCAGAACGAGCCGATGACCAGCGCAAACACCGCCAGCTTCTGCGAGCCGAACAGGCCGGTGGCGCCAACCTGCACGCCCAGCCAGCCCATCACCGGGCCATAAGCCTCACGGCCCAGCACATCGATCGCCAGCACCACCGCGATGAAGCTGAAGGCCAGCACGGCGATCCAGCATTCGACCCGATGCCAGTAACGCAACAAGCGCACCACGCCGGGTGGCGCGGGCGGATAGGCAGGCAGTGCACGCGGCGCAGTGCTTGACGACATGGACAGACCTCGGTTCGACGCGCAGCGCGCGAGCGGCCACGGGAAAACGCCCGAACGGCAAAGCGCCGTTCAGGGCATCGTCCAGCCGGGGCTTACTTGGCGCCTTCGCAGGCCTTCTTGCCGGTGGTCATCAGACCCAGAAACTTTTCGCCATCGGCGCCCAGGTCCTTGGCGATGCCGGCCCACACCGGCTCCAGGCCCTTGGCCCATTCGGCCAGGTGCTCGGGGCCGGCCTCGACCACGATGCCGCCACCCTGCTTGTGCACGCCGGTCAGCGCGGTATCGACGCCGCGGATCTCAGCGCGCAAGGTGGACACCGGCGTCTTCTTGATGCCGCGGTCAAACGCCGCGCGCACATCGGGCGCCATCTTGTCGTAGGCGGCCTTGTTGATCAGCGTGATGCCGGCCGATTCCCACAGCGGCAGCTTGGTGATCGTCGTCAGCACCTTGTTCAGACCCGAGGGCACGTAGAAGGCAAACGGCGTTGGGTAGGTATCGATCAGGCCGGTCTGCGACGACGAGGTGGCCTCGGCCACCGAGGTCGGGATCGGGTTGGCGCCCATCGCGCGCCAGAAGTCAGCCGTCATCTTGTTGGCGACCACGCCCACCTTGATGCCCTTGACATCGGCCGGTGTCAGGTAGGGCTTCTTGCCCGGCAGGTGCACCGAACCCACCTCGCCCCAGTTGAGGAACACCAGGCCTTTTTTGGCCAGCGCCTCGGTGGCATGCTTTTGCAGATGGTTGTCGAGCACACAATCGCGCTGGGCGCGGGTGGCGAAGAACATCGGCAACTGCACCAGCGCGAGTTCAGGCACCTGCAGCGCCACCGAATTGGCGGTGAACGAGCCCATCTCGATGCGGCCGCGCGAGATCTGCGCGATGGCGTCGTTCTCAGCGCCCAGCTGCGAGCCAAAGAACGGCGTGATCTTGACGGCGTTGTTGGTCTCGGTGGCCACATCGGCCACCGTGCGGTCGATCTGCTTGGCCCAGGGCGAGGTCGGCGGCGCCGAGGAAGCAAACTTGAATTCAGTCTGCGCCGCCAACTGGCCAGTGGCGCACAACATCGGGATAGCGGCAAGCGAGATCAAAAGGCGGTTCATGGCGTCTCCTGTGAGGGTTGGCCGAAGTGTTACAGAAGCCTGCGCGCTGGCTATCGGGAAAACGCCCAGGGCAAGCGTGCGATGACGCTTGTTTTCAGGCGCTGGCCGCTGGCGACGGCGGGCGCGGCCCGACCACCGGGAACATGCGGCTGAACTGGTCCAGCGTGCCCAGCAAGGCCGCCAACGCCTGGCGCTGACCAGCCACCTGGATGCGGCCGTCCTGCAGCGCATCGGCAAAGCTCAGCCGTTGCAGCGCGATCTGGTCGATGGTGCTGCGCGCCAGCGTCACCGTGGCGTCGGCCGCCTCATCCACCACGCCCAGGCGATGGGTCAGCGCGCTGTTCTCCAGATTTAGCAGCAGCTGCTCGCCGGTATCGCTGAACAGCCAGTTCAGCCGCAGCTGTAGGCCGGCGGCCTTGTCGGCGTTGACGCGCATCGCCAGGTAGTCGAAGAACAGTGAGCTCGACATCGCGCGCACCATGTCGGCGCTGGCCACCGCCAGGTTGGGCAGTTGCGGCGGGCCGTGGCGCAGCTCCAGCGCCGCCTGCAGGTAGGCATTGCGCCAGGTTGCCGACTCGGCCTGGTAGCCCAACTGCTCCAGCGCCCGTGCGCCCAGCGCGCAGGCGGCGGCGGTGTGGCCGGCGCTGTCGGCATCAGCTTCGATGTGGGCATGGGCCAGCTGGGCGCAGATCTGCGCCACCCAGCGGTATTCACCGCGCTCGAAGTCCTCGCCGGCGCGCTGCAGCACGGCCTGAGCGCCGCCCATGTAGGCGATGGCCTTGCGCGCGGTCTCGGCCGGCGGCAGCGGATCGAGGTTGGCCGGGTTGCCGTCGTACCAGCCGATGTAGCGCTGCACGACCGCTTTGACGTTGTGGCGCAGCGTGCCGTAGAAGCCGTGGCAGGCCCAGTCCTGCTGCAGGCTGGCGGGCAATTGCAGCTCCTCGGCGATCTCGCCGGCCAGCCGGCCATGGTTCATCAGACGCAGCGTCTGGTCGTGCACAAAGCGGTACAGATCACGCTGACGGCGCAGAAAACCGTTGATGGCCTCAAAGCCCCATACCGGCCAGTGGTGCTGGGCGATCAGCACATCGCAGTCGGCGCCATAACGCTGCAGCGCGCCGTCGAGGTAACGCGACCAGGCCAGCGCGTCGCGCGCCTGCGCACCACGCAACGGCAGCAGGTTATGGAAGTTCTGGCTGCTGATCTCGGTCATGTTCAGCACCCGCAGCCCAGGGTGGTGAATGATCATCTCGGACGGCGCTTCGGCGCCCGGCGTCAGTTCAAACACGCATTCGATGCCGTCGATCAGGTGGTGCTCCACCGGCAGTTCAATCACCCGCGTCGGCGCGATCAGCGTCAGCGTGCCGGTGGAGGTGGTCTTGCCCAGGCCGGCATCAACCTGGCCTCGCTCACCCTTGGGCAGCAGCGGGCCAAACTGGAACAGCGCACGCCGCGCCATCGCATTGCCGGCCATCACGTTCTCGCTCACCGCCTCTGCCATGAAGCCGCTGGGCGCGATCACCTGCACCCGGCCGGCGCGCACGTCTGCCTCGTCGATGACGCCACGCACGCCGCCAAAGTGGTCGGAGTGGCTGTGCGAATAAATCACCGCCAGCACCAGCCTGTGCGCCTGCTCGGGGCGATGCTCGCGGTACAGCGCGAGCGCGGCCGCCGCGACTTCAGTGCTGATCAGCGGGTCGATCAGGATCAGGCCGCTGTCGCCCTCGATGATCGTCATGTTCGAGATATCCAGGCCACGCACCTGGTACATGCGCTCGGTGACCTTGAACAAGCCGGTGATCATGTTCACCCGCGCATGCCGCCACAGACCCGGATGCACGGTGTCGGGCGGGCTCTCATCGGCCAGGAAGCCGTAGGCCGCCAGGTTCCAGACCGGCCCGCCGTTGGCACGTTTGATGACGCCGGGCGGGATGTCGGCAATGAAGCCGCGCCGCGCGTCGTCAAAGCTCTGTTGGTCGGCCAGCGGCAACCAGCGCCGTGCAGCATGCTGGCAGCCCCGAGTGGCCTCGGAGGCGGGCTGTGCGCCGGGCGGGCCGCTGTCTTGGCTGGCGCGAAGGGTGTCGGTCATGGCAGGTCCTTGGGTTGCATGGGGCTGGGTCGCGGCACGGCGGTCACGGCACGGCGGTCACGGCAATGGGGTCAGGCATTACTGGCGCGCCATCTCCACTGCGGCCAGGCCGTCGCCGTCGATCTGGGCCAGCGCGTCGAGCGTCACGGTAACGCGCCGCAGCCGGCCGTTGAAGGTGAATGGCGCTTCGTAAAGTGAAACCGGCGAGCCACGGTCAAGGCCGATGTCCAGCCCCGACCACGACACCAGCATGTTGAAGCCAAACGGGCTGTCCAGCGTGCCGGCGGGCTCGCCGTCGATCAACAGCGTGGCGCGCCGGTAGGCCGGCAACTGCATCAGCGGGCCGACCGGCGGCTGGTAGGGCTGCAGCGGCCCCTGGTCCAAGCGCAGCCCCAGCCGGTGGTGGCCGGCCGTTACCGGCTGCTGCGAGCGCAGCAGGTGGTGCACGCCGCCGATGTTGAGGTCGTGCACCAGATGGCCGTCCTGCAGGTAGAGGCTGTAGCCCGAGGTGGCGTCGCCATGGGCGATCAGCACGCCCTGCCCCGGCGTCGCGCCCAGCGTGACATCGGCCTCGATCGAATAGCCGCGGCCGCGCACATCGGGCGCCACGTCGGTGGGCAGATGGCCCATGCCGGCGTGCATCACAAAGTGTGTGCGGCCACCCTGTACGCGGCGGCCGTTTTGCGCAAAGCGGGCCGCAAAGCGGTCGTCCAGCGGCAGCACCTGGTTCAATCCGGCCTCGGCCCACCAGCGCGCCACCATCGCGCGCAGTCGTTCAGGCTGCTCGGCCGCCAGATCGTGGTTTTCGGCAAAGTCGGCGTCCAGGTGGTACAGCTCCCAGACATCGCCGTCGAAGGGTTGGCCCGATGGGTGAAAGGCCACCGCCTTCCAGCCGTCCTGCCAGAGGCCGCGGTGGCCGAACATCTCGAAGTATTGCGGCGTCCGGCGCGCTGGCGCGTCGGCGTTGCGCAGCGCGGCGGCGAAGCTTTCGCCTTGCAACGCCAAGCAGTCCAGCCCGTGCAGCCGCGCCGGTGGCGCGGCGCCGATCAGCGCCAACAGCGTGGGCACCAGGTCGGTGGCATGGTGGAAGCCATGGCGCAGCTCGCCGCGCGCCGGCAGGCCGTTGGGCCAGCTGATCACCAGCGGGTCGCGGATGCCGCCGCCATGGGTGTTCTGCTTGTAGCGCTTGAGCGGCGTGTTGGCGCACATCGCCCAGCCCCAGGGAAAGTTTGAATGCGTGTCGGGCCCGCCGATGTCATCGATGCGGGCCATCTTCTTGGCCGGCGGCTCGGGCAGTTGGTTGTACGGCCCCATCGCATTGACAAAGCCCAGCGGCCCGCCCTCCTGGCTGGCGCCGTTGTCCGACAAAACGAGCACGATGGTGTCGTCGAGCTGGCCACTGGCCTCCAGGTGTTCAATCAAACGCGCCAGTTGCTGATCGGCATGGTCAAGCATCGCCGCGTAGGCCGCTTGCAGCCGCGTCATCAGCGCACGCAACGGCTCGGGGTGGCTGTCCCAGGCCGGCACGCCTTGATTGCGGGCTGGCAGCGTGGTGCCCGGCGGCACGATGCCTGCGGCCAGCTGCCGGGCCAGGCGGCGAGCACGCTCTTCGTCCCAGCCATGGCCAAACTCGGCGTCGTACTGGCGTATCAGCTCGGCCGGCGCCTGGTGCGGCGCATGGCAGGCGCCGGGTGCCAACCACAGCAGCCAGGGCTTGTCGGGCTGGTCGGCCTGATGATCACAAAGGTAGCGCAGGGCCTGATCGACCAGGTCAACGCTGAGGTGGTAGCCGCTCTCGAAGCTGCCCGGCGCGGCGATTGGCGTGTTGTCGCGCACCAACTCGGGCGCGTACTGGTCGGTTTCAGCATCCATGAAGCCATAGAAGCGATCAAAGCCACGGCCCAGCGGCCAGCCGTCAAAGGGGCCGGTCGGCCCGGTCTCGTTGAGCGGCGTGACATGCCACTTGCCTACCATGTAATTGACATAGCCCTGCGGCCGCAGCATCTCGGGCAGGGTGGCGGCCTCGGCCGCGATCTTGCCGCGGTAGCCCGGAAAACCGCTGTCAAAATTGGCCAGGCAGCCCATGCCTACAGCGTGGTGGTTGCAGCCGGTGAGCAGCGCGGCGCGGGTGGTCGAGCACATCGCCGTGGTGTGGAAGCCGGTCAGCCGCAGGCCGCGCGCGGCCAAGGCGTCGATCGCCGGGGTGCGAATGCGCGAGCCGTAGCAGCCCAGATCGGAAAAGCCAACATCGTCAAACAGCCAGACCAGCACATTGGGCGGCTTGACGCCGGCCCGGGCGCGCGGCGGCCACCAAGGCGTCGAGTCCGCCACGGTCTGACCGATCTTGCCGGGAAAGCCCTGGACGCTCATCGCATCAACCCTGGGTTGCACAGCCTCATATGCTAGGCAAGGCGCTGCACCGGGAGATCCGCCCAGGTGACAAACCTCGGGTTCACCTGATGATCGCTATCCCTGCTTCGGCGTCCGCTTGGGCCTGCGCCGGCCGTTGCCTGAAACTGGCAAAACGCAGCCCGGCGCCAGCAACTGGTAAAAAGGCGGTACCCGAGCTTGCCTCGCTTGACCCTTGCCGGCAGCGCCTTCCACATCCCAGCCCATCACCATGAACCTGCCCCAGCCCGATCCCGCCACGCTGCTCGCCGCCCTCAGCCGCCACCCCTTGCTGGGCCGTCTGGACGACGAGGCCCGGGCCGCACTGGCCGAGCAGTTCCAGTGCGAGGCGCTGGCCCCAGACGCCCTGCTGGCCGATGGCGACAGCTTGAGCAGCCGGCTGGGTTGGCTGTTGGCGGGCGAAGCCAGCTTGCAGCGCAGTGCGCCCGATGCGTTGATCAAGTTGCAGGCCGGCGACTTGTTCGGTTGCGGCGGTCTGCCGCAAAGCGAGCCGCAGTTGTGGCGCGTGCGGGCCAGCAGCGCGGTGCAGATCGCCTGGCTCGAGGCCGATGCGCTGTTGCAGGCGCAGCGCCAGCATGCGCTGCTGGCCGCGCTGCTGCCGGCCTCACCAGCCAACGCTGCGCACAGCGCTGCGCAGGGCACGGCGACCAACGGCCCACGCATCAGCGTCGAACCGCAGGACAGCCTGCTGACGGTGCCAGTGCAATCGCTGATCCGCCGCGCGCCGGTGACAGTGACACCCACCACCACCATCCGCGAGGCCGCCGCGCTGATGTGCGAGCAAAGCGTGTCCTCGGTGATGATCGTCGAGCGCGACCACCTGTTCGGCCTGGTGACCGACCGCGACCTGCGCAACCGCGTGCTGGCGGCGGGACTCGACAGCAGTCGCCCGATCATCGACATCGCCACGCTGGCACCGCTGGGTGTCGACCAGGCCAGCCCAGGCTTTGATGCGCTGCTGAAGATGGCCCGCAACAACGTGCACCACATGCCGGTGCTCGATGGCCAGCAGGTGGTGGGCATGCTCACCGCCACCGACCTGACCGAGCTGCACAGTGGCTCTGCCGTGCAACTGGCACGCAACATCCACAAGCAAACCCGGCTTGACGGCCTGGTCGAGGCCGCCGCCAAGGTGGGCCCGCTGCAGCGCCACCTGGCCGCCGCGCAGGCCAGCGCCTATGCCACCGGCCACATCGTCACCGCCATCACCGACGCCATCACCAGCCGGCTGCTGCAACTGGCCGAGGCCGAGCTCGGGCCGCCGCCGGTGGACTACGCCTGGGTCGCGGCCGGCTCGCAAGCGCGCAACGAGCAATCAGCCAAGAGCGACCAGGACAACTGCATGGTGCTGGACGACGCCTATGACGAGGCCGCGCATGGTGCCTACTTCAAGGCCCTGGCCAGCCAGGTCAACCAGGGCCTGGACGCCTGCGGCTATGTCTTTTGCCCCGGCGACATGATGGCCCGCACCGACCAGTGGCGCCAGCCGCAGCGAGTCTGGGCCGGCTACTTCCGGCGCTGGACCGACACGCCCGAACCCAAGGCCTTGATGCTGACCTGTGTGTTCTTTGACCTGCGGCTGATCCACGGCCGCGCCAGCTTGCTTGACGACCTGCGCCGCGGCGTGCTGCAGCGCACGCGCAGCAACCGCATCTTCCTGGCCTACATGGTGGGCAACGCGCTGTTGCACCGGCCACCCTTGTCGCTGTTCGGTGGCATCAGCACGATCCGCTCGGGCCAGCACCGCAACACGGTTGACCTCAAGCACAGCGGCATCGTGCCAATCGTCGACCTGGCCCGCATTTACGCGCTGGCCGGCGGCCACGCGGCAGTCAACAGCCATGATCGGCTGGCGATCGCCGCCGAGGGCCAGGAGGTCAGCGCACAGGGCGCACACGACCTGCGTGACGCGCTGGAGTTTCTGGCCACGCTGCGCATCCAGCACCAGGCGCTGCAGATGGCGCGCGGCCAGTTGCCCGACAACCATCTGGCGCTGCATGAGCTGAGCAACTTTGAACGCAGCCAGCTCAAGGACGCTTTTGGCGTGGTGCAAACGCTGCAAAGCGTGCTGGCACAGCGCTACCGCTGAACGGTGCGTCAGCGCCAGGCGGCTCAGCCGCCTTCGACCTGCCGGTCGGCGCTGCTTTCGGCGCGCAGCAACTGCTCGATCAGTTCGCGTGCCAATGGCCGGCTGAAGTAAAAACCCTGGTAGTTGTCGCAACCCAGCTGGCGCAGGCAGTCGAGTTGCAGCTGGGTCTCGATGCCCTCGGCGATCACCGACATGCCCAGGCTGTGGCCGAGCTCGATTACCGTGCGCACGATCGCCAGGTCGGTCTTGCCGCCGGGCAGGTCGATGACAAACGAGCGGTCGATCTTCAGCTCGTCGAGCGGAAAGCGCTTGAGGTAGCTGAGCGACGAGTAGCCGGTGCCGAAGTCGTCGATCGACAGCGTCAGACCCAGTGCCTTCATCTCGTGCATCAGCGCCAGCGCTGCCGCCACGTCGTCCATCAACATGCTCTCGGTCAGCTCGATGACCAGCCGCGACGCCGGCAGGCCGCTGTCGAACAAGGCCTCGCGCAGCATGCTGCACAAGCGGCCCGAGGTGAATTGCGGCTTGGCGACGTTGATCGCCACCTTGATGTCGCCCAGGCCTTGGCGCGACCATTCGGCGGCATCGGCGCAAGCACGGTTCATCACCCATTGGCCGATGCCTTCGATCAGGCCCAGCTCTTCGGCCAGCGGGATAAATTCGAGCGGCGGCACCAGGCCGCGTTCAGGATGCTCCCAGCGCACCAGCGCCTCGACGCCAACGATGCGCCCGCTGCTGAGGCTGACCTTGGGCTGGTAGTGCAGACGCAGTTCATGGCGACGCACCGCGCCGCGCAGTTGCGAGCCCAGGTTGACCCGCTCCAGCGTGCGCTGGCTGAGCTCAGGCGAGGCAAAGCCAAGCGGCGAGCGGCCCAGCGTGCGGGCATGGCTGGCGGCCAGATCGGCGGCCTTGCGCAGCGACTCGGCCGACAGGCCATCGGCGGGCGCGATGGCAATGCCGATCCAGGCTGTGGGCGCCACTTCGCGCAAGCCCAGCGTGACGATCTCGGTCACCGTGGCCAGCACCTGCCTGGCCAAGACCTGCACCGCTTCGGCATCACGCAGGCCTTCAAAGATCAAGCCGAAGTGCTCACTGTCCAGGCGGGCGACACGCGGCGCACGGTCGATCAAGGTATGCAGCGGCTTGCGTACCGCCTGCGCGTTGGCAAACGACTCCAGCCGCCGCGCCAGCGCCTTGGCCAGCGCATCGGCGGTGGCGCGGTCAACGCTCTCACCCAGCAGCCGGCACTCGGGCACGGTCAGGCTGATCAGCGCGATCACGCCGCCCAGCAACGTCTGGCGCTGCAGCACCTCGTCGATGCCACGGTCAAACAGCTTATGCCCCGGCAGGCCGGTGGCACTGTCGTAGTGCGTGACGCGGCGGTGGTACTGATGGAAGGCCAGGGTGTTGCGCACCCGCAGCACCAGCTCGCTGGCATCGACCGGCTTCGACAGAAAATCACTGGCGCCGAGTTGCAGCGCGCGCAGCTTGGCGTCGGCGCCGTTGGCCGCGGTCAGCACGATCACCGGCGTGTAGCGCAGCGCCTTGTCGGCGCGCAAGGCTTCCAGCACCTCGAAGCCCGACATGCCCGGCATCATCAAGTCGAGCAGCAGCACGCCGGGGTCCTCGCGGCGCACCAGCGCAATGCTCTCCAGCGGATTGTTGGTGACGACAAAGTTGCTGTAACCGGCGGCCTCGAGATGGGCTTCCACCATGTCGGTCATCAGCGGCTCGTCGTCGACCATCATCACCTTGGCGTCGAGCAGCGGCGAGCGTGTGGGCTCGTCCAGCGCATCGAGTTCGCCCCTCTGGGTGGCCAACCAGAGGTCGTTGTTCACGCGCTGACCTCCTCGACCGTCTGGGCGGCGGCTGGGGTGGCTGGGGCGGCACCGCGCAGGATGCGGCCTTCCAACTGGTGCAACTCAGCCATCACGGCGCTGATGGCGGCCACATCACTGGCGTGTGCGGCCGATTCCAGCGCCTTGCTGGGCTCGAACAGATCGTCGAAGCCCATGCTGCCGCCAGCGCCCTTGAGGCCGTGGGCCAATGCCGACAGTTCAGTCATGTCAGCCCGCTGCACGGCCTGGTCCATCTGCTCCAGCCTGGCCGGCAATTGCTCGACAAAACGCGCCACGATGCGGCCCAACTTGCCGCTACCCGCCATGCGCGAGACGATCGGCTCGGTTGATGCGGCAGGCAGGGCCAGCGCGACGGCGACCGCCAGCGACAGCGGTGTGGAGCTTGTGCCTGTGGTTGTGGCTATTGAGGGGGTGACCGCTGGTTGCAGCGCCGGCGTCCGCTCCAGCGCCTGGCCGCCCAGCCGGCTGGCCAGTTCACGCATCAACGCGTCGATGTCGATCGGCTTGGTCAGGTAGCCGGTGAAGCCGGCCTCGTCGAGCTGACGCTCGAAGCCCTTCATGGCGTTGGCGGTGAGCGCCAGGATCGGCAGCATGCAGCCCCGATCGCGCAGCGTGCGGGTGGCGGTAGCACCGTCCATCACCGGCATCTGCATGTCCATCAACACCAGGTCAAAGCGCTCGGCGGCGACGCGGTCGACCGCGATCTGGCCGTTCTCGGCTTCCTCGATGTGCAGACCCACCTCTTCGAGCAGCACCCGCACCAGTTGCCGGTTCTCGACGCCGTCGTCCACCACCAGCACCCGCGCAGGCGGGAATTGCCAGCGCACAGCCACCGCCGCAGGCTGCACCGCCGCAGCTTCGGCCAAATCATTGATCGACAGCAACGTGGCCGTAGCCAGATCGCCGGCCTCCAGCCACAGGCTGAAGGTGGTGCCCTGGCCGAGCACGCTGCTGATCACGATGTCGCCAGCCATCGCCCGCGCGAAGCCGCGGCTGATGGTCAAGCCCAGACCGGTGCCACCAAAGCGCCGGGTGGTCGAGGCCTCGGCCTGGACAAAGGGCTCAAACACGCTGTCCAGCTTGTCGGCGGCGATGCCGATGCCGCTGTCGCGCACATCAAACAGATAGCGGGCGCCGCGGTCGGCAGTGGCCGGCTCGGTGCGCAACCGCAGTTGCACGCCGCCGCGCTCGGTGAACTTGATGGCGTTGCCAACCAGGTTGGTGAGGATCTGGCGCAGCCGCGCCGCATCGCAGGGGATGGTGGCCGGCAGCGGCGCATCAAAGCACAGGGCCAGCGTCAGGCCACGCGCCTCGGCGCGTTCAGCCAGGGTCTGCACCACGTCCCGCGCCACCTGGTGCGGCGCGATCGCGCTCAGCTCGGCTTCCATCCGGCCGGGCGCGACCATGGGAAGGTGGGGGATGTAAATTTTAAGAAAGAGCAGGTGGTTGCCGCGGGTGGGGTGGTTGTGGGGGTGACGGGGGGCGTGGGGGGGTTGGAT
>JBBQJN010000109.1:0-11566 GCA_038325945.1 Burkholderiales bacterium | reverse complement strand
GCCATCAAGCGCCTGGCCGAGGGCGCGGCCACCGCCTTCATGCCGCAGTGCGGGCTGGCGCCGGGCTTCATCGGCATCGTCGCCCACCATCTGGCACAGGGTTTCGAGATCCTGCACGACGTCAAGATGCGGGTCGGCGCGTTGCCAGCCTTCCCGACCAATGCGCTGAAGTACAACCTGACCTGGAGCGTTGACGGCCTGATCAACGAGTACTGCCACCCCTGCGAAGCGATCCGCGACGGCGAGAAGCTCGATGTGCTGCCGCTGGAGGGCCTGGAGCACTTCAGCCTCGACGGCACCGAGTACGAGGCCTTCAATACCAGCGGCGGACTGGGCACCTTGTGCGATACGCTGGCCGGGCGGGTGCGCACGCTCGATTACAAAAGCGTGCGCTACCCCGGCCACCAGGCGGTGATGAAGCTGCTGCTCGAAGACCTGCGGCTCAAGGACGACCAGGCCAACCTGAAAGCCATCCTGCGCAAAAGCGTGCCCGGCACCATGCAGGACGTGGTGCTGGTGTTTGTCACCGTCAGCGGCCTGCGTGAAGGCAACTTGGTGCAAGAGGTGTTTGCGCGCAAGATCTTTGCCGACAGAACCGAAGGCGCCGCCTTGTCGGCGATCCAGATCACCACCGCCGCGGGCATCTGCGCCGCGGTTGACCTGTTCCGCGAAGGCCGGCTGCCGGCCAGCGGCTTCATCCGCCAGGAGCAGATAGAGTTGCCCACCTTCCTGGCCAACCGCTTTGGCAGCGCCTACCAGCAGTCACGGCAGGTTGAATCCATCAGCTGAAACGGCTGCGCATCATCCGATGTAGCCGATGCCCGAGATCCCCATGACCCAAGCCCAAGCGCAAGCCGCCCGACCCCTGCTCACCACCCTCGGCGTGCCCGAGGCCTTGTTCACCGGCGGCACGCTGGCCGCCCGCTCGCCGATCGACGGCCGCGCCACCGGCGCCGTGCACGAGGCCACGCCCGAGCAGATGCGCGCCGCCATCGGCCAGGCCCATGACGCCTTTCTGGCTTGGCGCAACGTGCCGGCGCCGCGCCGCGGCGAGCTGGTGCGGCTGTTGGGTGAGCAGCTGCGCACGCACAAGGCCACGCTGGCCGCGCTGGTCACGCTGGAGGCCGGCAAGGTGACGAGCGAGGGCGAGGGCGAGGTGCAGGAGATGATCGACATCTGCGACTTTGCGGTGGGCCTCTCCCGCCAGCTGCACGGCCTGACCATCGCCAGCGAGCGCCCCGGCCACCGCATGATGGAGCAATGGCATCCGTTGGGCGTGGTGGGGGTGATCAGCGCCTTCAACTTTCCGGTCGCGGTGTGGGCCTGGAACGTCACGCTGGCCTTGGTCTGCGGCAACGCCGTGGTCTGGAAGCCCAGCGAGAAGACGCCGCTGACGGCACTGGCCACGCAGGCGTTGTTCACCACCGCGCTGGCGCGTTTTCGCGAGGGCGGCGGTGAGGCGCCCGATCACTTGAGCCAGGTGCTGCAAGGCCGCGCCGCAGTGGGCGAGGCCATGGTGGACGACGCCCGCGTGGCGCTGGTCTCGGCCACCGGCTCAACCCGCATGGGCCGCGCGGTGGGCCCGCGGGTGGCGGCGCGCTTTGGCCGCTGCCTGCTGGAGCTGGGCGGCAACAACGCCATCATCGTGGCACCCAGCGCCGACCTCGATCTGGCGGTGCGCGGCATTGCCTTTGGCGCCTGGGGCACGGCCGGCCAGCGCTGCACCACCACCCGCCGTGTCATCGCCCACGCCAGCATCCACGATGAACTGCTGGCGCGGCTGGAGCGTGCCCGCGCCAGCCTGCCAGTGGGTGACCCGCGCCAGCCCGGCGTGCTGGTCGGCCCGTTGATCGACGACGCGGCTTTTGACGCCATGCAGCAGGCGCTGGCCCAGGCCCGCGATCAGGGCGGCCAGCTCAGCGGTGGCGGGCGCGTGGTGGTGGGCGATGCCAGCGGCCCCTGGTTTGACGCGGTCTACGCCGCGCCGGCGCTGGTGCAGATGCCGGCGCAGACGGCGGTGGTCTGCCACGAGACTTTTGCGCCCATCCTCTATGTGATGAAGTACCAGACCTTTGACGAGGCCATCTCACTGCACAACGGCGTGCCGCAAGGCCTGTCGTCGGCGATCTTCAGCAACGATCTGCGCGAGGCCGAGGCCTTTCTGGCCGCCTCAGGCAGCGACTGCGGCATCGCCAACGTCAACATCGGCACCTCGGGCGCCGAGATCGGCGGCGCTTTTGGCGGCGAGAAAGAAACCGGCGGCGGCCGCGAATCAGGCAGCGATGCCTGGCGCAACTACAAGCGCCGCGCCACCAACACGGTGAACTACTCGGGTGCGCTGCCGCTGGCGCAGGGTGTCAAGTTCGACGTCTGAACTCGCCTGCCGCGGCCAGCGTGGCGGCTGCGGCCAGCGCTGCATGCGGCCAGCCCAGCAGCTCGGCTAGCCGGGTGGCCACCCAGGTGGCCTCGGCCTCGCTGAAGCCCGACTCGTCTGAGGCCAGCCCGGCCTGGGTGCGCGCCAGGATCTCGTCCTCGGCCACGCCCTGGTCGTGGTGCAGCGCCTGGCTGGGCTCGATCAGCAGTTGCGCCATGTCCTCGCACAGCTCGTAACGGGCGCGAAAGTCGTCACGCGGCAATTGCAGCCGGCCACGTGAATCGCGGTGCACCGCCTCGAACGATGGCGGGATCAGGATCTGGTATTCGTCAGTCATGCTGCGCTTCTAACCGATCCGGCGCGGCGGCCGTCGGGATCAGGTCGTGCAGCCAGCCGCCACCGCCGCCTGCCCACGCAGCGCCACCGGCTCGGGGATGCGGTAGCCATAGCGCACCGCAGTCAGCTCGGCCAGGATGCTGATGGCGATCTCGGGCGGCGTGCGCGCACCGTTTTTCAGGCCCACCGGGCCATGCAGGCGGGCCAGTTGCGCATCGGTGACGCCAAAGTGCTCCTTCAGCCGCGCCTTGCGCTTGGCCTGGTTGATGCGCGAGCCGATGGCGCCGATGTAGAAGGCCGGGCCATTGACGGCCTCCATCAGCGCCAGGTCGTCGAGCTTGGGGTCATGCGTCAACGCAATGATCGCGGTATGGCCGTCGGGCTTGATCTCAAGCACGGTGTCGTCGGGCATGCCGCGCAGCAGCGTGGCACCGGGCACCTCAAAGCCGCTGGCGTATTCCTCGCGCGGATCGCAAACCAGCACCTGGTAGTCCAGCGCGGTGGCCATCTGCGCCAGGTACTGCGTCATCTGGCCGGCGCCGATCAGCAGCAGCCGCCAGCGCGGGCCGTGGTGGGTGGTCAGCGTGCTGTCGGTCAGCGACAGTTCATCGGTGTCGTTGGCCGGTTGCAGATCAACCTCGCCACTGGCGATCTGCAGCACCCGCCGCACCCGCTCGCCGAGCGCCAGCTTGTCTTGCAACTGCTGCAGCCGGGTGCAGTCTTGCACCGGTTCAAGCACCAGCTCGATCAGCCCGCCGCAGGGCAGGCCAAAGCGCTGCGCGGTGTCGGCATCGACGCCATAGCGCACGATCTGCGGCAGGCCGGTGGTCAAGGCGCCTTCGCGCGCCTTGTCGACCAGATCGTCCTCGATACAGCCGCCCGAGACACTGCCGGCCACCAGGCCGTCATCCCGGATGGCCACCGACGAGCCCGGCGGCCGCGGCGCCGAGCCCCAGGTGCGGGTGATGGTGCCCAGCACCACGCGGTGGCCGCTGGCCAGCCAAGCCGTGGCCTGGCGCAGCACCTGCAGATCAACGTTGTCCATGGCGGCGAGCATAAACCGGCCTGATGTGGCTCGCCTGGGGCTGCGGCTATCGCCCTGCGCCAAAGGCGCCGTATGGCCGCGGCGATGGCCGCTAAACTGGCGCCTTGGTCGGCAGTTCACCCAGGCGTTGCCGCGCGACATGTTTGCGAGCTAAACCTGCCACAGCACCCCTCAGCCCGCTGCCACTTCGTGCATGTGACCGGCTGGAAGTCGGCAACCCCCAGCGCCCGGCCCTCCGGGTGGCGTCGCGTGTATGGAGAGCTGGCCATGAGCCGTTTACCCTTGAGTCTTGCCGTGCCCGATGCCTCGCTGTTCGCGAAGTCACTGGGTCAGGCCCTGAAAACCCGCCATGCCGCCGGCAGCGCGCCGCCCGGCCATCTCGAACTGCTGAACCTGATGGCCCGTGCTCTGGGCCACCGCAACCTGCAAAGCCTGCAGGCAGCGGCAGCGCCCGTCGAGCAGCCACTGCCACCGCCGCCATTGGCGGCCGAAGACCGCCCGCCGCCAGCGCGATTGAGCGACAACGCGCGCAAGGCGTTGCAACAGTTCGACAGCCGCGGACGCTTGCTGCGCTGGCCGCACAAGTTCAGCGTGCAAAAGCTGGCCATGTGGATGCTGTGGACATTGTTTGACGGCCGCCGCGTCTACACCGAGCGCGAGGTCAACGAGTTGCTGAAGGCCGCCAATGCCTTCGGCGACCATGTCACGCTGCGCCGCGCGCTGGTCGATCACCAGTTGCTCACGCGCAAGAGCGATTGCTCCGAGTACCGCAAATTGCCCGCCCGCCCCGACGACGACACCCGCGCCCTGCTGCAGGCCTGGCGATTGCAGCGGCGCACCCTGACCCCTAGCCAGGCAGAGCAGCCCGATAGCGCGCGAAGGCGAATGGCCATCCGCGATTCAGTGACGGGATGACGGGATTCGGCTCGTAGCTGACGATGCGACCGGCTGCTTTTGTTTGCACGCGCTTCAACCTTGGTGCGCGTAACCAAGGCTGCTGGCCATGCGGACCACTTTGATCGGGATAGGGGCCAATCAACGTTGATCGGGTCCCTCCCACACCACCCGGCATGCGGGTCCGCACCGGGCGGTTCGAGAAGTTGAGGTCTGGCCGGTGCCTGCCAAAGCCCGGTAGGTTGGAGTGGCAACTCCAACATGGGTGCGCAGGGGTCTGGTCATGCCAAACGTGCCGCCGTGAATGTGGAAACACCGTTGGAGTTCACTTTGTTCACTCCAACCTACCGAGCTGACCCGAGACGCGATGGTGTCCTGGTTTTTCAGGCGGTGCGACCGCACAGCAGTTGCCGGCTGACGAGGGCGTCGGGCAACCGGATCCCGTAAGTAAAGGAGGAGCCGACGTCCGGCCGGCAGGGCGGACGTCGGCGGGGGACATGGAGGGAGCCGGTTGCCTGGCGGCCTCGTCAGCCTCGCACGGCACGTCGAAAGTCGGCTTTGGCGGCGACGCTCAGGACGACCGCTACGAGCCGCTACCCGCCCTTCAGCGCAAGAAATCCATGCCCTGCGCCATCGCCGGCCTCGTTCTACACTGCGCACGCGCTCGGACGCGTGTCGATCAGCAAGCGCCCACAGACCCGAATCCGCCAGGAGACCGTTCGATGCAAGCCTTTGACTACGCCAAACCCACCACCGTGGCCGATGCAGCCCGCGCCGCCGCAGCCGACGGCGCCAAGCTGATCGCCGGTGGCCAGAGCCTGCTGGCCTCGATGAAGCTGGGCCTGGCGGCACCCGAGGCGCTGGTTGATCTGGGTGGCATCGCTGATCTGCAAGGCATCCGCGTCGCCGACGGCATGGTCAGGATCGGCGCCATGACCACCCACGCCGCAGTCGGCGACAGCGCCGAGGTGCAAGCGGCGATCCCCGCACTCGCTGAGTTGGCCGGCCAGATCGGCGACCGTCAGGTGCGCCACCGTGGCACGCTGGGTGGCAGCCTGGCCAACAACGACCCCGCCGCCTGCTACCCGGCCGCCGCGCTGGGCCTGGGCGCCACCATCCACACCGACCAGCGCGACATCGCAGCCGACGATTTTTTCCTGGGCCTGTACGAAACCGCACTGGCCGAGGGCGAACTGATCACCGCGGTGAGCTTTCCGGTGCCCAAGCGTGCCGGCTGGCGCAAGTTCAAGCAGCCGGCTTCGCGCTTTTCGATCGTCGGCGTCTTTGTCAGCCAGGGTCCGCAGGGTGTGCGCGTGGCCGTCACCGGTGCCGGCGCCGGGGTGTTTCGCGCTGCTGAGCTGGAGGCGCGGCTGGCCCAGGACTGGTCGGCATCCGCGCTGGCCGGTGCCAGCGTCAGCGCTGATGACCTCAGCAGCGATCTGCATGGCTCGGCCGAGTACCGCGCCGCGCTGATCCCGGTGCTGGCCGCGCGCGCCGTGAGCTGATCCTCGCCCCGCCAACGCCCCAAACGCCGCCGCAAACGCCGCAATCGCCACAAACGCCGCCAACCCCCGCAGCGGGTGCGGCGTTTGTCTTGGAGCCCGCGCTTGTCCACACCCGCCCTGCCGCACAGCATCGACGACACCTTGGCGCGCCTGGCGGCGCTGGACTATGTTGCCGATCACTCATTGGCCACCTGTGTCTTTCTGGCGCTCAAGCTGCAGCGGCCGCTGTTTCTGGAGGGCGAACCGGGCACCGGCAAGACCGAGATCGCGCGCACGCTGGCCGCGATGCTGGAGCGGCCGCTGATCCGCCTGCAATGCTACGAAGGCCTGGCCCTGGCCCGTTTGCGCGGCGGCGAGGCGGTGCAGTTGCTGGCCCAGGCGCAGCTGACGGCGGCCACGGCCGCGCCCTGATCACCAGCCGGCATGGCCGTCGCACCGCCGCCGCCATCACCGCTTGAGCGCGGCCAGCTGCCCGCCCAGGTGATGCACTTCGCCCGTTTGCTGCGCGGCGCCGGTTTGCCGATCGGCAGTGACCGCGTGCAGGCCGCGCTGGCGGCCCTGCAGGTGGCCGGGCTGGCCAGTGAGGCCGACTTCCATGCCGTGCTGGGTGCCTGCCTGCTTGATCGCAACGAGCACCGGCCGCTGTTTGACCCGGCTATTTCGTTGTTCTGGCATGACCCTGATCAGGCCGCTGCTGCCGACGGCTTGCCGGCGCTGCCGATCAACGGGCGAGCGGTGGCCGATTGGTCGGGCGGCACGCGCATCACGCAGAGCCTGCATGCGTTCAACCAGCGCTGGGCCCGGCGCGTGCTCAGCGGCCGCGCCACCGTGCTGCTGATCAGCGACGGCCTGGAGGCCGGCGACACCCAGGCCCTGGGCTTCGAGATGGAGCGCTTGCACAAGAGCTGCCGCCGGCTGATCTGGCTGAACCCGCTGCTGCGTTATGCGCAGTTTGAGCCCAAGGCCGGCGGCATCCGCGCCATGCTGCAGCAGGTTGACCAGTTTCTGCCCGCGCACAACCTGCAGAGCCTGGCCGATCTGGTCGGCGTGCTCGGCGACCTGCGCCAACCCCACACCACGCTGCGGCCTGAACGCCAACGCCAACGCTGACACTGACGCTGACGCAAACGCTGACGCGGAAGCTAACGCTGTGGCCTGCCCACTTTCACCGACCCCATCGAGCCTGCGACACCATGCAACTGACCAACCAGCAAACCCTGCCGGTCACCCAGGCCCAGGCTTGGGCAGCACTCAACGACATCAGCCTGCTGCAGCAGGCCATCCCCGGCTGCGAGCAGATCACGCCCAGCGGCGACAACCAGTACAGCGTGCTGATCACCGCCGCCATCGGCCCGGTGAAAGCCAAGTTCAAGGGCAAGCTGCAACTGGAAGATCTGCAGCCGCCGACCAGCTACACGCTGCGCTTCGAGGGCCAGGGCGGTGCGGCCGGCCATGGCAAGGGCACGGCCGAGGTGCGGCTGGAAGCCCTTGGCGCCACCGAGACGGTGCTGCACTACACGGCGCATGCCACCGTCGGCGGCAAGATCGCCCAGCTCGGTTCGCGCCTGGTCGACATGGCCGCGCAGAAGATGGCCACCGACTTCTTCGCCAAGTTCAGCGATCTGCTGCAGCAGCGCTACCCGGCTGCAACGCTGGCGGTGACCGCGCCGCCGCCGCCCGGCCCGTTCAAGCGGCTGCTGGCCTGGCTCAAGCGGCTGTTTGGCGGCTGAAGACAGCCGCATGAAAGCCCGCTCTGTCCGCCTGCAATACAGCTTTGAGCCCGACGAGCAGCGCGGTGCGGCGCTGCACAACCCGCTGTTCGATCTGCTGCAGGCGGTACATGAGCAGGGCTCGATCAAGCATGCCGCCGAGTCGCTTGGCGCCAGCTACCGCCATGTCTGGGGCGCGCTCAAGCGTTGGGAAACCACGTTGGGTGAGCCGCTGGTGAGCTGGGCGCAGGGCCAGCCGGCGCGGCTGACACCCTTTGCCGACCGCCTGCTGTGGGCCGAGAAACGCGCCCGCACCCGGCTGACGCCGCACATCGAGGCGCTGCGCGCCGAGCTGGCGCGTGTGCTGGCCGAGGCGCTGGACGGCAGCCAGCATGTGCTCACCGTCTTTGCCAGCCACGACCTGGCGTTGCCCAGCCTGCGAGAGCTGGCCAGCAGCAGCCACGGCCTGCACATCGAGCTGCGTTTTGCCGGCAGCCTGGACGCGCTGGCCGCGCTGGCCCAGGGCCGCTGCCTGGTGGCGGGCTTCCATGTGCCGCCGCTGCCGGGTGGATCGCGCCAGTTTGCGGCGGCGATGAAGCCGCTGCTCAAGCCCGGCAAGCACAAGCTGATCGGCTGCCTGCGCCGCAGCCAAGGCCTGATGGTGGCCCAGGGCAACCCGCTGGGCCTGCGCACGCTGCGCGACCTGGTGTCCGGCCCCAGCCGCTCGCCGCGCTTCATCAACCGCCAGGCCGGCTCGGGCACACGGCTGCTGATGGATCACCTGCTGGCCGAGCACAGCATCGCGCCGGGCTTGGTGCGCGGCTATGCCGACGCAGCCGAGCACAGCCACGTGGCGGTAGCCGCCGCGGTGGCCAGCGGCGTGGCCGATGTGGGCCCGGGCATCGAGGCCGCGGCGCGTCAGTTTGGCCTGGATTTCATCCCGCTGGTCGACGAGGACTACTTCCTGGTTTGCCTGAAGGACGCGCTGGACCACCCGGCCGTGCTCAAGCTGCGCGCTGCGCTGGCGGACGAGGCCTGGACGCAGGCCGTGCATGCGCTGCCGGGCTACACGCCGGCGCGCAGCGGCCAGGTGCTGTCACTGACCCAGGCGCTGCCCTGGTGGCGCTTTCGCCGGCCCAAGGCAGCACCTGGCGCGCCGAGCGCGCCAGTCTGCCCCGACTAGAATTCGGCTTTGTACCGGGCCCGCAACGCGCCCGGCCTCGCCGCCCTGGCCGCGGCCGCTCTGCCGCCGCACGCCGATGACGCATTCCACCCTCTCCGCCCTGTCGCCGCTGGACGGCCGTTACGCCGCGCGCATGGCCACGTTGCGGCCGCTGATGAGTGAATTTGGCCTGATGCAGCGCCGCGTGCAGGTCGAGGTGGAATGGTTCATCGCGCTGTCGGACGCCGGTTTTGCCGAATTCGAGCCGCTGACCACGGCCAGCCGCGAGCACTTGCGCGCGCTGGTGCAGGGCTTTGGCGAGGCCGACGCCCAGGCCATCAAGGACATCGAGCGCACCACCAACCACGACGTCAAGGCCGTGGAGTACTGGCTGAAGGCCCAGTTCAAGGGCCATGCCGAGTTGCAGGCGGCGGGCGAGTTTGTGCACTTCGCCTGCACCAGCGAGGACATCAACAACACCAGCCATGCGCTGATGCTGCAGGCCGCGCGGGATCAAGTGCTGCTGCCGGCGATCAACCGCATCATCGACAAGCTGCGCAAGATGGCGCTGGCAATGGCCGATTTGCCGATGCTCAGCCGCACCCATGGCCAGACCGCCAGCCCCACCACCGTGGGCAAGGAAGTGGCCAACGTGGTGGCGCGGCTGGTCAATGCCCGTGCGCGCATCGCCGGTGTGGCGCTGCTGGCCAAAATGAACGGCGCGGTGGGCAACTACAACGCCCACCTGGCGGCCTACCCCGATCACGACTGGCCGGCCTTTGCGCGCGGCGTGGTCGAAGGCCAACTGGGCCTGGTGCTCAATCCGTACACCATCCAGATCGAGCCGCACGACTACATGGCCGAGCTGTTTGACGCACTGACGCGCTGCAACACCATCCTGATCGACTGGAGCCGCGACGTCTGGGGCTACGTCAGCCTGGGTTACTTCAAGCAGCGGCTCAAACCCGGTGAGGTGGGCAGCAGCACCATGCCGCACAAGGTCAACCCGATCGACTTTGAAAACGCCGAGGGCAACTTCGGCCTGGCCAACGCGCTGCTGACCCACCTCAGCCAGAAGCTGCCGATCAGCCGCTGGCAGCGTGATCTGACCGACAGCACGGTGCTGCGCAACATGGGCGTGGCGCTGGGCTACGCGGTGCTGGGCCTCGATTCTCTGGCCAAGGGCCTGGACAAGCTGGAGACCAACGAGGCCGCGCTGGCGGCTGACCTGGACGCCGCCTGGGAGGTGATGGCCGAAGCGGTGCAGACCGTGATGCGCCGCCACGGCCTGCCCGAACCCTATGAGCAGCTCAAGGCCTTCACCCGCGGCCAGCCGATGACACGTGAGCTGATGCTGGGCTTTGTTGCCGGCCTGGCGCTGCCGGACGCCGACAAGGTGCGGCTGCTGGCGATGACGCCGGGCAGCTACACCGGGCTGGCGGCGGCGCTGGCGCGGGGCGTATGACGAATCGACGCTTCACCGAGCAACTGGCCGCCGCCGAGCGCCGCGCCGAATCGCTGCTGTGCGTCGGCCTCGACCCCGAGCCGGCGCGGTTTCCGGGCGTCTGGCGCGGCGATGCCTCGCGCATCTTTGATTTCTGCGCGGCCATCGTCGACGCCACACACGACCTGGTCTGCGCCTTCAAGCCGCAGATCGCCTACTTTGCAGCGCACCGCGCCGAGAACCAGCTTGAGCGGCTGATCGCCCACATCAAGCAGGTCGCCCCCGCAGTACCGGTGATCCTGGACGCCAAGCGCGGCGACATCGGCAGCACCGCCGAGCAATACGCCCGCGAGGCCTTTGAGCGTTACCGCGCCGATGCGCTGACGCTGAGCCCCTTCATGGGCTTTGATTCGATCAAGCCCTACCTGAAGTACGAGGGCAAGGGCTTGATCCTGCTCTGCCGCACCAGCAATGCCGGTGGCAGCGACTTGCAGGCACAGCGCCTGGTCGGGCCCGATGGCCGGCCCGGTGATCTGCTGTATGAACACATCGCCCGTCTGGCAGCCGGCGCCTGGAATGTCAGCGGCCAACTGGGCCTGGTGGTCGGCGCCACCTTTCCGGCCGAGATCGCCAGGGTGCGCGAGCTGGCGCCCACGCTGCCGTTGCTGATCCCCGGCGTTGGCGCGCAAGGCGGCGATGCCCAGGCCACGGTGCACGCCGGCTGGCGCGGCGCGGCCGATGGCCATGGCAGCAGCGGGCCGATCATGGTCAATTCGTCGCGGGCAGTGCTGTATGCCTCAGCCGAGCAGAACTTCGCCGCAGCGGCCCGTGCGGTGGCCGAAGCCACACGCTCGGCACTCAACGCCGGCCGCGCATCCTGAGAGCGCCCCCAGACCTGCCGCTTCGCGTCAGGCCCCCCAAGGGGGATGAGGAAACTTGGGGCGGCCCGGCGTTTCCTCATGAGGCTGAGAGGCAATCGGATGCCCAGCCTATTGGCGTGACAGGCTGCACGTACCCTGTGCTCAAGTCCGAAAGCTGACCTGATCGGAACGGGAAAAGCCTTACATTTCGGGGCCATTTCGCCCGATTACCCCTTG
>JBBQJN010000108.1:0-11587 GCA_038325945.1 Burkholderiales bacterium | reverse complement strand
GCGCGCCAGGTTGGCCGGCTCGTTGGCGTCCAGCGGATCGGGCCGGCCGTGGCCGACATCGCAGAACGGGCAGCGCCGGGTGCACTTGTCGCCCATGATCATGAAGGTGGCCGTGCCCTTGCCAAAGCATTCGCCGATGTTGGGGCAGCTGGCTTCCTCGCACACCGTGTGCAGCTGGTGCTCGCGCAGGATCTTCTTGATTTCGTAGAAGCGGGTGCTCGGGCTGCCGGCCTTGACGCGGATCCAGTCGGGCTTTTTCAGAACCTCCGCAGCCACCACTTTGATGGGGATACGCGCAATCTTGGCCTGCGCCTTCTGCTTGGCGCTGGCGTCGTAATCGGCGGCGCTTTGGGCCTGGTGGACGGTGTTTTGTGTGGCCATGTCAGCTTGATCGCGCGGCAGCGCAAGGGGTTTTCGGTCCGTCAGGGCGTGAACTGCGCCGCCAGGCGCTGGCCCAATTGGCGGGCCACGGTGGGCCCATCGGTGCTAACCCCGAGTTTAGCGAGATCGACGGTTTGCAGCCCGGCATAGCCGCAGGGGTTGATGCCCAAGAAGGGTGACAGGTCCATCGCCACGTTCAGCGCCACGCCGTGGTAGCTGCAATGCCGGCTGACCTTGATGCCCAGCGCAGCCACCTTGCCGAGGCCGCGAAACGGGTCGTCGGCCGGCAGCGGCAGGCTCAATGCCGCGTGGCCGCCGGGGTCGGCCAGCCGAACATAGATGCCTGGCGCGCCTGGCACGCGGTGGCCGGTGATCTGGTGATCGGCCAGCACCTTGAGCACCGCGTTCTCCAACCGGTAGACATATTCCTTGACGTAGATGCCTTGGCGTTTGAGATCGATCAGCACATAGGCCACCACCTGGCCGGGGCCGTGGTAGGTAACCTGGCCGCCGCGGTTGCTGGCCAGCACCGGGATGCCGCCGGCATCAAGCAGGTGCTCGGGCTTGCCGGCCACGCCCTGCGTGTAGACCGGGTCATGCTCGACCAGCCAGATCTCGTCGGGCGTGGCAGCGTCGCGGGCTGCGGTGAAGGCCTGCATGGCCTCAAAGGTGGCCGCGTAGGGCTGGCGGCCCAGGTGGATCAGCTTCATGCGCTGGCAGGCCGGCTGCCGGGGTGGCTAGAGCACCACCTTGACCATGACATGGCTGGACAAGGTGCGGTAAAGCTCGTCGAGCTGCTCGCGGCTGGTGGCGTTGACGGTGAGCGTGAGGCCGAGGTAGCGGCCGCCGCTGCTGGGCCGCTGCTCGACGGCGCCGACATCAAAGCCGGGGTCGAACTGCAGCGCGACGCTGACCATGGTCTCGACGAAGCCCTCAACCTGCAGGCCCATGACCTTGATCGGAAAGGCGCAGGGGTAATCGATCAGCGAGCGCTCGGGCAGGATCGACGGTGGTGGCTCGGGCAACAGGTCGGACATGGGCAGACGTTGCTCAGATCGATTGCTCGGCCTTGGCCCGCTGGTAAGCCTCGTAGAGCCGGGCATAAACCGGCCCTGGCTTGCCACGCAACGCGCCATGGCCGACGGCCTGGCCGTCGAGCCGGGTGATGGCCAACACTTCTTTGGTGGCCGAGCTGAGAATCAACTCGTCGGCGGCGCGCACATCGGATTCAGAGATCGGCCGCAGGTTGTAGGCAATGCCCACGTCTTCGCACAGCTCGGCCAGCAGGTCGTAGCGGATGCCTTCGAGCACATGGTCGCTCTTGGGCGGGCCCAGCAGCGCGCCCTCGTGCACCACCCAGACGTTGCTGGCCGCAGCCTCGGTGAGCCAGCCATCGCGCAACATCACCGTCTCCAGCGCGCCATGGTCAGCCGACATCTGTCGCGCCATCACCGCGCCCAGCAGCGACACGCTCTTGATGTCGCCACGCTCCCAGCGAAAGTCGCGCGCTGTGGTGCAGGCCACGCCGTGGTGACGCATCTCGGCCGACGGCGGCTTCATTGGGTTACTCATCACAAACACCGTGGGTGTCAGGCCTTCGGGCATGACATGGTCGCGCATCGCCACGCCGCGCGTGACCTGGATGTAGACCAGTTGATCCTCGGCCGGCTGCGCCGCCACCAACTCGCGGCACAAGGCCAGCCAGGCCTCGCGTGTATGGGGGTTGGCGATGCGCACCTTGGCCAGGCTGCGCTCCAGCCGAGCGATGTGCTCTTTGAAGCGGAAAAAACGGCCGCCGTAAACCGGGATCACGTCGTAGACGCCATCGCCGAAGACAAAACCGCGGTCGAGCACCGAAACCTTGGCGTCGCGCAAGGGCTGCAATTCGCCATTCAAGTGGCATTGCAGGTCGGGCAAGAGACTGTTGGGCATGATGATCCTCAGGGCTGAGCGCAGCGCAACCAGCTTAGCCGATGGCCGCGCCGGCGATTTGATCCAGCTTCACTTGATCCACAGGCGGATCGAATCCCAGGCCCGGCCCAGCAGGCCGGCCTCGGGCACCGCCTGCTGCACCACCAGCGGCACGCTGGTGATGCGCACGCCTGATGCCGTGCTGACCTCGAGCATGCCCACGCGCTGGCCCTGGGTGAGCGGCGCCACCAGCGGATCGGTGCGGGTGATCACGGTCTTGAGCTTGTCGCCCTCGCCCTTGGGCACGGCCACCACCAGGGCCTGGGCAGCACCCAGTGCGGCGGTGGCTTGTGCGCCCTTCCACACCGGCACGGTGACCGCCGGCTTGCCAGATTCAAACAACCGCACCGCGTCCCAGGCGGTGTAGCCCCAGTTCAGCAGCTTCTGGCTTTCGCTGGCGCGGGCTTCACGCGAGGCCGTGCCCATCACCACGCTGATGAGTCGGCGTTTGCCGTTGGGCATGTCGCGCTGCGCGCTGGCGATCAGGCAGTAGCCGGCGGCGTCGGTGTAGCCGGTCTTCATGCCGTCAATCGTCGGGTCGCGGCCCAGCAGCATGTTGCGGTTGTCCTGCTTGATCTTGTTGAAGGTGTAGTTGCGCAGCGCGTAGTAGCTGGCGTAGTACTCTGGGAAGTCGCGCACCACGCGCCTGGCGATCACGCTCAGGTCACGTGCACTGCTGAAGTGGCCGGCCTCGGTCATGCCGGTGACGTTCTTGAACTGGGTGTTCTTCAGCCCCCAGGCCTGGGCCTGGCGGTTCATCATCGCCACAAAGTTGTCGAGCGAGCCGCCCACTGCCTCGGCCAGCGCTACCGAAGCGTCGTTGCCCGAGACGGCGATCATGCCGCGCAGCAGTTCATCCACCTTGGGCGTCATCTTGGGGTCGATGAACATCAGCGAGCCGCCGTACTTGCGCTCGTTCCAGGCCAGCACCGACACCGGCAGCGTCTGCTCGAGGCTGATCTTCTTGGCCTTGAGCGCGTCAAATACCAGCCAGGCGGTCATCAGCTTGGTCAGCGATGCCGGGTCGGCCTGCACATCGGCCTGGCGCTCGGACAACACCTGGTCGCTGTTGACGTCCAGCAGCAGGTAGGCCTTGGCGGCCATTTCGGGCGGCTGCGGCGCCTGGGCCAGCGCGGCGCTCATGCCGGCGCAGGCCAGCAGCAAGGAAAACAAGGGAGCAATCAGTCGAGTCATCAGGATCCGGTCAGGTCTTGGGGCGGATGAAAAAAAACGCATATTTCGCAAGCGCTCAAGGCTGGCAGTGCCGTATCAGCAACTGCTTGAGCAAGGTGAGCTGGCCGTGGAAAAAGTGGCCGACGCCGGGCAATACCAGCACCGGCAGCACCTGGGGACGGGCCCAGGCCAGCGTCGAGGCCAGCGGCACCACGTCGTCGGCGTCGCCGTGGATCACCACGGTATCGGCGGGCACGGCGGCCGGCATCTCAAAACGGCTGGTGGCCGGCGCCACCAGCACCAGGCGATGCACCGGCTGGCTGGCCGCCAGCCGCGACGCCGCCTGCGCAGCCACATAGCCGCCAAAAGAAAAACCGCATAGCGCCAGCGGCAACTCGGGCTTGGCGGCACGCTGGACGGCGATCACCGCCAGCGCGTCGTCGATCTCGCCACGGCCTTCGTCCCAGGTACCGGCCGAAGCGCCGACACCGCGGAAATTGAAGCGCACCGCGCGATAGCCCATCTGCACATAGGCGCGCGCCACCGTCTGCGCCACCTTGTTGTCCATCGTGCCGCCATGCTGCGGATGCGGATGGCAGATCACCGCCAGGCCGAGCGGCGCGGCGCCGGCCGCTGGCTCGTCGATCGCGCATTCAATCGCACCGGCCGGGCCGGCGGCGGTCTCGTTGAGGGTGGCCTGCTTCATCGGGACCGAACGCTCACAACATCTCAGCGGCCAACGTCTGCCGGCAAGCGCAGGCGCTCGACCGGCTTGCCGTTTTTCAGGTGCGACTCGATGATCTCGTCAACATCGCTGGCATCCACAAACGTGTACCAGGTCTCGTCGGGGTAGACCACCGCCACCGGCCCGCCGGCGCAGCGGTCCAGGCAGCCGGCCTTGTTGACGCGCACGCCGCCCGGCCCGTTCAGGCCCTCGGCCTTGATGCGCGATTTGCAATGGTCAAAGGCCGCTTGCGCACCCTGGCCGGCGCAGCAGGCCTCGCCGTTGCTGCGCTCGTTGAGGCAAAAGAAGATGTGGTGCTGGTAATAGCTCATGGCGCCCGGATTGTAGAGAAGGCTCGGGGAAACCCTGGGCTGCACTGCGGCAGGTGCACCGCCACCGGCGCTCAGCGTGCGCCGACGCGGCCCAGCAACCAGAGCATGGCCACGTAAGGCCACAGCCGGCCCACCCACTGCGCCACGCCGTGAAAGCGCACAAATCGGCCCTGCTCCCAACCTTGCAGGCTTTGCGCGAAGTAAGGGTCGGTAGGCGCCTGGTGCACCAGCACCACCAGCCCGGCAAACACCACCAGCGCCAGCGCGCCGGCACGCCGCGGGTTCAGCCACAGTGCCGCCATCGCCAGCAGCAGCGCCAGCCCCAAGGCCAGCAAGGTGTCAGGCGTGCGCCAGGCCATGGCGTGGTCGGGGCCGAAGTTCAGCGCTGTCGACAAGGTGGTGCCGGCCGCAGCCAACAGCAGCAAGCCACCGGCCGCGCCCAGCCGGCGCCAGCCCGGCCGCACCACCGCAAAGGCCAGCAGGCAAGGCGCCAACAGGCCCAGCGTCACCGCCAGCAGCTCAGCCAGCGGCGACAACGGCGACAGCGCCGCTCGGGGCGCGGCCAGCGCCAGCCAAGCCGCCAGGGGGTCGGCCCAGGGCACATCGGCCAGCGCCGCCGCCAGAGCGCTGCGCAGTACCTCGGCCACCTGGCCAACGCCCAGCGGCACCGGCGTGGGAAACAGCAGTGCCACCGGCCACAGCAGCAGCAGGGTCAGCGCGCCACCATTGCCACGCTCCATCCAACGGTCGCGCATGGCCTGCCAGCGGTTCAGCCAGCCCATCGCCTGCACCAGCACCGCCATCAGCGCGCCCAGCGCGACACCGCCGAAGTTCAGCGTCCAGTCCAGCAACGACGGCACACGCCGCGGCAGCAGATGCTGGGTCAGCTCCATCGCATACGACAGGCCTGCGCCCAGCAGCAGCGCGCTGGCCATCGCCGCCAGCACGGTCGCGCCATGGCGCAAGCGTGCCAGGCAAATCAGCAGCCCCAGCGGTGCATAGCCCAGCAGGTTGCTGGAGATGTCGAAGGCGATGAAATAGCGCGGCCAGCGCAGCTGCAGCAGATCCCAGACCGCCACGCCGGGCGGCCAGCGCCAGCCCTCGAACGGAAACAGACTGGCGTAGACGATCAGTACCGTCCAGGCCCAGGCCAGCGGCACCGCCGAACTGCGTTCACTTCGCGACGAGCGGCGCACTTGGGCCCCCGAGATCGGCGTCAGAACGGCTTGACGACCGCCAGCACGACGATGGCGATGAACAGCAGCACCGAGACCTCATTGAAGACGCGAAACCAGCGGTGGCTGCGGCGGTTGGCAAGCTGCTCGAAGCTGCGCAGTTGCACCCGGCAGACATGCTGGTAGCCGATCACCGCCAGCACCAGTGCCAGCTTGACATTCAGCCAGCCGCTGCCGGCAAAACGACCGGCGCCATAGCCCAGCCACAACCAGAAGCCCAGCGCCAGCGCCACCACCATCAGCAGGTTGGTGAAGCGATAGAGCTTGCGCGCCATCACCAGCAAACGTTCACGCTCGGCATGGCTGTCGGCCGGCACCATCGCCAGGTTGACAAATATCCGCGGCAGATAGAACAGACCGGCAAACCAGCTGGCCACGAACACGAAGTGAAAGGCCTTGCTCCAGAGGTAGGCGTTGCTCATACCGGCGATTATCGCGGCGGTATCGGCACTACACGGCGGCGCTGCATGGCGGCGCTAACCGGCGCCCTGCCCGAGCCAGGCACAACAGGGCGTGGCACAAAAAAAAGCCCCAGTACGGAGACTGGGGCGGCAAGCCTTATCGCTGTCATCACGCTAAGGCACCTGCTCAGGGAGGAAAAGCAGGGAGCAGTTGCCTCGCAGCAACCACTCGGTGTCGATATTAGCGTATTTGCCTGAAAAACAAGTACCGCCAGGCTGGGGGAAACGCTGATGTAATTGACGTTCTGACCGCCCACACCGCAGCCTGGCTCGGCGACGGCCCAACGCCCGCCCTGAACCTCAAGGAGCAAGATTCACATGGCCCATCCGCCCCTGCCCGCCTTTCCCGCCAGCCGGCCCCGCCGCCTTCGCCGCGATGCCTTCACGCGTGACCTGGTGCGCGAGCACCGCCTGCATGCCAGCGACCTGATCTACCCGGTGTTCCTGCTCGACGGCGAACACCAGGTGCAGGACGTGGCCAGCATGCCCGGCGTGCAACGCTTGTCGGTAGACCAGGTGCTGCCGCTGGCCGAGCAATGCGTCAAGCTGGGCGTGCCGGTGATGGCCTTGTTTCCGGTGATCGACACTGCGCTGAAGACACCCGACGGCCGCGAAGCCAGCAATCCCGACGGCCTGGTGCCGCGCGCGGTGCGGCTGTTGAAGGCGCGTTTTCCGCAACTGGGTCTGTTGACCGATGTCGCGCTCGACCCGTTCACCTCGCATGGCCAGGACGGCCTGCTCGACGAGCATGGCTACATCCTGAACGAAGAAACGGTGGTGATGCTGCGCCAGCAGGCGCTGGTGCAGGCCGAAGCCGGTGTCGACATCGTCGCACCCAGCGACATGATGGACGGCCGCATCGGCGCCATCCGTCAGGCGCTGGAAGGCGCCGGCCACATCCACACCCGCATCATGGCCTACAGCGCCAAGTACGCCAGCGCCTTCTACGGCCCGTTCCGCGACGCCGTGGGCTCGGCCGCCAACCTGGGCAAGAGCGACAAGAAGACTTACCAGATGGACCCCGGCAACAGCGACGAGGCGATACGCGAGGTGGCGCTGGACATCGCCGAGGGCGCCGACATGGTGATGGTCAAGCCCGGCATGCCCTACCTCGACATCGTGCGCCGCGTGAAACAAGAGTTTCGTGTGCCGACCTTTGCCTACCAGGTGAGCGGCGAGTACGCGATGCTCAAGGCCGCCGCCGCCAACGGCTGGCTGGACCACGACGCGGTGATGATGGAATCGCTGCTGGCCTTCAAGCGCGCAGGCGCCGACGGCATCCTCACCTACTTTGCGCTCGACGCCGCGCGCAAGCTCCAGCAGCAGCAGCAGCCCTGAGCCACGGCGCCAGGCCGGCCCGCCAGCTCATGAGGAAACGCCGGGCCGCCCCAAGTTTCCTTATCCCCCTCGGGGGGCCTGACGCGAAGCGGCAGGCCTGGGGGCGCTCACAGGACAATGGCGGCATGCCCTTCCCCTTCAAGCGCTTGATCGCCGGCTTGCCGGCCACCCTGGCTGCGGCGCTGGCCGTCGCGCAAGCCAACCTGCCCGATCCACCGCCCGCTGTGCTGGCCAACTGCCTGCAGAGCTTGCAGCCGGTGGCCGCCAAATCGGGCATCACGGCACAGCGCTACCAGCAGCTGACCGAAGGCTTGCTGGCCGACATCAGCGTGGTAGCGCTGCTCGACAACCAGCCTGAGTTCCGCACCCCGATCTGGGACTACCTGGCCGCACTGGTCGATGATGAGCGCGTTGCCGAAGGCCGCGCCATGCATGCGCGCTGGCGCGACACACTGGACGCGGTGGCCAAGGCCTACGGCGTGGACGCCGAAACCGTGGTTGCCGTCTGGGGTGTCGAGAGCAACTACGGCCAGAGCTTTGGCAAGCGGGCGTTGACCACCTCGCTGGCCACTTTGTCGTGCTTCGGCCGGCGCCAGGCCTATTTCCGCAGCGAGTTCATCAGCCTGCTGGGCCTGCTTGACCGTGGCGACGTCAAGCCCGAGCAGGCATTCGGCTCATGGGCTGGCGCGTTTGGCCACACCCAGTTCATGCCCAGCACCTACCAACGGCTGGCGGTTGATTTTGACGGTGACGGCCGGCGCGATCTGGTGGGCAGCGTGTCCGACGCGCTGGCCAGCACGGCCAACTTCCTGCAGCGTGGCGGCTGGAAAACCGGCCAGCCCTGGGGCATGGCGGTGCAATTGCCGGCCGGCTTTGATGCCAGCCTGGCCGGCCGTCGCGCCAAGCGGCCACTGTCGGCCTGGGCCGGGATGGGCCTCAAGCGCAGCGATGGCCAGGCGATTGAAGGCAGCACGCCGGCCGGCCTGCTGCTGCCGGCCGGGCCAAGCGGACCGGCCTGGCTGGTGCTGGCCAACTTTGATGTGATCTACGGCTACAACGCCGCCGAAAGTTATGCGCTGGCGATCGCACTACTGGCCGATCGGCTGCGCGGCACGCCTGCGCCAACGCTGGTCTGGCCTACCGATGACGGCGGCCTGTCGCGCGCCCAGCGCCGTGAACTGCAGACCCTGCTGCTGGCGCGCGGCCATGCCATTGGCGAGGTGGATGGCATGCTGGGCAAGGCCAGCCGCACCGCCATCAGCGCCGAGCAACGCCGCCTGGGTTGGCTCGACGACGGCCGTGCCGGCCAGAAGTTGCTGCGGGCCTTGCAGCCACCCGGCGGCTGAGCGTTGCCACGATTCGCGCAGGAAGAGACCACGAACAGCTTGAAGATTGGCGCCGCGTCCTGCGCATGATTCAGGTAGGCCGTTTGCGGCGCCGGCTCGTTGTGGGGTGCGGCCACACGCCTCGCCGACGCCTAAACTGCCACCGCAACTGTCCCCGGCGCGGGCCCGACCCAAAGCCCGAGAGCCCCCTGGAGGCCGCGTCGGTCCCCTCCAGGTGGGCAACAGGGTGTGGCAGACAGTCGATGCGCCGGGCCTCGGCGGCGGCAATGCCGCAGGCCAGCAGGGCGGCTTGGGCGCTGATGCCGGCCTCGCAGGCCTCGCGCAGGCGCGCGAGTGGGTGTCGAGGGTTTGTGCACCAGCGTGGCCAGCAGGCAGGTGCAGTCGGGCGCATGGCCGCGCAGCAGCGCACAGCGGAAATCGAGGTAGCCCAGCACCCGCTCACGCGGCTCTGCCAGCTGCTGGTAAAGCCAAGGTTTTGGGCTGAGGGTGGGGTGCTGTGGGCCGCGCTCGGGCCGGATCAGGTCGCGCGGGGACATACAACCAATCGGTTGGTATGGCGTCAAGGCGCTGATCGCGCGGCGCGTCGCGGCGCGCCGCCTTCGCCCACAATGCCAGCGCAGGCGGGGCCGCGAGGCCCGTGCGTGACGCTGCCGTGACGCCCTGCGCCGATCATGGCCGCCAAGACTCCACCCCCGAGCGCCTGCCCATGCCCCTGCCATTGCGACTGCGACTGCGTCTGACCGGCGCGCCGGCCCTGCTGCAGACCGGCGCGCCGGAGCAAGCCCTCGACCGCCAGGCCGGGCTGCTGGCCGCCGTGCTGGCCTTGCAGGGTCCGCAGCCGCGCGGGCAGCTGGCCCAGCTGCTGTGGCCCGACGCGGCCGAGGCACGCGCCCGCGCCAATCTGCGCCAATGCCTGCACCGGCTCAAGGCGGCCGGCGGCAGCCCCTGGTGGATCGGCGACGCCGTGCTGGCCCTGGCGCCCAACGTGCAACTGCTGCCCCCGGGCGACCCCGACGCGGGCGAGCTGCTGGCCGGCTGGTCGGCGCCCGGATCGGGCAGCCTGTCGGACTGGCTGCAGCAGGCCCGCGAGCAGGCCCGCGCCGAGCAGTTGCAGACCCTGGCCACGCGCGTCCAAGCGGCCGAGGCCGCGCAAGCGTATGACCAGGCGCTGGCCCCGGTGCAACGCATGCTGGCCCTCGACCCGCTGGCCGAGGCCCACCACCGTGCGCTGATGCGGCTGCACTACCTGCGCGGCGCTACCGATCAGGCGCTGGCCCAGCACGAGCGCCTGCGCCGGCTGCTGGCGCGGGAGCTGGGTGCTCAGCCAGATGCTCAGACCGCCGCCCTGCTGCAGCTGATCCAGCAGGCGCGCAGCCCCACGCCGGGCCGGCCCGCGCCGGCGCTGCTGGGGGCTGCGCTGCAGCGCCCGCCGCAGCTGGCGGGCCGCGAGGCCGAGTTGCAAGCGCTGCTGGGCCACCTGCAGCAGCGCGCCACGGTGCTGCTGATCGGCGAGGCCGGCATGGGCAAGACCCGCCTGATCGAGGCTATGGCCCAGCAGCAGGCCGCGCGGTCCGCGCTGGTGGTGGCGGCCCGGCCGGGCGACCAGGCCGTGCCCTATGCCCTGGCCAGGCGCTGGTTGCGCGCACTGGCTTCGCACGGCGGCTTGCCGCCCGATGCACGGGCGCGGGCTGCGCTGGCCCACCTGCTGCCCGAATGGGCCGAGACCGCAGCACCCCCGGCGCTGGACGAGCCGGCCCCCCGCTTGCGCGCGGCGGCCCAGCAACTGCTGGACGCGGCCATCGCCCAAGGCCTGACGGCGTTGTTGCTGGACGACCTGCACCACGCCGACGCTGCCAGCATCGACCTGCTGCAGAGCCTGCCCGGCACCGCTTGCTGCGCCTGGCTGCTGGCCCTGCGGCCCGGCGAAGGCGACGCCTCGCTGCTGGCCTGGGTGCAGGCCCTGCAGCAGGCGTCCGACACCCAGGTGCTGGCGCTGGCCGCACTGGATGTCGAGGCCGTGCAGCGCCTGGTCAGATCAGTGGGCCCGCCGCCCTGGGCCAGCGCGGCGCATGCCCGCACCTTGCATCGCCACACCGGCGGCAACCCGTTGTTCGTGCTGGAGACCCTCAAGGCCTTGCCCGACCCGACCACGGCGCCGGCAGTCTGGCCGGTGGCGCCCACCGTGCTGCGCCTGATCCAGCTGCGCCTGGCGCGGCTGAGCGCGGCCGCACGGCAGGTGGCGCGCTGCGTGGCGGTGCTGGGGCAAGACACATCGGCCACGCGGGTGGCCAAGCTGCTGAACCAGCACCCGCTGGCGCTGGCCGATGCCTGGGCCGAGCTGGAAGCCGCGCAGGTGCTCAAAGGCGAAAGCTTTGCCCATGACCTGATCGCCCAGGCCACGCGCGAATCACTGCCCGAGGCGATAGCCCAGCCCCTGCAGGCCCAGGTGGCCGCCCTGCTGGCCCAGGACGGCGGCGAGCCCGCGCGGGTGGCCGGGCACTGGCTGGCCGCCGGCCAGGCGGTGCCCGCCGCACCCTGGCTGGCACGTGCCAGCGCCCAGGCCGCCAGCCTGGGGCGCCTGCGCGAAGCGGCGCAGCTGGCCGAGCAGGGCGCCCGCATCCTGCAA
>JBBQJN010000107.1:0-11696 GCA_038325945.1 Burkholderiales bacterium | reverse complement strand
CACAACCAGCCGGCCCCGCTGGCCGGTTGGAGCGCCGAGCAACTGGCGCGCCTGCCCAACTATTACGTGATGGACCTGCATCAAGGCATGGCCGAGACCGTGGCCGCCGAGATGCCCACGCCGGCGCAGATTCAAGCCTGCCAATGGCTGCCCGAGGCGGCGCTGCGCGTCTACAGCGACGAATACCAGCGCACCGGCTTCCAGGGCGGGCTCAACTGGTACCGCTGCGCCACCGACCCACGCCAGCAGGCCTTGCTGCAGCTGTTTGCCGGCCGCGTGGCCGAGGTGCCGTCGCTGTTCATCGCCGGCGCCAGCGATTGGGGCTTGCACCAGAAGCCCGGCGCCTTCGAGGCCATGCAGGCCGGTGCCTGCCGCGATCTGCGCGGCGTGCACCTTGTGCCGGGGGCCGGCCACTGGGTGCAGCAGGAGCAGGCCGAGGCCGTGAACCGGCTGCTGTTGGGCTTTCTCGGCAGCGCCGAGTCTGCGTCGATGGCGTCGCCGCTGTGACCCGGCCCGCGCCGCTCTGCGAATAGCATCGACGCTCGATCCGTCATCCCTGCAGCAGGAGCCGTCCATGAGCAACCCCACCGCCACCACCGCCACCACCATCAACCACCAGGTGCGCCTGGCAGCGCGACCGCAAGGCCTGTCCAAGCCCAGCGACTGGCAGCTCAGCGAAGAAGCCGTGGCCGATCCGGCCGAGGGCCAGATGCTGGTACAGGTGCTGGCGCTGTCGCTGGATCCGGCGATGCGCGGCTGGATGAACGAAGGCCGCAGTTACATCGCGCCGGTGGGCATTGGCGAGGTCATGCGGGCCGGCGGCATCGGCCGTGTGCTGGCCTCGAAGCTGCCGGGCTTTGCGGTCGGCGACGTGATCAACGGCATGATGGGCGTGCAGCAATACGCCAGCTTTGACGCCGCCGGCCTGCGCGCCGCTGGGGTGCACAAGATCGACCTCGGCCTGGGCAGCGTGACGCAGTGGCTCAACGTGCTGGGCATGCCCGGCATGACCGGCTACTTCGGCCTGCTTGATGTCGGCATGCCGCAGGCGGGCGAGACCGTGGTGGTCTCGGGCGCTGCCGGCGCCGTTGGCCAGACCGTGGGCCAGGTTGCCAAGCTCAAGGGCTGCCGCGTGGTGGGTATCGCCGGCGGCGCCGCCAAGTGTGATTGGGTGGTGCGCGAGCTGGGCTTCGACGCCTGCATCGACTACAAGGCGGCCGCGCCCGAGGGCGCAAAGCACTGGGACGCCGTGCGCGAGGGCTTGCGCCAGCATTGCGCCAAGGGCGTGGACGTTTACTTCGACAACGTCGGCGGCGAGATCCTGGATACCGTGCTGACCCGCATCAACCGCAAGGCGCGCATCATCGTCTGCGGCGCCATCAGCCAGTACAACAACACCAGCGCGGTGGCCGGGCCGAAGAACTATTTGTCGCTGCTGGTCAACCGCGCCCGCATGGAAGGCATCGTGGTCTTCGACTACGCCGACCGCTATGGCCAGGCCATCAGTGAGATGTCGGCCTGGCTTAAGGCCGGCAAGATGCACAGCCGCGAGGACGTGGTCGAGGGCAGTGTGGCCGACTTCCCGGCCACGCTGAACAAGCTGTTCTCTGGCGAAAACTTCGGCAAGCTGGTGCTCAAGCTGGCCGACTGAGCCAGAGCGCAACTGATCAGGCGCTGAGTGGGCCGCTGACCGTGGCGGCAGTTGCACCGGCAGTTGCACCGGCAGTTGCACCGGCAGCGCGGCGGCGCGCCGGCATCGCCACGGTACTCACGCCGTCGGCCGCGCGCGCGCGCAACTGGCCGCAGCCGCCCTCCACATCCTGCCCGGCCGAGTGGCGCAGCTTGGTCAGCACGCCGCGCCGATGCAGGGCGCGGGCCATCTCGGCGGCGCGCTCCCAGCTCGGCCGCTGAAAATCCAGCCCGTCGACCGCGTTGTAGGGGATCAGGTTGAGCACGCCCAACTTGCCGGCGAGCAGGCGCACGATGCCGTCGATCTCGGCCGCGCTGTCGTTGATGCCGGCCAGCAGCGTCCACTGGTATTGCACCGGGTAGGCGCTGGCGCGGGCATAGGCCTCGGCCTGCTCAACCAGTTGCTCAGGGCTCAAACGCGGCGCCCGTGGCAGCAGGCGCTCGCGCAGTGCGGCGTTGCTGGTGTGCAGCGACAAGGCCAGCGCCGGCCGCACCTGGCCGGGTGTCAGCGCCAGCAGCGCCTCGAAGGCGCGCGGGTCGCCCACGGTGGAGAAGACCAGGTTCTTGTGGCCGATCTGGCCCACCGTGCCCAGCAGCGCTATCGCCTCCAGCACGTTGTCGAGGTTGTGCGCCGGCTCGCCCATGCCCATGAAGACCACCTTCTTCACCGGCCGCATCGAGCGTGCCAGCGCCACCTGGGCAACGATCTCGGCGCTGCCCAGCTGGCGCAGCAGGCCGCCCTGGCCAGTCATGCAGAACAGGCAGCCGACGGCGCAGCCCAGTTGCGTGCTGACGCACAGGCCGGGGATGCGGCCCGGCGCCAGCAGCACGGCCTCCACCGCCTGGCCGTCGGCCAGCGTCAGCAGCAGCCGGGCCGAGCCGTCCTCGCCAGGGTGCTCGCTCTGCAAGCGGGCCAGGCCGGCTAGCTCGGCCGCCAGCGCCGGCAGCGCGTCGCGCAGGGCCTGCGGCAGCCAGTGTTGCAGCGGGCGCTTGCCCGCGTCATGCGGCAGCGCATGCAGCCAGTGCCGCAGCACCCGCTGCTCATGCTCGGGCTTGGCGCCCAGGGTGCGCAGGCGCTGGCGGATGTCGGCGATACGCATGATGCAGGGCGCAATCAGGTGCCGACGATGCCGCCGTCGCGCTTGCGGATGACCACGGTGGCCGAGCGCGGGCGCGCGGCGCCGGGGCCTTCTGGCCAACTGGAGTAGCGCGTGGGCTGCGCCGGATCGCTGCGCTCGCTGGGTGTCTCGCCGGGGTGCTGCACGTTGATGAACATGCTGCGGCCGTCGGGCGTGAAGGTGCAGCCAGCGATCTCGCAGCCCACCGGGCCGGTGAGAAAGCGCCGCACCTCGCCGGTGGCCGGGTCGCAGGCCAGCATCTGGTTGTTGCCCAAACGCGCCAGCTCGCCCTTGCCCATGGCCGAGGTCGACATGTCGCACTGGATCCACAACACGCCCCGCGCGTCGCGGGTCAGGCCATCGGGGCAGGCAAAGGCGTCGCCGCGCACATTGCCGCGCGCCTCGGGGCGGCTGTTCTCGGGGTCGCCGGCCAACAGCAGGTGGCTCCAGGCCAGGGTCTCGCCGTCGAAATCACCGTCGTCAACCCAGCGGATGATGTGGCCCATGGTGTTGTTGGCGCGCGGATTGGCGGCGTCGACGCCGGGCCGGCCTGGGGCGCCACGGTCGCGGTTGTTGGTGAGCGTGCAGAACACTTCGCGGCTGTCGGGATCGATGGCGATCCACTCGGGCCGGTCCATGCGCGTGCCGCCCAGCGCATCGCTGGCCTGGCGGGCCTTGATCACCACCTCGCCCTGGTCGGCAAAGCCCTTGGCTGGCGTCAGCGGGCCGCGGCCCTGCACCAGTGGCAGCCAGCGGCCCGTGCCGTCGGCGTCGAAGCGGGCAACGTACAGCGTGCCGTGATCCAGTAGCGCGTGGTTGGCCTGGGCGGCCGTCTTGCCCTGGCCGGCCGGCGCGATGCGATCACGGCTGACAAACTTGTAGATGTATTCAAAGGCCGCGTCCTCGCCCGAATAGACCACCGCCCGGCCGTCGCGGGTGACCGCGACCCAGGCGCCTTCATGGGCGGCGCGGCCAACGGCGGTGCGCTTGACCGGCGTGCTGGTCGGGTCCATCGGGTCGATCTCGACCACCCAGCCGAAGCGGTGGAACTCGTTGGGATGGCGTCTGGCGTCAAAACGCTCGTCGTGCGCGGCCCAGCGCGTCCAGCTGTTCTTGCGCATGTTCCAGCGCCGCTGGTCGGCGTCGGGCTGTTCAGCGCTTTCGAAATAACCGGCCCAGTTCTCTTCGCCCGACAAGTAGGTGCCCCAGGGCGTGATGCCGCTGGCGCAATTGCCGATGGTGCCCAGCACGGTGCGGCCGGCGGGGTCGGCGGCGGTTTGCATCAGCGCATGGCCGGCGGCCGGGCCGCCGACGGCAAACGGTGTGCTGGCGGTGAATCGCCGCGCACAGGGCGAGGGCCGCTGCAACTGCCAGCTGCCGTTCTGCAGTGCCACCTCGCTTACCGACACGCCATGCGCCGCCTGCGCCTTGCGCACCTTCTCGGCTGACCAGTTGGCCGTGCCGTCGCGGTGCAGCAGGCCGTCGTCAACATACTCGTGGTTGATCGCCAGCAGGCCGCGGCGGCTGCCCTCGGCGCCATCGCCCAGCGGGTAAAAGTGCATGCCGTCATGGTGCATGCCGAATTGCAAAGCCTGCTCGGCCGCGCTGTTGCCGGCGTCGGGGCGGAAGGCCGGCATGGCGCCGACGATGCCCACCGGGTCGCCCCAAGGCGCGATAGCCTCGGCGACATAGCCTTCGGGCACCTGGATGGCATCGGCAGTGGAGGGCGGGATCGACTTGAAGCCCAGCTTGGGTGGCGCGCCGCCCAAGCTGCTCGCCCTGCTGCCCAGCGGGCTGGCACAGCTACTCAGCGACGCGTAGGCCAGTGCCAGCGTCAGGCCCAGGCTGCCTTGCAGCCAGACCCGGCGTGTGGTGTCGGCGGGCAGGCTGCCGTTGTCGGCTGTGGGCGGCGGGCTGGGGCTCATGATCGAGGGTTGGCAAGCCAGGCCGGTCGAATCCCGGTCCGACCGGGTTGGCTGCGGTGGAGGCTGTATTTTGCGGCAGCCGCCGACCGGCGCGCTGCTGCCGGCCCAGGAGGCTGTTGGTGAACGGGGCAACTGTCCGACAGCCTCTTACGACCAACGCCGCCTTCGACCGTTCACACGGGAACGGCGCCGTACTCAGGCGCGATCCGTGTGCTTCGTTCACCTCCTCGCGGAGGGGGAATGCGAGCTGGAGAATGGCTGCGCCGGGGTCAGAGGCTGAGAGGCAATCGGATGCACGCGGGTGCATCCGATTGCCTCTCAGCCTCATGAGGAAACGCCGGGCCGCCCCAAGTTTCCTCATCCCCCTTGGGGGGCCTGACGCGAAGCGGCAGGTCTGGGGGCGCTCTCAGTCGGCAGCGGCTTCGCTGGCGCGCATCCAGGTCCACGACAGGCCCACGCCGGCCGACGCGCCCGTGGTCTGGCGCACCAGCGGGCTGGTGCGGTTGGCGGCGCCGGCCACGCTGTCCAGGCGCACGAAGCCAAACACGCGCCAGTCGGTCGACAGGGGCCGCGTGGCTGCGGCCCCAAGCCGCCAGGCCACCAGCCCCGCCTTGGCGGCGTAAGCACCACGCTCGGCGGTGGCGAAGGCCGGCGCAACTTCGTAGAAGATCTGGCCGAGCTTGCGGTCGCCGATCACGGCGCCGACGCTGCTGCTGTAGACCCAGCCGCTGGCGCTGCGGCGTGAGAATTTCAGCTCGGGCTCGACGCTGAAGCCACGGTTGCGAAAGCCGTCGCTGAGGTCGAACACGCCTCGTGCTGGCAGCTCGAAGCTCCAGCGTCCGTTGCCAGGCGCGGCGCCCAGGTGCCACTTCAGCCGCGGGCCGAATTCGATCAGCGTGCCCAGGTCGGGCATGCCGCGGCGGGCTGCGATGTCGTTTGAGCTGGAGCCAAAGGCGCCGGCAAAACCGATGTCAATCTCGAAATTCGGGGTCTTGACCGCGCGCAGGCCGACGCTGCCACGGTCGGCGCGCAGCAGCTCGCCGCGGTAGACGAAAAACGGCAACACGAGCACCCGCCCCACTTGCTGGTCGGCGCCAGGGTATGCCTGCTGAGAGACGCCGAAACCGGCGACGCCAAGCTCCCACTTGGGCTGGCGGGGCTCTTGCGCAAGTGCAGGTGCCGCAGCACCCAGGGCCAAGATGGCCAGCCATGTCGAGCGCATCGACGAACTCCGTGAAGTTGACACAAGACCGAGGCTAACCGCAGCGGCTAATACCGCACCGCGCTGGGGGCTTGAAGCCGACGCAGGGCGCGGCACAGCCGCTCAACCAGGCGCGAGACAAGGCCGTGTCAAACCAGCGCCCGCAACTCGCGCAGCAGCACCGACAGCATCGCCATGTCCAGCGTGGCCAGTGGCTTGAGGTCAGCCAGCAACTGGTGGCAGCGCGCCAGCTTGAACTCACGCTGCGCCTGCCAGGCTTCGATCAGCGCCTTGGCGTCGGCCGGCCGTTGGCCGGCGCGCGCACCCGACTTGAGCACCGAGTGCGCCAGTTCGCGTGCCAGCGAAGACAAGTCATTGCCCATCGCCACCCGGGCCAGGCCCTGCCAGTGGCTGTCGCTGGCCAGGCCGCTGATCTGTTGCGACAACCAGCCCAGGCTGAGCCGGCCGCCCACACCAAAGTAGACACCGGCCACCGTCTCGATGGTCGAGGCCATGTCCTCGGCCACTTCAACGATGTCGAGCCCGGCCACCTGTGCATCCAGCCTGGCCGCGCGCTGCGCCAGGGCGGCCGGCACGCCCAGCGCTTCGAGGCGGCGCGCCTCGGCCTCCAGTGCCTCGCGCTCGTTGACCACCTGCCAGCGCTCCAGCCCGACGCCGACCTCGGCCACGCCGGGCGAAAAGCGGCGAATGGTGGCGTCGAGATTGTGCAGCGCCTCGCGCTGGTGCAGCAGCCACACCGTGCCGCGCTCAAGCAAGCGCACACTGGCCAGCACGATCTGGTTGTGCGTGGCGAGGTCGATCTGCGTGCCCAGCGCCTCGGTGTCCTGCCACAGCGTGACCAGGTCGAAGACCTGGCGTGTGCCCATGTAGGCGCGCACCACGTCGACCTGGTCGGCGCCGGTCTCATCGCACAGGCGGTGCACGAAGCTGGCGCCGACCCGGTTGACCATGCTGTTGACGACATGGGTGGCGATGATCTCGCGCTTGAGCGGATGGCGCTGGATCTGCGGCCCGAAGCGCTCGCGCAGCACCACCGGAAAGTAGCGCTCCAGCGTGGTGGCGATGTAGGGGTCTTCGGGCAGGTCGGAGTCCACCACGCGGTCAGACAGCTCCATCTTGCTGTAGGCCAGCAGCACCGCCAGCTCAGGTGCGGCGAGGCCCAGGCCGGCTTGCTGGCGCTCGGCCAGCACACTGTCGCTGGGCAAAAACTCGATCTTGCGGTTAAGCCGGCCGGCCGCCGCCAAATGACGCATGTAGCGGCCCTGCACATCGAGCAGCGCGTTGCCGCGCCAGCCAGTCACCGACAGCACCTGGTTCTGGAAGGTGTTGTCGCGCAGCACCAGCGCGGCCACCTCGTCGGTCATCTCGGCGAGCAGGCGGTCGCGCTGCTTGACTGTCATCTCGCCCTCGGCGACCACGGCGTTGAGCAGGATCTTGATGTTGACCTCGTGGTCCGAGCAATCGACGCCGGCCGAGTTGTCGATGGCGTCGGTATTGATCAGCCCCCCCTTGAGCGCAAACTCGATGCGCCCGCGCTGGGTGCAGCCCAGGTTGCCGCCCTCGGCCACCACCTTGCAGCGCAACTCAGCGCCGTCGACCCGGATGGCATCGTTGGCGCGGTCGCCGCAATCGGCATGGCTCTCTGTGCTGGCCTTGACGTAGGTGCCGATGCCGCCGTTGTAGAACAGATCGGCCGGTGCCAGCAGGATGGCGTGCATCAGCTCGGCCGGGGTCATGGCCTCAAGCGTGTCGTCCAGGCCCAGCAGCTTGCGCGCCTGCTCTGACAGCGGAATCGACTTGGCGCTGCGCGGCCAGACACCGCCGCCGGTTGAGATCAGCTTCGCGTCGTAGTCGGTCCAAGCCGAGCGCGGCAGCGCAAACAGCCGTTCGCGTTCGGCAAAGCTGGTGGCCACATCGGGATCGGGGTCGATGAAGATGTGGCGGTGATCAAACGCCGCCACCAGCCGGATGTGTGGCGACAGCAGCATGCCGTTGCCAAAGACATCGCCGCTCATGTCGCCGACACCGATGACGCTGAAGGGCTGGCTCTGGGTATCCACGCCCAGACTGCGGAAGTGGTACTTGACCGACTCCCAGGCGCCGCGCGCGGTGATGCCCATCTTCTTGTGGTCGTAGCCCACCGAGCCGCCCGAGGCAAAGGCATCACCCAACCAGAAACCGTACTCGGCGGCGGTGGCGTTGGCGATGTCGGAGAAGGTGGCCGTGCCCTTGTCGGCCGCCACCACCAGGTAGGTGTCGTCGCCGTCGTGTCGAACCACGAGCTCGGGCGGCACCACCGCGCCGCCCACCAGGTTGTCGGTGATGTCGAGCAGGCCGCGCAGATAGGCCTTGTAGCAGGCCACGCCTTCGGTCATCAGCGCCTCGCGGTCGCCCGCCGCAGGCGGGCGCTTGAGCACAAAGCCGCCCTTGGAGCCAACTGGCACGATCACCACGTTTTTAACCTGCTGCGCCTTGGCCAGGCCCAGCACCTCGGTGCGGTAGTCCTCCATGCGGTCAGACCAGCGCAGCCCGCCGCGGGCCACCCGGCCGCCACGCAGATGCACACCTTCAACCCGTGGCGAGCAGACAAAGATCTCGAACATCGGCCGCGGCTCGGGCAGGCCGGGCACCTTGGAAGGATCAAACTTGAACGACATCACCGGCTTGTAGCCGCCGTCGGCCGCGCGCTGGAAGCAGTTGGTGCGCAGCGTGGCCTGGATCATCGCCAGGTACTGGCGCAGGATGCGGTCCTCGTCGAGGTTGGATACCGTTTCGAGCGCGGCCTGGATGGTGCCGACCAGGCGCGCCTGCTCGGCGCCTCGGTCACGTGCCAGCGCCGGGTCGAAGCGGGCATCAAACAAGGCCACCAACTGGCCGACGATCACCGGCTGGGCCGCCAAGGTGCGCTGGATGTAGCTTTGGCTGAAGGTGAAGCTGGTCTGCTTCATGTAGCGGGCATAGGCGCGCAGCACGCCCACGCTGCGCCAGTCCAGCCCGGCCAGCAGCACCAGGCGGTTGAAGTCGTCGTTGTCGTTGTCACCACGCCAGGTGCGCAGAAAGGCCTCTTGAAAGCGCCCGCGCAATCGATCAATGTCCAGCTCGACGGCACCCGGCACGCACATGCCGAAGTCGTCCAGCCACAGCGTCTGGCCGTCGGCACGGCTGACCTCGTAAGGGCGCTCCTCGAGCACCTGCACGCCCATGTGCTCAAGCATCGGCAGGCTCAGCGACAGCGGCGACAACTCGCCGGCGCGGTAGAGCTTGAAGCGCAGGTGCCCTGGCGCGGCCTCCAGCGGCACATAGAGCGACATCGCCGTGGCATCGGGGTCGTCCAGCGACTCCATCAGCTCGATGTCGTGCACCGCCAGCCGCGGTTCATGCTCGTCGCGGTAGCCGGGCGCAAAACCCGAGGCGTAGCGCTCGTACAGGCTGTTGCCACGTTCCTCACCGCAGGCATCGAGCAGGGCCTCGCGCAGTTCGTCTTCCCAGCGGCGGGCGATGCGCACCAGCCGCTGCTCGAGCGCGGGCACATCCACCACCGGCGCGGTACCTGAGCGCGCATGCACGATGATCATGACGCGGGCCAGCGGCGACTCGGAGAACTGCACCGAGAACTCTGAAGATTCGCCGCCAAGCGCCTGCGTCAGCAGCGTCTGCATGCGCGCGCGCACATCGGTGTTGTAGTTCTCGCGCGGCACATAGACCAGGCAGGTGGTGAAGCGGCCAAAGGCATCGCGGCGCAGGAACAAGCGCGTGCGCTGGCGCTCGCCCAGCCGCAGGATGCCCATCGCGGTGGTGAACAGCTCATCGACCTCGACCTGGAACAACTCATCACGCGGGTATTGCTCCAGCGTGGCGGCCAGCGCCTTGGCGGTGTGGCCGCCCGGCAGCAGCGCCGCGCGGGCCTTGACGGCCTGCACCTTGCGCCGCAGCAGCGGGATGTCGGCCACCTTGGCGTGGTACGCGATCGAGGTGAACAGCCCCAGAAAACGGCGCTCACCAACCACCCGGCCCTGGTCGTCGAAGCGCTTGACGCCGATGTAGTCGAGGTGGCCGCTGCGGTGCACGGTGGAGCGGGCATTTGACTTGGTCAGCAGCAGCGCCCGCACCTCGCGCGCCTGCGCCCGCACGGCGGCCGGCAGCGAGGCAAACGACAACGAGGCGGCAGACTCGCCGGGGTCGATGCGCAAGATACCCAGGCCCGAGCCGGGCACCACGCGCAGCGCGTCTTCGCCGCCTTCGTCGACCAGGTCGTAGTCACGCTGGCCGAGCAAGGTGAAGTTGTCGTCGGCCAGCCATTCAAGAAACTCCAGATCCTCGACCAGGTCGTCGGCCAGCGACTTCGGGGCGCTGGCGCGCAATTCGGCCGCGGCGGCAATCACGCCCTGGCGCATCGCCTGCCAGTCGCTGACGGCGGCGCGCACGTCGCTCAGGATGCGTGTCAGGCCGCTTTCCAGCTCGGCCAGCTTGGCTGGGTCACTGCGGCGGTCGACTTCGACATGGATCAGCGATTCGTAGTGGCCTTCGTGCGCTTCATGCGCGCGCGCCAGGTCAAGCACACGGTGCTGGTCATCGCGGCGGATTTTCATCACCGGATGGATGATCAGGTGCAGCGTCAGGCCCTGGCGATTGACCTCCATGGTGATCGAGTCCACCAGGAAAGGCATGTCCTCGTTGACGATCTCGATCACGGTGTGGGTGGACTGCCAGCCATGCTCGTCGAGCCGCGGGTTGTAGACCCGCAACTTGGCGCTGCCGCCGGCAAAACTGCGGGCGAACTGCCAATGCGACAGCGCCGCGCCGTACAAGTCGTCGGGCGTGCGCTCGGCCAAGACTTCGGGCGCGACATGGCCGTAATACTGCCGCGCGAACGCCATCGCCTCAGGGGCTTGCTCAGGCGACAGCCGGGATTGCAGGCGCTTGAGCACCTGGTCGATCAGGGCGGCGCTGCCACCCTCGTCGCGGGCCTGCGCGGCCGGGGTCTGAAGTGCGTCCATGTTGATCTCCTGCGTGGATTGCGCGCCCGCTGTTCTGCGCGGGTCAATGCCGTCAAGTATCAACCATGGCCGCAGCCGGCCGACATATGGCCAGCACGCCAGTGCGAAAAGTGTGGCCCGTGTGGCCCGTGTGGCCTGAGCGGCTGTCGGCGCTTCAGCTGCGCAGGTGGCAGGCTACCCAATGGCCTTTGCCGGTGGGTTTGAGCATCGGCGCCTGCACATCGCACAAGCCCTTTTGCGCGATCGGGCAGCGGGTGTGGAAATGGCAGCCCGGTGGCGGCCGGATCGGGCTCGGCACATCGCCTTGCAGCGGGATGCGCTTGCGCTTGATGCTGGGGTCGGGGATCGGCACCGCCGACAGCAAGGCCTCGGTATAGGGATGCTTGGGGTCGGTGTAGAGATCCCGCGAGCTGGCAATCTCGACGATGCGCCCCAGGTACATCACCGCCACCCGGTGGCTGATGTGCTCGACCACGCTCAGGTCGTGGGCGATGAAGATGTAGGTCAGGTTGAACTGGCTGCGCAGGTCTTCCAGCAGGTTGATCACCTGGGCCTGGATCGACACATCGAGCGCGCTCACCGCCTCGTCGCAGACGATCAGTTTGGGGCTCACCGCCAGCGCACGCGCGATGCCGATGCGCTGGCGCTGGCCGCCCGAGAACTCATGCGGGTAGCGCCGCATGTGGTCGGCTGCCAGGCCCACCGTCTCAAGCAGGTGGACGATGCGCTCTTCGTACTCACGCGC
>JBBQJN010000106.1:0-11854 GCA_038325945.1 Burkholderiales bacterium | reverse complement strand
GGGCGCCAGCGCGATCCAGGTGCCCGACACCGCGCGCGATGGCCGCCTGGATGATCAACCCGTGATCCCCGGCGTCGACATCCGCTTCTATGCCGGTGTGCCGCTGCGCAGCGCCGACGGGCCCGTCTTCGGCACGCTGTGTCTGATGGACAAGGCGCCGCGCACATTGGACGACAGCGAGATGCTGCTGCTGGCTTCGATGGCCGACGAAGTGATGGCGCTGCTGGTGGCCACGCCCGAGGCGCCGTCGCGAGCCCAGACGCCGTCGCAAACGGAGTCTGGCCCGACTGCGGCCCCACCCTTGCTCGACGCAGGCCCCGGCGCGCCGCCTGCCGCAACGGCGCCGGCCTGAGCCGGCGCCGCGTTCACCGCCGCGTTCACCGCCGCACGCCGCACCGTGCGCCCTGGCCACCCATGCAGCGCCGCTTCCACCCTCTCTGATCGCCCGTCACGCTGGCGCAGTGGGGGCAGATCACGGGTGCCGCAGCCAAGGGCTGGCTCGACGACAACGCCTACCTCTCGACCGGGGCGGTGGCCTCGGGATTCGGCGCCGCGGCATCGCTGGTGGCGGTGCTGGTTGGGGTCTATTACTCGGCGCAGATCTTCCTGCTGGGCGCCGAATTCACCTGGGCTTTTGCCCACACGGCAGGCAGCGACGCGCGCAGCCGCTGCCTGCGCCGACGGACGGGGCGTCGTCCTACACCGTGATGTCCACGCCACCGACGGCTGCTGCGGAACGCCGGCCCTAGAGTGGAGTGGTTGCGGCTCTGCGGGCAGTACCCCAGTGCGACGCAGCTCAACAGACCCTCAGGAGCGGCCATGAACCAGAAGACCTCGGGTGCCCACCCGACCCAGAACGACGAAAGCCACACGCTGGAGTTCGACGATGCCGCGTTGCAGGCCGCCAAGTGCGACCTCGGCGACGGCGCCGTCACGCCCAGCTATGGCCCCTGGCGCGACGCCATCGTCGGGCTGCTCAACGGCGCATTGGCCACCGAGCTGGTCTGCATCCTGCGCTACAAGCGCCATCACTTCACCGCCAAGGGCTTGTCGTCGCCGGCCATCGCAGCCGAGTTCATGGTCCATGCGCAGGAAGAAACCGCGCATGCCGATCACATCGCCGAGCGCATCGTGCAGCTCGGCGGCGAGCCCGACTTCTCGCCGTCGACACTGCTCGCCCGCAGCCACGCCGAGTACGACGAATCGACCGAGCTCAAGGCCATGGTGCGCGCCAACCTGCTGGCCGAACGCGTGGCGGTGGAAACGTACCGCCAGATGATCGTGCTGATCGGCGACAAGGACCCCACGACGCGCCGCATGCTCGAGGCCATCCTGGCGGACGAGGAAGAGCACGCCGACGAGATGGCCGACCTGCTCGAGAAGTGAAACGCGCCTGAGACCCGCCCCCCCGCAGGAGCAGGCCATGACCCCGCCCTTCCGATCCGATCCCGCACGGCAGGCCGCCGCCCCACCGACCTCGCCGCCGCCGTTTCTCGACGAGGCCGACGAGCTCTGGGGCTGCGAGTGCTCCCTTGCCTACCTGCAGGGGGGTCGGCGCCCCGCTGGAGTTTGGGACTGATGCATGTCTGCGCAACGCCTGGCGCTAATGCTGGCTGTGCTGGCCCGCAGCAGCTTGCGCGTCGTGCCGCTGGCGCTGGGTCTCGCGGCGTGCTCCGCCGGTGTCGTCATCGAGCGTGCCGACCTGCCGGTACCCAGCGCTGCCTCGCGCCCTAGCAACCAGGCGGTGGCGGCGCAGGTGCAGTCGGCCGGACCGCGCGGACGCCTGTCCAAGGCGCAGCGTGAGCAGATGCTGGCCCAGCTGGGCCAGCAAGGTGGCGCCAACCGCGTGAACCGCCACTTGAAGGCCATGGCGCTGATGGGCGATGTCGACCTGTACGTCCAGAACCACGCCCGGCTGCTGGTCGACGGGCCCGCCACATTCAAGTCGATGTTCGAGGCCATCGAGGCGGCGCGCCACACCGTGCTGCTGCAAACCTACATCATTGACGACAGCGACATCGCGCAGCGCCTGGCAGCCTTGCTGGCGCGCAAGCGCGCGCAAGGCGTGCAGGTGCTTGTGCTCTACGACAGCGTGGGCACCATCGGCACCTCGGAAGCCTACTTCGAGGGCCTGCGTGCGGCCGGCATCGCCACCTGCGCCTTCAACCCGCTGAACCCGCTCAAGCGCATGGGCTACTGGGACATCAACCACCGCGATCACCGCAAGATCCTGGTCGTCGACCGTGAGGTAGGCTTCGTCGGCGGCATCAACATCAGCGGGGTGTACTCGTCGGGCTCCTTCGCCCGTTCCCGGGCGTCAGCCCCGGCAGACCCGCGCAAATCCGGCTGGCGCGACACGCAGGTGCGGCTGCAGGGCTCCGCCGCCGCACCGCTGGACGACCTGGTGCGACAGACGTGGACCCGCCAAGGCTGCCAGGGCGCCTTGCCACCGGCGCCCAAGCCAGCCGCCACCAAGCTGGCCGCGGGTCCGCACGTCGTGCGCATCGTGCCCTCGAGCCCTTCAGACGAGAGCAGCCGCATCTACACGATGCTGTTGTCCGCCGTCGACACCTCGCAGCACAGCATCTACCTGACGATGGCCTACTTCGCACCCGGGCAGGACATGATCAACGCGCTGAGCGACGCCGCGCGCCGCGGCGTCGACGTGCAGCTGGTGCTGCCCTCGATGAGCGACTTCGCGCCGCTGCTGTATGCCGGCCGCCGCTACTACCAGGGCCTGCTGGAGGCGGGCGTGAAGCTGCACGAAATGCAGGACGCGGTGATGCACGCCAAGACCGCAGTCATCGACGGCGTCGTCTCCACGGTGGGCAGCAGCAACATGGACTGGCGCAGCTTCGTCAGCAACGACGAAGTCAACGCGGTGATTCTGGGCGAGGACTTCGGCGACACGATGACGGCAATGTTCAAGCGCGACGTTGCCGCCTCGCAGCACATCACGCCGCAGAGCTGGGCGCAGCGGTCGTGGCTGCAACGCACGAAAGAGATGCTGGCTGGGCTGTTCGAACGGGTCTGGTGAAGGGGGCCCGGCGTGCCGCGCCTCTTGCAGTCCTACAGCCACTCTGCGCCCTGTCCGGTGGGCCGCCATGAAGGGCGGTACTAGACTACCTTGACGCGACGGACGTTCTCAGTCCCGCCCCCCAAAGGCAGGCTCTCGCCCGGCGCTCGCGGCGGCACACGCCGCCTGACCTCAACCTTTGAAAAGGAATCGCACCATGAACTGGGATCGCATTGAAGGCAACTGGAAGCAGCTCACCGGCAAGGTCCAGCAGCAATGGGGCAAGCTAACCGACGACGACTTGGAGTTCATCGACGGCAAGCGCGAACAGTTTGCCGGCAAGCTGCAGGAGCGATACGGGATCGCCAAAGACGAAGCCGAGAAGCAACTCGCGGAATGGGAGACCCGTGCCGACGAGAAGTGGTTTACGTCTTGATCAAATGAACAGCCGCGCGCTGGGCTTGCCCGCTGGCGGCTGTTCACCGTGCAGCAATGCCACACGCTCGGCATGACTCAAGCGCCGAAAGCAGGCAGCCGTTGCCGGTCTGGCGGCCGTCTCCTGCCTCAGCTGGCGCGCGGGCTGCGGCTACGGCGCCCGCCAGCGGCGCCAGCGTCACGGCCACCAGCAGCCAGGGCGTGGGCATCTGCGGCAGCGCCGCAGCCAGCAACAAGGGACGGGCCTCACCCCAAGTCAGCACGGCTTTCGGGCAGGTAAGCGGCCCCTCGTGGCCCCCTCGTCTTCGACAAACACGCCGCGCCGATCAGCGGTTTCATCAGGCGGGCGATGATCTTGTACAGCGGCGCCAGCAGCGCTGCATCGGTAGGCGCGGACCCTGCTACAAAACACGGAAGTGACGGGCACCTCGAACACCTGCTCGTTGGCCCGGCGCCGGTAGGGGTAGTTCGGCGTCGCTGCGGGGTTCGGCGAATCGGGCACTTCTGCGCGTCGCTGCTCGCTCCGGCGCGCCGCCGCGATAGCTGGTCGTTGGGGCCCATGCCGCGCAGCGATGGGTAGCTGCCTTGACGCAGCACCACGCACGAGCCACGGTAGCCGGCGTCGCCGCAGACCTCCCAGCGCCCGCCCTGCATGATGGCCGAGGCGGCTTCCTTGGCTTGACTCGGCTTGGGCCTGGTATGCAGTGGCGATGACTTGGCGCGATGATGGGCCTCATATGAAGTAATGCGCCCGCGTCACTTCGGCTTCGGCGGCTTGGTGCCCTTGTCGCACTGGCTCAGAGGTTGAGAGGCAATCCCATGGGCGCACGCCGGGGTGGTAAAGGGCCCTGAGCAAGCCGCAGCGCGACGCTCGGACTCACGTCCGAGCTAGCGATGCAACGCCGCGCAGGGCCCTTCACCACCCCGGCCCTACGGGTAAGTGGGCCCATGGGATTGCCTCTCAACCTCTCAGTGGCCCGGCGCGCAGTTCCAGTTCCTTGACGGCGGCCACCACCGGGCGGACCATGTTGCGCAACGACGGTGGCCTTGACCTGGCTACGCAGCGATCCGGCAACTGCGGCGCAGGGCGGCTGCCCAGACCAGCCCGATGCGCCACCGACCCGCCGGGCGCCAGCCCCGTACTGCTGCGTCGGCAGCCGGTTTCATGTCAAGCGGATTACATCCAGCCAACGCCGTAGTAGTCGTACACCTTGCGACCGTACTCGTCGGTGTAGGCCGGCGCGTCGTTGTCTGTGTAACGCGGCGCCTTTTCGAGTTGTGCCTCGTCCAGCGGCACCACATAACCGTCCTTGTCGATGTCGTACTTCAGCATGTTCCATGGCACCGGGTAGCGGTCGGTGCCCATACCCAGGAAACCGCCGAATTCCAGCACTGCATAACGGACCAGGCCGGTGCGCTTGTCGATCATCAGCTCTTCGATAGAGCCGAGCTTGTCGCCGGCGCTGCTGTAGACCGCCGTGCCTTCGACTTGGTCGGATGAGATGACGGTGTTGATGCTCATGGTGGTTCGCTCCTTGAGGTTCGGCCGTCGGCGACGTACCGACCAGCCCCGGCGCGGAAGGCGCCGGACCTCATTTATCCGCCATGCGAAGCAGCGGGCCTGTCGGCCGCAGTCGCCAACCCCTGTAGGAAGGCGCCGCGTTGGCGCCGCATCCCCGGCTGGAATGAACGGTGTCTCGCCAGGCACTCCACTTGGCACAACGCGTTCTCGCCCAGCGCGTTGTCGCGCGCCGAATCTACTGCGGGTCGTACTTTGCGGTCAACGGAGATGCGCACGCGGCATTCTCCTGCGTGCTCACTGCATCAAGCTCCGTTCAAACCAAGGCGGCGGGGCCTGACCGTTCGGGCCGTGGTAACGACTCTTCGGCATGCACGATGCGTATGATCTCTTTCGCGATATCTTCCGGAGACAGCACAAAGTCGATGCAACCGCTGGCCATGGCACTTTCTGGCATATCGGGCTGGATGGCGGTGTCAAGCTTCTGGGCAATCGTGGTGCCGCCTACCTGCTGGATGCCGCACAGGGCCGCGGCACCGTCGCCGTCATAGCCCGAAACGATCACGGCGATCAGCTTGCCGTCCCAGAACTGGGTGAGCGACCGCAGGAAGACCGTGATCACATCAGGCCAGCCGCGCGGCTTCGAGATCGGGGCCAGGTGAAACAATTCACCGTCGACGTGCAGATCGCGGTTGGCGGGGATGATGTAGACGCGGTTCGGCTCGATCAGCAGATCGTCGGTGATGAGTTCTACTGGCATGCTTGAGAACCGCGGCAGCACTTCATGCAGTTGGGTCGGCATCAAGGTGATGTGATTGACGATGACCACGGCCACGCCGAGGTCGGCCGGCAGCTGCTTGAGCAGGCGGATGTAGGCGTCCAGGCCCCCGGCGGAACCACCGACGCAAATCACAGGGAAGTTCTTCATCGACATGTCCACGGCGCGGAATACGGTTGCGGGCCCAACGATGCACGGTGCCCGATCTCTGGTGCCCGGTCTGTTCGGCAGCGAACGCTGGGCCGTATGTTTGCTGACGCACAGACGCCCACGCGCACAAAAGCCAAGCTAGGAGCCTGTCGGGCTTGGGGAGCGTCGGCTGCGAATCGACCGCAGCGGTCCAAGCTGGAAACTTCATGCTGTTTGAGCCGCACCCTGCGCAGGGTGCACCCGGTCGACGGCCGGTAGCAACTTGTCAACCCCTCATTGCCTTGAGCCCACGCCCACCGAGAGCTACGAACGGCTCCCGACACCCCGAGATTCCCATGCAGATCAATTTACGCCATAGAGCGGAAGAGCAGCTGGAGAAGGGCTCCGCGCCCTCGACAAAAGGTTGGCCGACCGGTGCGCAAGCGCTGACGCTGTTGCACGGCTTGGCCAGCGCGCCTGCAACCGCCAGCGACGCGCTCAAGCTGCTGCATGAGTTGCAGGTGCACCAGGTGGAATTGGACTTGGAGCACGAACAAGCCGAACAAGACCGCCGCCAGCTCACCGAAGACCTCACCAGCTACACCGCCGTGTTTGACTTGGCGCCGTTTGCTTACCTGACGCTCGAACCCGAAGGTCGGGTGATTGCCGTCAATCGCATCGCCGCGCACTGGCTGGCAGCCGAGCCGGGTGACGTGGAAGAGTGGGCAGGTCGCCGCATCGAAGATCTGCTGGCGCCTGAATGCCGCACGGCGGTCCGAGACATGCTTGCTGCCCTGCGCAATGGCGAGCGCCGGCAAACCTGCGCGGTGCAATCCAGGGCGGCTGGCGCCAGCGCGCACGCCGTGGCAACAGCAACGCCCGGCGGCGGGCCGGTGTTGATGGCCTTCGTGCCCGCAGGGCCAGGGCCAGGGCAGGTTCCCGCCGAGCATTGAAGCAACGGCCAAGCCGGCGCCTGATTGGCCTAGGAGCCTGGCAGGGTGCACACTCTGCCATGACCTCCCCGCCGACCTCTCTCGCGAAGCGCCCGCCTGCGGCGGGCGTGGGCAGCGTGGGTATCGTAGGAATAGGCGCTTCGGCCGGCGGCCTGGAGGCGTTTGAGCAGTTCTTTGCCCGGGTGCCGGTGAAGTCCGGCCTGGCCTTCATCGTGGTTCAGCACCTGGACCCGACCCACAAAGCCATGCTGGCCGAGTTGCTGCAGCGGGTGACGTCGCTGCGCGTCCGCGAGGCCAGCGAGCAGATGCGCGTCGAGGCCAACCATGTCTATGTGATTCCGCCCAACGCCGAACTCAGCCTGGCGCAAGGCTTGCTGCACGTGATGCCACCCACCGAGCCCCGCGGCATGCGGCTGCCGGTCAATGTGCTGTTCTCGTCGCTGGCCCGGGATCAAGGCGCATCGGCCATCGGTGTCGTGCTGTCGGGCATGGGATCGGACGGCACGCTGGGGCTGCAGGCCCTGAAAGCCGTGGGCGGCCTGACCGTCGTGCAGCAGCCTTCGTCGGCACAGTTCGACTCGATGCCGCGCAGCGCCATCGACGCGGGCTGTGCCGACATCGTGGCGCTGCCCGCAGACATGCCCGAACGCATCCTGGCCTGCATCGCCTGGGATGGCCATTCAAAGCCGCTGATCGCCAAACCGGGGCCCGACCCGACACGGATCGATGAGCCGACCGATGAGCCGTTCGATCCGCCGGCCGACACCATCGACAGCATCTTCAGCCTGCTGCGGCACAGAACGCGGCACGATTTCTCGCTCTACAAACCCAGCACACTGAACCGCCGCATCGCACGCCGCATCGCCATCCACGGTCTGGCCGGGTTGGCCGAGTACGTTCGCTTTCTGCGGCAGAACCCGCAAGAGATCGACCTGTTGTTCAAGGAACTGCTGATCGGCGTCACCAGCTTCTTCCGCGATGCTGCGGTCTGGCAGTACATGCGCGATAGCGCCCTGCCTGCGCTGCTGGCGCGGCGGGGGACCGAGACGAAGTTTCGGGCCTGGGTGGCGGGTTGCTCCACCGGCGAAGAGGCCTACACCTTGGCGATCGTGTTCAACGAGGCGATTCAGCGCCTGCCCGAGCATCACGGTTGCAGTCTGCAGATCTTTGCCTCCGACCTGAGCCCCGACGCCATCGCCACGGCCCGCGCGGGCCGATATCCGGCCACGATCGGTGCCAGCATGCAGGCCGACTGCGTGGCGCGCTATTTCACAGCCCAAGGGAGCGCGCTGGTCGTGGCCAAATCCATCCGCGACAGGGTGCTTTTCGCCCGGCATGACGTGGTGCTCGACCCGCCTTTCACCCGGCTCGACATCCTGAGTTGCCGCAACCTGCTGATCTACTTTGACGCCACGCTGCAGCGCCGGCTGCTGCCGCTGTTTCACTACAGCCTGCGCCCGGGTGGTCTGCTGCTGCTGGGCAGCTCGGAGACGGTCGGCTCGTTTGGCAAGCTGTTCGAGCCAGTGGATTCCAGACTGCGCCTGTACCTGCGCCGGCACACCCCCTATGTGGCAGGCCGCGAGTTCCTGCTGAAGTCGTTCCCGCCCCTCTTGAAGCTGACCAAGGACACGCCCATGCCTTCTTCACCGAGCGCAGCACTTGGCGGCGATTCATTGCAAGCCGCCGCCGACCACGTGCTGCTGCAAGTGCATGCGCCGCCGGCCGTGGTGGTCAACGCCGCGGGCGACATCGTCTACATCAGCGGCCTCACCGGCAAGTACCTTGAGCCCGCGGCCGGCAAGGCCAACTGGAACTTCCACGCCATGGTTCGCGAGAACTTGCGCGAACCTGTCGTCAGTGCGATGAAGCAGGCCGTGACGAAGGACGAGGCGGTACAAGTGCGCGGCCTTCAACTCGTCGGCGCAGGCGGCGTGCAGGGTGTGGATGTCACCGTGCAGCCGCTGCACGAGCCAGCTGCCTTGCAGGGCATGGTGATGATCGTCTTCCGTGATGTGGCGCCACCGCTGCGCGGCGGTCGGCGAACGGCTGCCAGCGCTGCGCAGGCCAGTCCTGCCGCCGAAGTGCAGCAATGCCGGGACGAGATCCAGAGCTTGCGCGAGGAAAACCGCGCCTCCAGGGAAGAGTTGCAATCGGCCAACGAAGAGTTGCAGAGCACCAACGAAGAGCTGCAGTCGGCCAACGAGGAGCTGACCACGTCGAAGGAAGAGATGCAGTCGATGAACGAGGAGCTGCAGACGGTCAACGCCGAGATGCAATCCAAGCTCGACGACCTGGCGCTGGCCCAGAGCGATATGAAGAGCTTGCTCAACAGTACCGAGATCGCAATGCTGTTCCTGGATCAGGAGCTGAACGTTCGCCGCTTCACCGACCGTGCCGCCAAGATCATCAATCTGCGCGACAGCGACATCGGCCGGCCGCTGAGTGACCTGACCACCAGCCTGCACTACCCGACACTGCACGACGATGCGCACGAGACACTGCGCACCCTGGTCTTCTCGGAAAAGCAGATCCAGAGTAGCGCCCAGCGCTGGTTTTCGGTGCGCATCATGCCGTATCGCCGGCTCGACAACGTGATCGACGGCGTCGTGATCACCTTCGTCGACATCACCGCCACGAAGCAGATTGAAGCGACGCTGCGCAAGGACGCCGACGCCTGACCCAGCAGGCTGTCGGGGCTTGCGCCGTCGCTGCACTGCCGCAGCGCCGATGCACACTCGCAGCCATGGCCTCGCCATCCTCGCCGCAATTCGTGCCCGCCCTGCTCGCCGCGCCACTGTGCGAGCGCTGGCGCGAGGCGGCCATGCGGGAGATCACGCGCCACCGCGCGGCGGATGCCAGTGACAACTTTCTTCCGTTCTGCTCGTCTTTGCGGCTGCGGGCGGTGCAGGCCGATGGCTTGTTGCTGGCCGCTCTGTTGCAGCTGCTGTGGCAGGGCCCGCTGCGCCAGCAACTGCAGCGCCAGCTGGGTCTGCGGCTGGCTTTGCTGGCCGATCAATGCTGGGCGCGCTGGCAGTACCCACCGGGCCGCAGGCCGGTCGGCCACGCCGCGCATGGCTGGCACCAGGACGGCGCGCTGCATGCCGATTTCCATGCCACCGACCCACCCGATCGGCTGCTGCGTTTGCTGACCTGCTGGATCAGCCTGACGCCCTGCGGTGGCGATGCGCCCGGCCTTGAACTGCTGCGCCAACCGCTGCCCGGCATGCTGCCGCCGGCCGCGCTGAGCCCGGCGCAGGTGGACTTGAGTTACAGCGCAGACGACCTTTGGCGCCCGCTGATGGCCACCGGCGACGCCTTGCTGTTTGGCGGCGACACCTTGCACCGCAGCCACCTGGCGCCGACCATGAGCGCCGAGCGCATCAGCCTGGAGCTGCGCTTTGTTTCGGCGGCAGACCGGTCGCCGCGGTTACGGCTGGAGCGCATGATCGCCCTCGACGGGCTGTGAGGGCGGTGGCTTGGCGTCGATCAGGCCGCGGCAGGCTTTGGCATGGCGTGATGACCGACTCGCCCGAGCCGGTGTCCAACGGCAGCTGGGAGCCGCGCGAAGGCCGCTACATCGTTTTCGCGCGCGGTACGGGCGGCGACGAGGCCTACCAGCTCTATCGGCTCGACCCGACGAGCAAGCAAGCGACGCCGTTCACCGAGCCTGGCCAGCGCCATGCGCTGCAGGGCTGGATCAAGGCGCAGTCGCTGGCCATCGTCAGCTCGGTGCCGCTCGACCGCACGGCGCAGGGCGGCAGCCGCACCCAGATCAGCACCACCTTGTCGGTGGTCGATCCGCTCAACCCGGCATCACGGCGCGTGGTCGCTGAGCTGCCCGGCGGCGGCTGGTTTGGCGCCGAGGCTTCGCCCGATGGCCGCCAGCTGGCCATCACCCAGTACGCCTCGGCCACCTCGTCGTCGATCTGGTTGATTGACCTGGCCAGCGGCCAGCGCCGCCGCGTGCTGCCGGTTGACGCCCAGGCGCCCAAGGCCAGCCACTTTGTCACCGGCTGGACGCACGACGGCGCCAGCCTGCTGCTGGCCAGCGACAGCGCCAGCGAGTTTCGCGAACTGATGCGCTTTGATCTGGCCAGCGGCCAATTGCACCGATTGACGGCGAGCATTCCCTGGGACCTGGCCGGTGGTGACTTATCGCCCGATGGCCGCTGGCTGGCGATCACCGTCAACGCCGATGGTCGCGACGAGTTGCGCTTGCTCGACCCGCAGCAAGGCCAGGCGCGGCCGCTGCCGGCCTTGCCTGCAGGCAGCATCAGCCAGCCGCGTTTTCACCCGACACGGGGCGAGCTGGCCTTTGTGGTCAACAGCGCGCAAGGCCCGGCCCAGGTGCAGACGCTGGATCTGGCCAGCGGCCGCGTCACGCCGTGGACGCAGCCGGTCAAGCCGCCCGAGCTGGATTTGTCGCAGCTGCCCGAGCAGCAGGTGGTGCGCTGGACCAGCTTTGACGGCCGCACCATCAGCGGCATCCTGAGCCTGCCGCCGGCGCGTTTTGCCGGCAAGCGGCCGGTGGTGATGGTGATGCACGGCGGCCCCGAGGGCCAGTCCAAGCTGGGCTGGCAGGGCCGCCAGAACTACCTGCTGCAGGAGCTGGGCGTGGCCGTGCTCGAGCCCAATGTGCGCGGCAGCAGCGGCTATGGCAAAACCTTCTTGTCACTGGACGATGGCCGGCTGCGCGAGGACTCAGTCAAGGACATGGGCACCGCGATCGACTGGATCGCCACACAGCCGCGGCTGGACGCCTCACGTGTGCTCGTCAGCGGCGGCAGTTACGGCGGCTACATGGCGCTGGCCGCCAGCACAAGGCTGGTCGACCGCATCGCCGGCGCAATGAGCGTGGTAGGCATCAGCCACTTTGTCACCTTTCTAGGAGCCTGTCGGACTTGGGGCGTCGATAGCGAGAATCGGCCCCAGCGAGGACAGTTCTTGCCGTATTTGCAGTCCCATAGCCCCGCTATGGGGCAAAAAGACGGTGAGAAATGGACCGCTGCGGTCGAGTCGCAGCC
>JBBQJN010000105.1:0-11931 GCA_038325945.1 Burkholderiales bacterium | reverse complement strand
CGCTCTACGGGTTGCGGAAGTCGTCGTGGCAACTCTTGCAAGAGTTTGCGGCCGCGCCGAAGGCGGTCTTGAGCTGGTCAGGATTGCCCGACTTGGCTACCACTGCCAGCTTGGCTACCTCGTCCTGCATCTTCTTGGCGGCGTCATCGAACTTGGCGCGCTCGGTCCAGACATTGGCCTTGGGTGAGCCTTTTTCGGTGCCCGAGGTGCCGTCGACAAAACCCGCGTAGGGCAGCTTGGACACGAAGGCCACGACCTCAGCGTTGGACGCCGCAGCCGCCGCGTCGTACGGCGCTCTGCCGTTGACCATCGCGCCGATGCGGCCGAAATGCGCGCCCATCACCGTGAAGGCGGATTTGCGGTACTTGACCGCGTCCTCGGGCTTCTGAAACTGGGCGGCGGCGGGCAGGGCGGCCAATACACCCACGGCGGCCATGGTGGCCAGTAGCAAAGCTCTCATGCGTATCCTCCAACAGGTTGAACAACGGCCCGATGGGACGATCAGGCAGCGAACAGTGTAGGCAATCAGCGCACACTTGCACCCCGTATTAGCCAGGGGAGGCAGCGCACTGACAGCCAGCCCCGCTTCGGCTATGGTGGCCGGCTCGCCAATCTGCCCTGCTGCCCATGAACCTATCTCAAGCGCCGCGCCCGGTACGGGTGTGGGATCTGCCGACCCGCGTTTTCCACTGGCTGCTGGCGGCAGCGGTGATCGGCATGGTGATCACCGGCAAGCTGGGCGGCAATGCCATGGTCTGGCATGTCAGGCTGGGGCTGCTGGTCTTCACGCTGCTCGGGTTCCGGCTGGTCTGGGGGTTGATCGGCGGGCGCTGGTCGCGCTTTGCCAGCTTCATCTACGCGCCGTCCACGCTGTTTCGCTACCTGCGAGGGCGCAGCACGCCGGACCAGCAGCTGGATGTCGGCCACAGCCCGCTGGGCGCACTGTCGGTATTTGGTTTGCTCGGCGTGCTGATCGCGCAGGTGGCCACCGGTCTGGTCGCCGACGACGAGATCGCCACCGTCGGTCCACTCAATATTTTGGTCAGCAATGCCACCGGTCTGCAGGCCAGCGGCTGGCACACCGGCTGGGGCTTGTGGCTGTTGCTGGCACTGGTGGCGCTGCACCTGGCTGCGATCGCGTTCCACCGCTGGCGTGGCCGCGATCTGCTGACGCCGATGCTCAGTGGCGACAAGCTGCTGCCGCCCGATGTGCCAGCGGCTGCCGACAACGCGACCCGCCGTGTGTTGGCGCTGCTGGTGATGCTGGCCTTTGCCGCGCTGGCGCTGTGGATCGCGCGGCAGGGCGGGTAGACTGGCCGTCACCGGTCTTCTTCCCGCATGCCGCCGCCCGACATCCGACTGCTAACCCCCGACTCGCCGGCGCTGCTAGACGCCACGCGCGAGCTGTTCCGCGAGTACGCGGACTCGCTACAGGTCGATCTCTGCTTTCAGCACTTCGAGGTCGAGCTAACTACGCTGCCCGGCGACTATGCCGCACCGAAGGGCACCCTGCTGCTGGCCTTTGTCGACGATCAACTGGCCGGCTGTGGCGCCATCAGGCCGCTGCCCGATGCTGACTACGCCAATGCGTGCGAGATGAAACGGCTGTATGTGCGCCGTGCCTTCCGCCGCTTTGGCCTCGGCCGGCTGCTGGCCCAGGCACTGATCGACGCCGCCACCCAGGCTGGTTATTCAGCCATGCTGCTCGACACGCTCGACGAGATGGAGGCGGCGCGCGGCCTTTACGCCGCCTTGGGTTTCGAGGAGGTGCCGCCTTATTACTTCAACCCGCTGCCCGGCGCGCATTACCTGAAAGTTGACCTTGAATGAACGCCCGGACGCGTACCTGACCATGCAAATCCTGCAAGCCGAAATCACCGCCTTGCCGGTGCCGCCCGCGCAACTTGGCGAGTCGCCGTTCTGGCACCCGACCGAGCAACAGCTGTACTGGGTTGATATCCCGGGCCACACCCTGCACCGCTACCGGCCGTCTGACGGCCAGCACCGGCATTGGCCGCTGGACAGCGAGCCCGGCTGCTGCGCGCCGTTGCAAGGCGGCGGCCTGCTGCTGGCCATGCGTGACGGCATCTGGCGATTTGACACCGACAGCGGCCAACGCAGCTTGCTGGCCGCGCCGCCCTATGACCCGGCGCGCCAGCGCTTCAATGACGGCAAGGCCGATGCCCAGGGCCGGTTCTGGGTTGGCAGCATCGATGACCAGCGCCAGCCCGATGCCGCGCTCTACCGGCTGGCCGGCGGCAAGCTTGATCGCGTGGCTGAGGGCATCACCGTCAGCAACGGCCTGAGTTTCAGCCCCGATGGCCGGCGCATGAGCTGGGCCGATACCCAGGCGCACCAGATCGAGCTGTTTGATCTCGACCCACACGACGGCAGCTTGTCGAACCGCCGCCCGTGGGCGCAATTCGCGCGGCGCCAGGCCGCAGCGCCGACCTCTGCGGCCTATGGCGGCCGGCCGGACGGCGCGGCGATGGACGCTGAAGGTGGCTGCTGGGTGGCGATGTTCGACGGCCAGCGCCTGTTGCGGCTGGCGCCCGACGGCGAGCTGCTGGCTGAGCTGCCGCTGCCAGTGCGTTGCCCGACCATGCCTTGCTTTGGCGGCGCCGATCTGAAGACGCTGTACATCACCACCGCGCAAGACCGGCGGCCGGCCGACGAGCAGGCGGCGCAGCCTCAGCCGCTGGCCGGCTGTGTGTTGCAACTGCGGCTGGACGTGCCGGGTCTGGCGGTCAACTTCGTGCGCTTGTAGCGGCCGCTGGCGCCCGCGTCAAAGCTGGCACCGGCGGGCGGGTTGGCAAACGCACGAGCGGGCCTGGCATCCGATCCGGTGGAAAGCAGCGGGTTTCCACGTATACTCCTGCGGTTTGACGCACTCCGGCGCGAGCATTTCGCCACATGACAGACAGGCCATGAAGGCCATGACAGACAGGCCACAGCAGCACAACGGCCATCATGCGGTCTGGGATGACGCATCAGATGGCGACAAAGATGAACACTTCAAGACGCTGAGCCGCGAGGAGGCAGCCGCCTTGAGGGCCCAGGAACCGCCGCTGTCGCCGTGGCGGGTGATTGCCGTGCAAGCGGCGCTGGGTGTGATCGCTGCCCTCATCGGGTGGTGGGTTACCGGCATGACGGCGGTAGGGTGGTCGATGCTTTACGGCGCGGCCACCGTGGTTTTGCCTGGCGCCTTGTTGGCGCGTGGCATGACCAGTCAGCTCTCCAGCATGGCCCCGGCCGCATCCGCCGTCAGCTTCATGTTGTGGGAGATGGTGAAAATAGGTGCTTCGGTGGTGATGCTGGTCATCGCCAACAAGATCGTGCAGCCGCTGGTGTGGCCCGCCCTCCTGGTCGGCCTGCTGGTTTGCATGAAGGTTTACTGGCTGGCGCTGCTGTGGCGGCGCCGAGCGGTTTGAGACAACGCTAGACAAGACGGGACGGGACAACACGATATGGCAGCCGAGAGTCACGCCGCAGGACAAGGACCGACCGCTGGTGAATACATCATTCACCACCTGACGCACTTGCAGAACCAGAAGCAGACGGCGATCGTCGATTTCTCGGTCTTCAACCTCGACAGCATCTTCTGGGCCACGCTGCTGGGCGTGCTGGTCTGCTTCGTGCTCTGGCGCGCCGCCAAGACCGCCACCGCTGGCGTGCCGGGCCGCTTCCAGGCCGCTGTCGAGATCCTGGTCGAGATGGTCGACAACCAGGCCAAGGCCATCGTGCACAACGCCAACAGCCGCCGCCTGATTGCGCCGCTGGCGCTGACGGTGTTTTTGTGGATCTTCATGATGAACGCGATGGACCTGCTGCCGGTCGATCTGCTGCCGGTGGTGGCCGAGTCGTTTGGCATCAAGTACCAGCGTGTCGTGCCCACCGCCGACCTGTCCATCACGATGGGGCTGTCGCTGTCGGTCCTGCTGATCTGCTTGTTCTACAACGTCAAGATCAAGGGCTTCAGCGGTTGGGTGCATGAGCTGTTCTCGGCGCCCTTCGGTGACAAGTTCTACCTCTACCCGATCAACTTCCTGATGCAGGTGATCGAGTTCGTCGCCAAGACCGTCTCGCACGGCATGCGGCTGTTTGGCAACATGTATGCCGGCGAACTGATTTTCATGCTGATCGCCCTGATGGGTGGCGCCTGGACGCTCAGCGCCACCGGTGTTGGCTTGTTCATTGGCCACATCATTGCCGGCACGGTGTGGGCGATCTTCCACATCCTGATCATCACGCTGCAGGCCTTTGTGTTCATGATGCTGACCCTGGTCTACCTGGGCCAAGCGCACGACGCGCACTGAGCCCGTGGGCTCCATGCGCAACAGGGCTTAGCAGCCCTCTGACCAACCCGAGCCAGCAGGCTTTGGATTTCTCTTTTTTCTCTTCTTTCAACTGCTTTTTCTTACTGGAGTCATCATGGAAGTTATCGGTTTTGTCGCCCTCGCCGCCGGTCTGATCATTGGTCTGGGTGCCCTGGGCGCTTGTATCGGCATCGGCATCATGGGCAGCAAGTACCTTGAGGCGGCCGCGCGCCAGCCCGAGCTGATGGGTGAGTTGCAGACCAAGATGTTCCTGCTGGCCGGCCTGATCGACGCCGCCTTCATCATCGGCACCGGTATCGCGCTGTGGTTCGCCACCGCCAACCCGTTCCTGGGCCAGATCGCCGCTGCTGTTGCCGCCGCCGGTGGTGCCAAGTAAGCCTGACGGCTGCCTGCACCTCCTGGGTGGCTGTGGACGCGCTGCGGCGCGCTCCCTGCCTACCCGTTCAGTCACCGTGACCGAGGCAAAAAAGTGAGCATCAACGGTACCCTCATAGCCCAGATGATCGTCTTCGCGATCCTGGTCTGGTTCACGATGTCCTTCGTCTGGCCGCCGATCGCTACCGCGCTCGACGAGCGCGCGAAGAAGATCGCCGAAGGCCTGTCGGCCGCCGACAAGGCCAAGTCCGAGCTGGCTGCCGCCAACCAGCGGGTCGAGCAGCAGCTGTCGGCTGCCCGCACCGACGCCGGCAAGCGGCTGGCCGACGCCGAGCGCCTGGGCCAGCAGATGATCGAGGAGGCCAAGTCGCGTGCGACCGAAGAAGGCGCCAAGATCGTCGCCGCGGCCAAGGCCGAAGCCGAGCAAGAGGCCGTCAAGGCCCGCGAAGCGCTGCGCGAGCAGGTGGCTGGCCTGGCGGTGAAGGGCGCGGAGCAGATCCTGCGTCGCGAGGTCAACGCCGGCGTGCATGTCGAACTGCTGGCCCGCCTGAAAGCCGAGCTCTGATCATGGCTGAGCTTGCAACCATCGCCCGCCCGTACGCCGAGGCCTTGTTCAAGTCTGCCGGCGCAGCCGCGGCCGAGCTGGCCGTACAGCTGAGCGTGCTGGCCGAAGTGGCCGGCAACGAGCAGCTGCGCCAGTTTGCCGACAACCCGAAGGTGGGCGCCGCCCAGGTTTTCGAGCTCGTCAGTGCCGCCGCCAAGCACGTGCTCGACCCCAAGATCAGCAACCTGATGAACCTGGTGATCGAAAACGGCCGGCTCGCCGCGCTGCCCGAGATCGCCGCGCAGTTCAGAGCGCTGGTCAACGCGCAATCGGGCTCGTCGGACGCCATCGTCTACAGCGCCTACGCCATCGACGATGCAGCCCTGGCCGAGGTGGTGGTGGCGCTGGAGAAGCGCTTTGCTCGCAAGCTCAAGGCCCGGGTCGAGATTGACGCTGAACTCATTGGTGGCATCCGCGTGGTGGTGGGCGACGAAGTGCTCGACACCTCGGTGAAGGCACGCCTCGAACAAATGAAAGTCGCCCTGACGGCCTAGTGCTTGGCCGCCAACACGCTGTTGGCCGGCCGCCCGACGCTGTCGCAAGGAGAACCTTATGCAACTGAATCCCGCTGAAATTTCCGAACTCATCAAGAGCCGCATCGAGGGTCTTGGCGCATCGGCCGACATCAAGAACCAGGGCACCGTGGTGTCCGTCACCGACGGTATCGTGCGTGTGCACGGTCTGTCCGAGGCGATGGCCGGCGAGATGCTGGAGTTCCCCGCCACCGCCGACGGCCAGCCCACCTACGGCCTGGCGCTGAACCTTGAGCGCGACTCGGTCGGCGCCGTGATCCTGGGCGAGTACGAGCACATCTCCGAGGGCGACACCGTGAAGTGCACGGGCCGCATTCTGGAGGTGCCGGTCGGCCCCGAGCTGATCGGCCGTGTTGTCAACGCGCTGGGCCATCCGATCGACGGCAAGGGCCCGATCAACGCCAAGATGACCGACGTGATCGAGAAGGTCGCGCCGGGCGTGATCGCACGCCAGTCGGTGAGCCAGCCGGTGCAGACCGGCCTGAAGTCGATCGACTCGATGGTGCCGATTGGCCGCGGCCAGCGCGAGCTGATCATCGGCGACCGCCAGACCGGCAAGACCGCGGTGGCGATCGACGCGATCATCAACCAGAAGGGTCAGAACATGACCTGCGTCTACGTCGCGATCGGCCAGAAGGCCTCGTCGGTGAAAAACGTGGTGCGTTCGCTGGAAGCCAACGGCGCGATGGAGTACACCATCGTCGTCGCCGCCACCGCCTCGGAATCGGCGGCGATGCAGTATGTGTCGGCCTACTCGGGCTGCACCATGGGCGAGTACTTCCGCGACCGCGGCCAGGACGCGCTGATCGTCTATGACGACCTCTCCAAACAGGCAGTAGCCTATCGCCAGGTCTCGTTGCTGCTGCGCCGCCCGCCAGGCCGCGAAGCCTTCCCCGGCGACGTGTTTTATCTCCACAGCCGCCTGCTCGAGCGCGCTGCCCGCGTCAACGCCGACTATGTCGAGAAGTTCACCAACGGTGAAGTCAAGGGCAAGACCGGCTCGCTGACGGCGCTGCCGATCATCGAGACCCAGGCCGGTGACGTCTCGGCCTTCGTGCCGACCAACGTGATCTCGATCACCGACGGCCAGATCTTCCTGGAAACCAGCCTGTTCAACGCCGGCATCCGTCCCGCCATCAACGCCGGTATCTCGGTGTCGCGGGTCGGTGGCGCGGCGCAGACCAAGCTGATCAAGGGCCTGTCCGGCGGTATCCGTACCGACCTGGCGCAGTACCGTGAGCTGGCGGCGTTTGCGCAGTTTGCCTCTGACCTGGACGACGCCACCCGCAAGCAGCTCGACCGTGGTGCCCGCGTCACCGAGCTGCTCAAGCAGGCGCAGTACTCGCCGCAGCCGATCAGCCTGATGGGCGCAACGCTGTTTGCGGTCAACAAGGGCTACATGGACGACGTCGAAGTCAAGAAGATCCTGGCTTTTGAACACGGCTTGCACCAGCACCTGAAGAGCAGCCACGCTGCGCTGCTGGCCAAGCTGGAGAACGACAAGGCAATGGACAAGGCTGCCGAGGAAGAAATGACCGCCGCCGTGGTGGCGTTCAAGAAATCCTTCGCTTGAAGCTGCCTGACGACACCCCTGCGAAAGGAGCACCGTCATGGCGGTAGGAAAAGAAATACGCGGCAAGATCAAGAGCTTCGAGAACACCAAGAAGATCACCAAGGCCATGGAAATGGTCTCGGCCTCGAAGATGCGCAAGGCGCAAGAGCGCATGCGCGCGGCGCGGCCTTACGCCGACAAGATCCGCAACATCGCTGCCAACTTGGCGCAAGCCAACCCGGAGTACAAGAGCGCCTACATGCGCCAGGGTGGCACGGCCAAGGTCACCGGCTTCATCGTCGTCACCGCCGACAAGGGCTTGTGCGGCGGCCTCAACACCAACGTGCTGCGCTCGGTCACCACCCAGCTGCGCGAGGTGCAGGCTGCGGGCGGCTCAACGATGGCGGTGGCGATCGGCAACAAGGGCTTCGGCTTCCTCAACCGCATCGGTGTCAACGTGGTCAGCCACGCCACCCATCTGGGTGACGCACCGCTGCTTGAGAAGTTGATCGGCCCGGTCAAGGTGATGCTCGATGCCTTTGTCGCGGGCAAGGTCGACGCCGTTTACATCTGCTACACCAAGTTCGTCAATACGATGACGCAGGACGCGGTGATTGAGCAGCTGCTGCCGCTGCCGGCCAGCCGACTCGAGCAGACCGAGGCCGAACGCTCGCAGTACGGCTGGGACTACATCTACGAGCCCGACGCGGCTTCGGTGATCGACGAGCTGCTGACGCGTTACATCGAGGCGCTGGTGTTCCAGGCAGTGGCCGAGAACATGGCTTCGGAGCAGTCGGCACGCATGGTGGCCATGAAGGCCGCCACCGAGAACGCCGGCAACCTGATCGCCGAGCTCAAGCTGATCTACAACAAGACCCGCCAGGCCGCGATCACCACCGAGTTGTCCGAAATCGTCAGTGGAGCGGCAGCCATCAGCGGCTGACGCGGAACCCAAACGTCTGCGGCGCGGCCGCAATCAGCGGCTGATCAAGCCGCGCGCAATGAATACTTGTTTGAAGGATTAAGAAAATGGCCAACACCCAAGCACAAGGCAAGATCGTCCAGTGCATCGGCGCCGTGGTGGACGTGGAATTTCCGCGTGACCAGATGCCCAAGATTTATGACGCGCTCAAGCTCGACGGCACGGCGCTGACGCTGGAAGTGCAGCAGCAACTGGGCGACGGCGTGGTGCGCACCATCGCGCTGGGCTCCAGCGACGGTCTGCGCCGTGGCTTGGTGGTCAGCAATACCGGTGCCGCCGTGACGGTGCCGGTAGGCAAGGCCACGCTGGGCCGCATCATGGACGTGCTGGGCCAGCCGATTGACGAGCGCGGCCCGGTCGACCAAACGCTGACCGCCTCGATCCACCGCAAGGCCCCCAGCTATGACGAGCTGAGCCCATCGCAAGAGCTGCTGGAAACCGGCATCAAGGTGATTGACCTGATCTGCCCGTTTGCCAAGGGCGGCAAGGTGGGCCTGTTCGGTGGTGCCGGCGTCGGCAAGACCGTCAACATGATGGAGCTGATCAACAACATCGCCAAGGCGCATTCGGGCCTGTCGGTGTTTGCGGGTGTCGGCGAGCGTACCCGCGAGGGCAACGACTTCTATCACGAGATGGCCGATTCGGGTGTCGTCAACCTCGAGAACCTGGGCGAGTCCAAGGTCGCGATGGTCTACGGCCAGATGAACGAGCCCCCGGGTAACCGTCTTCGCGTGGCGCTGACCGGCCTGACCATCGCCGAGTCGTTCCGCGACGAAGGCCGCGACGTGCTGTTTTTCGTCGACAACATCTACCGCTACACGCTGGCCGGTACCGAAGTGTCGGCGCTGCTGGGCCGTATGCCTTCGGCGGTGGGCTACCAGCCGACGCTGGCCGAGGAAATGGGCCGCCTGCAAGAGCGCATCACCTCGACCAAGGTGGGCTCGATCACTTCGATCCAGGCCGTGTACGTGCCTGCGGACGATTACACCGACCCGTCGCCCGCAACCACCTTCGCCCACCTGGATTCGACCGTGGCGCTGTCGCGCGAGATCGCCTCGCTGGGCATCTACCCGGCCGTCGATCCGTTGGACAGCACCAGCCGCCAGATGGACCCCAACGTGGTCGGTGAAGACCACTACCGCACCACCCGTTCGGTGCAGGAAACCCTGCAGCGTTACAAGGAACTGCGCGACATCATCGCCATCCTGGGCATGGACGAGTTGAGCCCCGAAGACAAGCTGGCGGTGGCCCGTGCGCGCAAGATCCAGCGTTTCCTGAGCCAGCCATTCCATGTGGCCGAGGTCTTCACCGGCTCGCCGGGCAAGTACGTGCCGCTGAAGGAAACCATCCGCGGCTTCAAGATGATCGTGGCCGGCGAGTGTGATCACCTGCCTGAGCAGGCGTTCTACATGGTAGGGGGTATCGACGAAGCCTTCGAAAAGGCCAAGAAGATGCAGTAACCCTAGAAACCGCAGTTGACCGCTTCTCTCCGCTGGCTACACCGTATGAATTCTGGCTTTCGCAGCCACGACCACCTTCAGCTCATGGGTGACAGCGATACGCACCCGATTGAGCCGCACTGGCGCACGCTGGCGGCGTTGCTCCTTCTCGCGGGCATGAGCCCGCAGCGTCGTCGCGCCTTGCCAGCGCACCCCATCGCGGCCCACTCGGGCGCGTCCAACTGCGGTTTCTAGGGTAACCGGCGCATTCAGGCCGGGGCGTCGTTGCCCTCCTCGCCGTACAAGCGTACGGCTGTGGGGGGCGCCTAGCCCGCAGCCCGACTGCTTGCACACTGAATCTTCTTCCAACCAGAAAGCGAGACCGACATGGCCACTCTTTACGTTGACGTCGTATCTGCCGAAGCCAGCATCTTCTCCGGCGAAGCCAAGTTTGTTGCCCTGCCGGGCGAAAGCGGCGAGCTCGGCATCCTGCCGCGCCACACGCCGCTGATCACCCGCATCAAGCCAGGCGCGGTGCGTATCGTGCGTGCCGACAACGGCGAGGAAGAGTTTGTCTTTGTCGCTGGCGGCATCCTCGAGGTGCAGCCGGGTCGCGTCACGGTGCTGGCCGATACCGCCATCCGTGGCCATGATCTGGACGAAGCCAAGGCGCTCGAAGCCAAGAAACTGGCCGAAGAGGCGATGAAGAACGCCAAGACCGAGATCGACTTTGCCAAGGCCCAGGGCGAGTTCGCCACCATGGCCGCACAGATCGCCGCGATCTCCAAACTGCGCCGTCGCAAGTAAGCGCAGCGGCCAACGCCGCGCCACTCAAGAAGCCTGCCGGGTGACTGCCCAGCAGGCTTTTTTCATGGCCGACCGGCATATGACGCTATAACTAGATTCATCAGGATCATTTGGAGGTGCGCATGGGCAAGGTCGGCAAAGAGAACGGCAAGCAGGGCAAGGACCAGGGCGAACGCTTGTCGAAGAAGGACTACGAGGATCAGCTGGAGCCGCTGGAGCATCAACTCAATGACCTGGCGCGCTGGTTGCAGCACGCCGGCCGGCGGCTGGCGGTGGTGGTTGAAGGCCGCGACACCGCCGGCAAGGGTGGCGTCATCAAGGCCATTGCCGGCAGCCTTAACCCGCGCTACTGCCATGTGGTGGCGTTGCCCAAGCCCAGCGAGCGCGAGCTTAGCCAGTGGTACTTCCAGCGCTATGTGCAGCACCTGCCGGCGGCCGGCGAGATGGTGCTGTTCGACCGCAGTTGGTACAACCGCGCCGGTGTTGAACGGGTGATGGACTATTGCTCTGTGGGCGAGACCCGAGCCTTCCTGCAGCAGGCGCCGGTGTTCGAGCAGATGCTGATCGACGACGGCCTGCTGCTGTGCAAGTACTGGCTGACGGTAGACCAGGCCGAGCAGGAGCAGCGCTTTGCCGAGCGGCTGGACGACCCGCTCAAGCGCTGGAAGCTGTCGCCGGTCGACCTGCAGGCGCGCGAGAAGTACGCCGCCTACGGCGCGGCGCGCAATGCCATGCTCAAGGCCACGCACAGCGTGCAGGCGCCGTGGGCGCTGGTCGACTTCAACGACCAGCGGCGCGGCCGGCTGGCATTGATCCAGCACCTGTTGGCGCAACTGCCCGACACCCGCGTGCCGCCCGAGCCGATGACGCTGCCGCCGCTGGCGCGCCCGGCCCTCAAGGAGCGCCTGCCGGCGGGCTTCCAGGCGATCTGAGCCGTCACCACGGCGCCCAGCCGATCAAGCCAGGTGCGGCCGGTTCGGCAATTCGTCGGGGTTGGGCTGGGCTTCGGCCAGCGGAAAATGGGCCAGCAGCAGGCGGTCGATGGCGTCCACCGCCTCGATCAGCCCGGCCTCGAAACGCCCGGCGCCAAAGGCCGCGCGCATCGGCGCTATCAGCGATTGCCATTGCTGCGCGCTGACATGGCGATTGAGACCGCGGTCGGCAACGATCTCGATCGCGTGCTCGGCCAGCAGCAGGTAGATCAGCACGCCGTTGTTGTGCTCGGTATCCCAGACCCGCAGCTTGCCGAACATCGTGATGGCGCGGTCACGCGCCTGCAAGTCTTGCCACAGGTAGGACAAG
>JBBQJN010000104.1:0-11933 GCA_038325945.1 Burkholderiales bacterium | reverse complement strand
CCGGTCCAGACCCAGCTTCTTCTCCAGCGAGGCGATCGACTCGGGCGTGGCGGTTTCGCCCAGGATCACCTGCGCCACATTGCCGGGCAGCAGTTCCAGTACCGCAAACACCAGCACCGAGGCCACCGCCAGCGTGGCCAGGAAGGTGGCGATGCGCTTGAAGAGGAAAACGCTCATGCCGCGTGGTGGCCGCGATGATCGAACTCTCGCCCAGCGCTGGGGAAAATCTTCTGAATCATGGGTAGATGATGCCGCAAGCTGGCCGCCCCGGCGCTGGCATAGTCAGCCCCAAACCACAAGCACACCCAGAGACGGCACATGGCTGACAGCATTCAAGGCATCACCCCGTACCACGCCAAGTACTTCGCCTGGGAGCTGACCCGCCGCCGCGCCGCGTCGGAAGATGATCGCCTCTCGCAATCGCTGTTCGACGCCAGTGTCGACCTCAACCCGCACCAGATCGACGCCGCACTGTTTGCGCTGAACAACCCACTCAGCAAAGGCGTGGTGTTGGCCGACGAGGTGGGCCTGGGCAAAACCATCGAGGCCGCGCTGGTGCAATGCCAGCTCTGGGCCGAGCGCCGCCGGCGCCAACTGGTGATCTGCCCCGCCGCTTTGCGCAAGCAATGGGCGCAAGAGCTGACCGAGAAGTTCAACCTGCCCGCCGAGGTGCTGGACGCCCGCACTTGGCGTGACCTGCGCCAGGCGGGGGTGTTCGACCCGCTGGACCGGGACGTGATCAGTGTGCTGTCCTACAACTTCGCCACCCGGCTGGAGGCGCATCTTGGCGCCGTGCCCTGGGACATCGTGGTCATCGACGAGGCGCACAAGCTGCGCAACGCCCACCGCAAGAGCCACGAGACCGGCCAGTCGCTCAAGCGCTCGCTGGCGGGGCGCAAAAAGCTGCTGCTCACCGCCACGCCGTTGCAAAACTCCTTGATGGAGCTGTACGGCCTCAGCTCGCTGATCGACGAGCAGATTTTTGGCGACGAGCGCAGTTTTCGCTCGCGCTACAGCAGCCTGGACGGCGACATCCAAAGCCTGCGCCGCCGGCTGCAACCCTTTGTCAAACGCACTCTGCGCAAGGACGTGCTGGAGTACGTGCCCTACACCCAGCGCCACGCACTGACCACGCCGTTTGCGCCCAGCGAGGCCGAGCAAACGCTGTACGAGCACATCTCGGCCTACCTGCAGCGCGATTTCAGCTACGCATTCCCGCAGCAGCAAAAGCACCTGGTGGCGCTGGTGCTGCGCAAGCTGCTGGCCTCGTCCACCGTGGCGGTGGTGGCCACGCTGCTAGCGATCCGGTCGCGGCTGCAAAAGCTGCTGGACACCCAAAGCATCGACGAAGACTGGCTGGAACACCTGCTGGACGATGACGACCTTGAAACCGATTTGCTGGATGCCGCCGAAAACGAGGCCCAGCCAACGGCCGATTCTGCGCGCGCCGCTGAGCCTGCCGCCATCGACTTTGCGCTGCTCAAAGCAGAGCTGGCCGAGCTGGACCAGTACCTGGCACTGGCCGCCAAGGTGCACGAGGACCAAAAATCCCACGCCCTGCTGAGCGCACTGGCGCAAGGCTTTGAGCGCATGGCCGCAATGGGCGCGCCGCGCAAGGCGGTGATCTTCACCGAGTCGCGCCGCACGCAAGACTACCTGGTGCGCTACCTTGAGGCCCACGGCCATGCCGGCAAGCTGGTGGCGTTCAGCGGCGGCAACCAAGGGCCGGCCGCTACCGGCATCTACCAGCGCTGGCTCGCCCGCCACACCGGCACTGACCGGGTGACCGGCTCGCCCGCCATAGACCGCCGCACCGCGCTGATCGACGAGTTCCGCGAGCACGCCGACATCCTGATCGCCACCGAGGCCGCCGCCGAGGGCGTGAACCTGCAGTTCTGCTCGCTCGTCGTCAACTACGACCTGCCCTGGAACCCCCAGCGGGTTGAGCAGCGCATCGGCCGCTGCCACCGGTACGGCCAGCGCTTTGACGTAGTGGTGATCAACTTCTTGAACCAGCGCAACGAGGCCGACCAGCGTGTGCTGGAGCTGCTGCAAGACAAATTCCATTTGTTCGACGGCGTGTTCGGTGCGTCCGACCAGGTACTGGGCCAGATTGAGAGTGGCCTCGACTTTGAGCGCCGCATCGCCGAGATCTACGACCAGTGCCGCACACCAGCGCAGATCGAGGCCGCCTTTGCCGCCCTGCGCGCCGAGCTGGACGCCGACATCCAGGCCCGCATGCAGGAGACCGAGCGCCTGCTGCTGGCCCACTTTGATGCCGACATCCACGACCTGCTGCGCAAGCACAAAGAGCGCGCCGAGTCGCAGCTGGACCGAATCAGCCGGCTGTTCTGGAAGCTGACCCAGTTTGTGCTGGCCGGGCAGGCGCAGTTTGACCAAGCCAAGCTCGCCTTTGAGCTGCCGCACCCGCCGCTGGCCGCCGTGCCGCCAGGCACCTACCAGCTGATCCGCAAAGGTGACGTCATCGGCGAACAACTGCTGGCGCATGCCCGTGTCTACCGGCTGACCCACCCGCTGGGCGAGTACGTGCTGGACCAAGGTCGCCAGGCGCCCACTGGGCTGGCGGTGCTGCGCTTCAAGCTGGGCACCCAAAGCCAGACCGCACCGCCCAGCCAACCCCGCATCAGCGTGCTAGAGCAACTGGCCGGCCAATGCGGCTGGCTGCAGCTCAACCTGCTGGCGCTGGACAGTTTTCAGCAAGAAGAGCACCTGGTCTTTACCGCCTGCACCGATGCCGGCGCCATGCTGGACGGTGAAACCTGCGAGAAGCTGTTTCAACTGCCCGCCAGTGCCCAGCCCACCACCGAGCCGATACCTGAGGCCTTGCTAGGCAACGCCCGCCGCCAGCTGGACGCCGCGCTCAGCCGTGCGCTGGAGCAAAACGACCAGTTTTTTCAGCAAGAGCGCGACAAGCTCGACGCCTGGGCTGAAGACTGCATCTATGCCGCCGAGCAGGCCCTGACCGAAACCAAGCTCAAGCTCAAGGGCCTGAAACGCCAGGCCCGGCTGGCGCCCAGCATGGACGACGCCCGCCGCCTGCAAGACGACATCCGCCGGGTGGAGGGCGAGCAACGCCGCCAGCGCCAAGACATTTTTGCGGTGGAAGACCAGATCGAGGGCCGGCGCGATGCGCTGATCAGCGCGCTGGAAAAGCGCCTGCACCAGGCCAGCCGCACCCAGGCGCTGTTCACCATCCGCTGGGCAATCGTCTGACGTGTCGCAGGTACATGCTTTCAGCGACACAAAATAGCGCCATGTCGCCGCCAGCGACATGAGCCCCTGACGTGTCGCCATTTTTAGCTATCAGCGACACGATGCCTTGACCTGTCGCCGCCAGCGACCTATGCTGCCAACCTGTCGCAAAAACCTATTTTTGTCACCATGACCGAGCCCCAGCCCCTCTGGCGCAGCGACCTACCCTACAACGCCTTGCCCGGCCTGCCGCCCAGCGTGGAGCTGGAAAGCAAGGCCGTGCTCAAGTCCTGCATCACCGCCCGTGCCGCGCTGGCCGAGCTGAAGCAAGCCGCAGAGTTGATTCCCAACCAGACCATGCTGATCAACACGATCCCGCTCCTGGAGGCCAAGGACAGCTCCGAGATCGAACACATCGTCACCACGACCGACCAGCGGATCCGCCACGCCCAGGGTGATGGCTTTGGCAGCGCCCAGGCCGACCCCGCCACCAAAGAGGCGCTGCGCTACCGGTCGGCCCTGCACAGCGGCTACTTGTCCTTGCGAGACCGCCCGCTGTGCACCCGCACGGCAGTGGATATCTGCCGCACCCTCAAAGGCGTGGACATGGACATCCGCCGCACGCCCGGCACCCAATTGATCAACGACCGCAGCGGCGAGGTGATCTACACCCCGCCCGAGGGCGAGGCCCGGCTGCGCGACCTGCCGGCCGACTGGGAGCGCTTTTTGCACAACCAACCCGAGCTCGACCCGCTGGTGCGCATGGCGGTGGCCCACTACCAGTTCGAGGCCATCCACCCGTTCACCGATGGCAACGGCCGCACCGGCCGGGTGCTCAACAGCCTGTATTTGATCCAGCAACAGCTGCTGCATTTGCCCATCCTGTACTTGAGCCGCTACCTCATCGCCCACAAGGCCGACTACTACCGTTTGCTGCTGGCCGTCACCCGTGACCAGGCGTGGCAGCCCTGGCTGTTGTTCATGCTGGCGGCGGTTGAAGAAACCGCCCACTGGACCACCGGCAAAATCGCCGCCATCCGCAGCCTTGCGGAACACACCACCGACTTTGTGCGCCAGCGCCTGCCCAAGATCTACAGCCGCGAATTGGTGGACGTGATCTTTGAGCAGCCCTACTGCCGCATCGCCAACCTGGTCGACAAGGGTGTGGCCCAGCGCCAGGCGGCATCGCGCTACCTCAAAGACCTGGTCACGCTGGGCGTGCTGCAAGAAATGCAACTGGGCAAAGAAAAGCTCTTCATCCACCCCAAGCTGATGCAGCTGATCAGCCGCGACAGCAACAGCTTTGCCCGCTACGCCTAGGAGCCTGTCGGACTTGGGGCGTCGAAAAGCGAGAATCGGCCCCAGCGAGGACAGTTCTTGCAGGATTTGCAGCCCCATAGCCCAGCTATGGGGCAAAAAGACGGTGAGAAATGGACCGCTGCGGTCGATTCGCAGCCGGCGCTCCCCAAGTCCGACAGGCTCCTAGGAGCGCCGGCCCGCAGCCCTGCCCGCCAGGCGCCCCACACCGACCCGAATAGAACCCCCATGCCGACCACCATCAGCCCAACCATCAGCCCCCCAAAAGCCCGCTTTGTTGAGCTGCTGCAAGAGCTGTTTCAGCTCAACCAGCCCGAGCCGGATTTAGGCCTGTATCGCATCGTGCGTGCGCGAAGTAAAGAGCTCGGTAGGTTGGAGTGAACAGAGTGAACTCCAACGGCAGTTTCATACCATCGGAGGCATGGTTGGCATGATCAGACCCCTGCACACAATTGTTGGAGTTGCCACTCCAACCTACCGGGCTGGCGTGCCCGATCTGTTGTAAGGAATCCCCATGAGCCGTCCATCCCACCGCCGCCTGATCCTCTCGCTGGCCGCTGCCGCGCTGGCCGGCCCTGCCCTCAACCCGGTGCAGGCGCAGTCCGAGGCCTGGCCGTCGCGCCCGATCAAGTGGATCGTGCCGTTTCCGCCCGGGGGCCCGACCGACACCTTTTCGCGTGCGGTCGCCCAGCAGTTGTCGGCAGCGCTGGGCCAGCCGGTGCTGATCGAAAACCGCGGTGGTGCCGGCGGCGGCGTGGGCATGGCCGCGCTGGCCAAGTCGGCGCCCGATGGCTACACCATCGGTCTGTCCACCACCGGTACCCACGCCATCAACCCGGCGCTGTACGGCAGCCGTATCGGCTACGACCCGATCAAGGACTTCACGCCGCTGACACTGGCGGTGTCCTACGTCAACATGCTGGTGATCAACGCCAACCACCCGGCCAAGACAGTGAAGGAGTTGGTGGAGTACGCCAAGGCCAATCCCGACAAGGTGAGCTTCGGTTCTGCCGGCAACGGCTCGTCCAACCACTTGTCGGGCGAAGTGCTGAAGATGGTGACCGACGCGCCAATGCAGCATGTGCCCTACAAGGGCAGCGCGTTGGCGCTCAACGACGTGCTGGGCGGTCAGATCACCTTCATGTTCGACATCCTCAACGTTGCCATCCCGCAAAGCCGCGGTGGCCGGGTGCGCGCGCTGGCCGTCACCAGCAGCAAGCGCAGCCCGTTTGCGCCCGATGTGCCGACCATGGAAGAAGCCGGCGTGCCGGGCTACAGCGCCGCCGGCAGCGACCTGTGGTTCGGCATCATGGCGCCGGCGGGCCTGCCCAAGCCGGTGGCCGACAAGCTGCAGAGCGCGCTGGTGACCGTGCTGCGTTCGCCCGAGATGCGCCAGATCACGCGGGGCCAGTTCTTCGAGCCCTACACCAGCAGTTCCGACGAGTTCATGAAGCTCATCCGCGACGACGGCGCCAAATGGGCGCGCATCGTCAAGCAATCGGGGGCGCGGGTGGATTGAGTGCCACTGGCCCAGCGCGGTAGGTTGGAGTGAACACAGTGAACTCCAACGGCAGCTGCACATCATCGCGGGCACGCTGGGCACGATCAGACCCCTGCACAAAATTGTTGGAGTTGCCACTCCAACCTACCGGGCTTGTTGGAGTTGCCACTCCAACCTACCGGGCTGGCCCGGTTGCCAGCCTTCAAGCCGCGTGGCGGGCGCGCAGCTTGGCATACAACAACGCCGGCACCGTCAACAACAGCGCCGCACCAGTCATCTGCAGCGGCGACAGCGGCATCAGCCCGCCACCGGGCGCGATGAACATCAGCCCGCCGATCATCAGTGCCACGCGCACCGGCCATTCCAGCGCGCCGCAGCGCCGCAAATCACCCACGCCCTGCTGGTAACCCTGCAGGCCGCTGCAGACCAGGGCCACGCCGATCAAGGCGGTGGTGAAGTGCATCGCAAAATCGCTCAGGCTGCCCTGCAGCACCAGTGACGGGTTCATTACAAAGAAGAAGGGCACGAAGTAAATGATGCTGCCGATCTTCATCGCCTGCAGGCCGGTTTCCATCGGGTTGGCCTTGGCCACCGAAGCTGCCGCAAAGGCCGCCAGCGCCACCGGCGGCGTGATGAACGAGACCATGCCCCAGTACATGATGAACATGTGCACCGCCAGCGGATCGAGCCCCACCTTGATCAGGCTGGGCGCCAGCAGCACCGCCAGAAAGATGTAGCAGGCGGTGATGGTCATGCCCATGCCCAGCACAAAGCTGGTGATGGCACCCATCAACATCAGCAGCAGTGGTGAATCACCGGCGATGAACAGCAGCTCGGTGGTCAGCGTGCCGGTGAGGCCGGTCAGCGAGAAGGCGCCAACCAGCAGGCCGACGCCGGCCAGGATGGCCACCAGTTCAACAAACACCCGGCCATTGCCCTCGATGAACATCAGCACCTGTTTGCGGCCCCAGCGTTGCGGCGAGAACAGCTGGTTGAGTATCAGCAGTAATGCGGTGGCCAGCCAGGGCGCCCAGTTCTCGCGCTTCATCACCAGCAACAGCACCACCAGCAGAATGATCACGAAGATGAAGTACCAGCCCTGGCGGAACACATCGCGCAGCATCGGCAGCTCAGACTTGGGCAGGCCGACCATGCCGCTGCGCGCGGCAAGGCCGTCGATCTGCATGAACAGCGCAAAGTAGTACAGCACCGCCGGCACCGCTGCGGCCAACGCCACCTGGGCGTACGAGATATCAAGAAACTCGGCCATCACAAAGGCGGTGGCGCCCATCACCGGCGGCGCCAGCACCGCGCCGGTGGAGGCACAGGCCTCCACCGCAGCGGCGGTGGACGGTTTCATGCCGCTGCGCTTCATCGCCGGGATCGTCATCGTGCCGGTGGTCAGCACATTGCTGATGACGCTGCCGCTCATCGAGCCGAGCAGGCCTGACGAGAAGATCGACACCTTGGCCGCGCCGCCGCGGTACTGGCCGCACATCGCGAAGGCGAAGTTGATGAAGAAGGTGCCCGCGCCGGTGTACTGCAGCGCGGTGCCGAAGACCAGGAAGCCGATCACCAACTCGGCAAAGGCGCGCATCGGGATGCCGAGCACGCTTTCGCGCGAAAAAATGTGGAACGAGGCCGCATCGAGCAGGCTGACCGACGGCGCGTTCAGCGGCGCCGGCATCACGCCGGCAAACAGCGGGAACAGCGAGAACACGCCCATGATGATCAGCAGCGCGGTGCCGCCGGCGCGGCGCAGCGCCTCCAGCACCATCACCCAGGCCGCCACCGCCGACCAGACGATCCAGGGCGGCGCCACAAAAGGTGCGGCGTACTCCCAGCCGCCGGCGGCGGAGTCGCGCGCGGTCCAGACAAACAGCAGCGCCAGCGCGCTGCCTGCCAGAAACAGCAGGGCGTCAAACCAGGGCACATGGTCGATTTGACGCCCGGCGCGGATCGGGTACAGTACAAAAGCCAGCGGCAGCAGCAGGCCGATCAGCAGCCAGTAGTACTCGGTATCGAGCAGTGTCACATCGGCAAAAAAGCGCAAGGTGAACTGCTGGTTGAAGCACAGCGCCATCGCCAGCAGGGTCCAGGCCAGCAGCAGCACACGCCAGCCGGTGGACAAGCGGCGAATGCGGATGCCGCTGTCGTTGACATCGCTGTCATCAGCCTCGGCAGCGCCGGCAGCGCCGGCAGCGTCGGCGTCGCCGGCCTTGGGGTCGACGCCGACGGGCTTCACTCCTCGAACACCGGGTCCATGCCGGCCTTGACCAACGCGTCCTTGCGTTTGGCGGTCCAGGCCTTGTAGAAGGCGTCCTTGTCATCCGGCGTCGAGGCCTTGTTGAACTCGGTCCAGGCAGTGGTCAGCGTCGCCTGGCGCTTGAGCAGCGCATCGTTGTGCTTTTGCGCATCGGCAGTCCAGGCACCGGCCTCCTTGAGTGCCTGCACCGCACCAGCGTGGTAGGGCAGCACCCAGCTCAGGTTCTGGCGTTTGAGCTCCAGCCCATCGGCCCCCGGCGCGCCGTCCTTGTAATCGTTGTAGTTGACGATCATCGACTTGGTGACGCCGTGGATCAACTCGGCTGGCTGCGAGGCATAGGCCAGGAAGATCGGATAGGGGTAGGCCGGCATCTCGACCGACGCGGTCTTGCTGAGGCCGCCCGCGCCGCATTCGGCCTTGTGCGGGTAGAAGTAGGGTCCGATCTTGTTGACGCGGGCCCAGGCGGCTTTGTCGCCGGCCGGCGCCGCAGGCCAGATCAGGCCGCGCGGCGATGAATCCACCTCGCGCGCCTGGCCCGAGATGGTCGAGGCAAACGCCGCGTCAACCTCGTTGTTGACCATGCCTTTCCACATCGCACCGTAGTTGGAGAACTCGACGATGGTCACGTCTTTGCGGGTCAGGCCGCCGTAGGCGATGATCGCCAGCGCGTTCTGGTTGAGCGCAGGTGAGCCAACAACAAAGCCGATGCGCTTGCCCTTCAGATCCTTGATGTCCTTGACGCCGGTGTCCTTGGCCACGCCCAGCGACAAGCCGTTGCATGAGGTTGAGGCCAGCATCAGCTGCAGCGCCTGCGGGCCCCAGTCTTTGCTGCCGAACTCGAACACGCCCTCTTGGGCAAAGTAGGCGCCAACGCCCATCGCCGAGAACTGCGCGCGGTTGGCCTTGAGCGGCGCCAGGCGGGCGATGTCGTTGCCGCCCGGCAGCACGCGCAGGTCGGTGGCATTGCGCTCCTTCATCATCTTGCCGATGGCCACTGCCATGTTGAAGCCGGATGAACCGGTGTCGTAAGCCGTGGCCGTCAAGGACGAAGGCAACTTGTCGGCAGCGAGCGCGGCACCACCGGCCAACAGCAGCGCGCAGAAGGTGGCCAGAGGGCGTGGATTGAATGCAATCATCGAGGGGTCTCCTTTGGGTTGAACATGCCGCGTACGGGCATGTTGAGTACAGCATTTCAGCGAATGAAATTTATGATGAAGCACGATCACTGCGCACGCAAGCTGCGGCCTACCCGGTGTCCCCGAGGTGGCAGCGCAACGCCGGCGTCTGCACCACTGGTGCTTGTTCAATTCCGCCCCATGGTTGTTAATAGGAGTTAAGCATGTCCCCTGAAGCTATGCCCGAAAGTGCAGCTCCGGCTGCCCGCCGTCGCCTGGCCCGAGCGCTGCAGCTGCTGTGTCTGACAGCGGCCCTGTCGGCCTGCGCCGTGCTGCAACCGCGGCTGGCGCAGCCCGGCCAGAGCGAGGCCGAGATGCTGGCCACCATGGGCCAGCCCAGCGCCCGCTATGCGATGGACGGCGGCGTGCAGCGCATTGAATACGCTACCGGCCCGCAAGGCCGCGTCACCTGGATGGTTGACCTTGATCGCGCCGGCCGCATCGCCGCAGTGCAGCAGGTGCTGACGCCGGCCAACTTTGCTGCGGTGCGCCACGGCATGCCGCGCGACGAGCTGCTGCGCCTGCTGGGCCGGCCGGCCCACCGCGCCGGTGAGTACATGAACCGCGAGACCTGGTCCTGGCGTTTTGAGACCTACGATTGCCTGTGGGTGCGCGTCACACTCACCGCCGAAGGCCGGGTGCGCGGTGGTGCGTCCTACCTGCCCGATCCGCAGTGCGATGCCGACCACTGAAGCCCAGGCACCTGCCTGCCCGACCAGGCCTCTCGTGCTTTACGGCATTGCCCACTGCGACAGCGTCAAGCGCGCCCGCGCCTGGATGGCCGAGCGGGGCGCCGAGCCGCGCTTCCACGATTTCAAGAAGGCCGGCGTGCCACCCGATCGGCTCGATGCCTGGCTGGCGGCGGTCGGCTGGCAGCGTTTGCTCAATCGCCAGGGCACCACCTGGCGCAAGTTGGATGCCGCAGCACAGGCCGCCGTGGTCGACCCGGCCAGTGCCCGCAACTTGATGCTGAAACAGACCAGCGTGATCAAGCGGCCGGTGATCGAGTGGCCCGACGGCAGCATCAGCGTGGGTGTTGACGTCGAAGACTTTGCGCGCCGGCTGTCGCCACCGTGATCGGCATTGCGGCGCGCCGCGTCGTAGCCTTGTCCTGAGACGAATCCCGGAGAGCTTCCATGGCCTTGAGCTTTGCCCGCAGTTGGACCGATGAAGACCTCGACCGCTGGCGCGACACCTGCGCGCGCTTTGTGGCCGACGAATTGCTGCCCGATGACGCGGCGGCGCGCCAACGCGGCAACGTCGGCATGGCCCTTTGGCAAAGGGCCGGCGCGCTGGGCCTGCTGTGCACCGACATCCCCGAGCAATTTGGCGGCGGCGGCGGTGATTTCCGCCACGAGGCCGTGCTCTACGAGGAATGTGCGCGCCTGGGGCTCAGCGGCTGGGGCAACTCGGTGCACACCATCGTGGCGCATTACTTTCTCAACCACGGCACGCCCGAGCAGAAGGCCCACTACCTGCCGCGGCTGGCGCGGGGAGAGCTGGTGGGCGCGATCGCCATGACCGAGCCCGGCGCCGGCAGTGACTTGCAGGGCATCCGCACGCGGGCCGAGAAGCGCTCGGCAGCCGATGGCGAGCACTACCTGATCAACGGCAGCAAGACCTTCATCACCAACGGCCTGCTGGCCGGCGTGGTGCTGGTGATCTGCAAGACCGACCCGGCGCAGGGCGCGCGCGGCACCTCGATCCTGATCGTCGAGACCGCAGGCTGCGCCGGTTTCCGGGTTGGCCGCGTGCTCGACAAGATGGGCATGAAATCGCAAGACACTTCTGAGCTGTTTTTCGACGATGTGCGGGTGCCGGTTGCCAATCTGCTGGGCGGCGCCGAGGGCCAGGGCTTCTACCAGCTGATGGGTGATCTGCCTTACGAGCGGCTGATCATCGGCGTCACCGCGCTGGCCACCATGGAAGGCGCCTATGAGGCCACGCTGGCCTATGTGCGCGAGCGCAAGGCTTTTGGCAAGCCCATTGCCGAGCTGCAGAACACCCGCTTCAAGCTGGCCGAGGTGGCCACCACCATCCAGGTTGGCCGCGCCTTCATAGACCGCTGTGTCGAGCAACTGGTGGCCGGCACGCTGGACACCGCCACTGCCAGCATGGCCAAGCTGTGGGCCAGCGAGGCGCAAGGCCGGGTGCTTGACGAATGCCTGCAACTGTTTGGCGGCTACGGCTTCATGAACGAGTACGTGATCGCCCGCATGTATGCCGATGCCCGCGTGCAGCGCATCTACGGCGGCACCAGCGAGATCATGAAAGAAGTAATTTCAAGGGCGTTGTGAGCCGCCTCGCCCCCCCGATCGGAGACACACCGCATGCCCGCTGCCAGTGATCAGCATCGTCACTGGCGCGGCCGCGGGCGGCGGCTTCGGCTTCGGCCGAACTGCTGCTGACTGACAGCCTCCTAGCCAGCCAAGCCTGGCAACAGCATGCCCTGCTCGATCAA
>JBBQJN010000103.1:0-11941 GCA_038325945.1 Burkholderiales bacterium | reverse complement strand
CCGGCTGGTGGTGCAGCAGCTGTTGGGGCTGCAGCAACGCCACGACCAGCTGGGCATTGACCCCGTGCTGCCCGCCGGCCCGCAGGGCCTGGACGGGCTGGAGGTGCAGATCGAGCTCTATGGCCAGCCCGTGGCCGTGCGTTACCGGGTCGGCAAGCTCGGCCATGGCCCGCTGGCCGTGAGGCTGAACGGCGTAGCGCTGGCCCTGGTGCCCGGCAGCAACCGCTACCGCAGAGCGGGCGTGTGGGTGGACAACGCCGCGCTGGCGCGCCCGCCAGACGGCGACCACCACCTGTTGGAGATCACGCTGGCCTGATCGGCGCGTTGCCTGCGGGTCGGAGGCAAACTACGCTGGGGAGCACGGCGGGACCCTGTCTGATGACCTGGGCAACGCCGATCCCGTTGGAGCAAACTCGTGACCTCGCCTGCACCGCCTCGGCTCAACCCAAAGAAGCTGCTGCTCAGCAAGTGGACCGCCGTCAGCCCGACGAACAAGGAGAAGCACTTCGTGGTCACCAAGGTCATCGAGCCGCAACCACCGGAGCTTCGTATCGAGTTCGTCGAACTGGAGGCGGTTCACTCCCGGCGCAGCACGGTCATACCCTGGCGCCATCTCACCGACGTCGCGAAGTGGCAGCAGGGCTGGGTGTGAGTGGTGTCGTGAGTGTTCTTGAAATCCCGGACCAACAGGTCAACAGGCTGCAGGATTGAGCCGACCCGCGGTTCCGCGGTTCCGAGCCCCAGTCCTCGACTGACAGTGCATGGCCTATGAACACCTGTGCAAGCCGACGCGCCATGCTCTCGATGGGCATCGGCATGCTTGCGCCGTTCGGCAGTCGCAGCCAGACAACTGGGGCAGCCACCATGAAAACGCGACCGATTCCTGCCGCGGGCGAGGCCTTGCCGGTGATCGGCTGCGGCACCTACCTCGGCTTCGACCAGGTGCCCGATAGCCCGGGCTACGCGGAACTGTCCGCCGTTGTGGATGCGCTCTTCGCTGCGGGCGGTTCGGTGATCGACAGCTCACCGATGTACGGCCGGGCGGAAGCCACCGCCGGCGAAATCCTCGCTGACCACGGGCGGCGGGCCAAGGCGTTCGTGGCCACCAAGGTATGGACTCAGAGGTTGAGAGGCAATCCCATGGGCCCACGCCGGCCCTACGGGTAAGCCCGAAAAACAGCCCCACTCGTCGTTGCAAATGCTCCCTGGGTCCCAAACCCAGGTCTGCTTTGCGCCTAGATTGGAGCCGTTTTGCGGGCTTACGTGGGCCCATGGGATTGCCTCTCAACCTCAGGCTGTCGCGGACGCTCTACGGTGGCGGCCGGCACCCTTCGGGGCGACGTCGGCGTCGGGACGGGCCGCAACCGGGCACAGCGCCAGCGACGTTGGCGGCGGCGTCGGCAGCAGCGGCGCCGGCGGCAGGTCGGCAGCGTGCGTCGGCTGCACGCACAAGTCAGCATGGATGCGGGCATCGTCCAGCGCGGCGACGCAACGCAGCCAGGCCGCGTCGGGCTCAGGCACCGAGAAGCCGTAAAAAGCCGTGCCGCCGCTCTCGTGGCGGCGCACGGCCGTGGCCTCCACCCTGGCGGACTGGTGCTTGCCCAGTTGCACCTCGACCCAGCCGCGCACGCCCTCGGGTAAGGGCGAGCTGCATTCAGCCTGGAAACCATGGCGAGACAACTCGATGACCTGCAGCGTATAGGCCAGTTGCGTGCCGTAGGCGTCGATGCGCAACAGCGCCGGGCAGCGCATTGAGAAGCGACGATGCCGTCGCAGCGAAGTCAGCGACGGCGCCAGACTCGACGGCTCGGGCAGGATGCCGGCATAGGCCTGATGGTCGTAGATCGAGCGCAGCAGCAGGCGCTTGCGGTCGTCGAGTGCCTGGAACACCTGGGTTCGCTGGTTGAAGAAGTAGTTCAACATCGCCGGCGTCAACACCGGATCGTTGGTGGTGTGGAACAGCCGGTAGGGCCACTGGATATTGGCCAGGGGCTCGACATACAAGTAGCGGTAAAGGTTCTTGCGCGGCGGGCGGCCCTGGTAGAGCGGCTCCGTGCGGGCATCGGCATATTGCAGGTCCAGCGTTGCGCCAACTGCCGGCGCGCCGTTGGCGAAGTCGTAACTGTCCACCTCACTGGCCTGCAGCCGGTCGAAGCACAGCAGCGACTCGTACATCTCGATCTTGTTGGGATTGACGGCGATTACCAGGTGGCGCGTATCGAAGTAGAACTTCGAGTACTCGCGCATGAACTTCATCAGCGGGAACAGCACCACGCCGCCGGTCTTGCGAAACGACGGATCCACCGCCAATGACGACACCTCGGTGATGTTGCCGCCCAGGGCACGCAGCCCACTCAGGTCGAACACCGATTGCAGGGGAAACCCGAACACGCCTTCGCGGATGATGCTGATCGTGCCCACCACCCTGCCGTCCCACTTGGCGCACAAGGTGGTGGTGGTCGGCAAAGCGTGGTAGATCGTCACCCGCAGGCCGGAGGGGTCGGGCTTCATGAAGCCCGCCGCCACGTAGGAGTCGTGCAGGATCCGGAAGCAGGCCTCCAATTCATCCTGGGTCTCGGCGATCTTCAGCTCGAGCCGCGCATCGGGCGCGGGGTCGCAATGCACCATGGTCCGGAACAGCGCAAATCGCCACCTCCTGGGCAACAGCGCCAGGCCTCGGCGCAGACCCTCGTGCAGTGCCTTGCGCAGGACAGAGAGAACTGAGCGTTTCATGGGGGCCTTCGATGGGCTGCAACGAACGGCAGTCCCCGAAATTGGGGCTAAAGCCGCCTGACCTTGTTTTCGGTGCCCCGCTTCAGTCGCTTGAGCCGGCGCTTGTAACGACTTGTGACCGGTCGCAGCACCCGCCGCTCAGCATCCGGCGCCCACCTATCCCCTGTCCGAAGCGCGTCGAACCCGCATCCCGGTGCCGAACCCGGCTACATTGACCCGGCGCCAACACTGGCGCGCCGCGTCCCCAAGGAGCAAGGCAATGAAACTGGCGTTTACCTCCTGCATGTCGTTCACCGTGTTTACGCAGCAGCCGGTGTGGGACCAGATCGCCGCCCGCCGCCCTGACAGGCTGCTGTTGCTGGGCGACTCGATCTACATCGACGCCGGGCCTTACCCGATCAACGTCGTTCACCCCAAAGAACTGGCGCCGTTTGACTTTCTGCTGCACGTCTTGGGCCGCTGGCGGGTGCAGCTGGACCAGCCGCAGTTTCGCGCCCTGGTCAAGGCCGTGCCCACCGATGCGATCTGGGACGACCATGACTTCCTGTGGGACGAGAGCGCCGCCGAGGGCGCGATCGGCATCCATAAATATGCCGACAACATCCGCACCTCGCGTGCCTTGTTCAACGCGTTTTGCCGCACGCTTGAGGCCCGGCTGGCGCCCGGCAGTTATCCCGCCGCCTACAACGACGCCAGCATCAACCAGCCCAATGAGCCGCCGCCGGGCTACCGCTGGCGCGACCTCGGCGAGGGCCTGATCCTGCACCTGACGGATGGCCGCTCCTGGCGCATCAAGAAAGAGTTGCTGGGGGCCGACCAGCGGGCGCAGATCGAGGCCCGGCTGGCCGCCGCGCCGGCCGCCATCCACCTGCTGGCGTCGGGCTCGGTGCTGCGCAACGACTGCGACAGCCGCTGGGAAGACTACGACGACTATGCCTGGCTGCAGGGTCTGGCAAGGCGCTACAAGATCCTGGTGCTCAGCGGCGACATCCATGCCAACCGCTTCCAGTCGATCAACCTGGGCAACGGCCGCTGGCTGCACGACGCCACGGCCTCGGGCGCGGCGATCAACAAGCTGGTGGACACCGGCTCGAAGTGCGAAAACTACGGCCTGCTGAGCAGCGACGCCAGCACCTTGCGGCTGGATTTTTTCTCGCACGGCACGCCCGACTCGGTGGGCGCCTGGGCGATCAACCGCAACAGCTGGCAAAGCACCAGCGTGGCCTGAGGCTGACCACAGCGGCGCTCAGGCCGCTGCCCAGGTCAGCGGCGGCCTTGCAATCGGCCGCAGGCTCTCGTAGGCACGCGCCGCGCGCAGCACCAGCGCATCGCCAAACATCGGCCCCACCAGCTGCAGGCCGATTGGCAGGCCAGCAGCGGTCAGCCCGCAGGGCATGCTGCAGGCCGGCTGCTGGCTCAGGTTGAAGGGGTAAGAGAACGGCGTCCAGCCCAGCAAGCTGGCCGCATCAATCGGCGAATGGCCGGCCGGCCGCGCCTCGAAGGCCGGGATCGCTACCGCCGGCGTGGCGATCAGATCAAAACGCTGCATGAACTGCCGCAGCTGCGCGCCCAGAGCGCCGCGCCGCAGGGTGAGCTGCTGCACCTGCAGCGCGCTCAGTTGCGCGCCCAACTCGGCCTCAGCGCGCAGGTCGGGGTCAACCAGCGCCTGCTGCTCGGGGCTGAGGCCGGCAACGACCGTGTGCGCACCCAGAAACCACAGGCCGGTGCAGATGTCGAGCGGGTCGTCGAAGCCCGGATCCACCTGCTCGACCACCGCGCCCAGGGCTTGCAGGTCTGCCACCGCACGCGCCACCGCCGCCGCCACCTCGGGGTGCACGTTCTTCGCATAGCCCAGCGTCGGCGAGTAAGCGATGCGCAGCCCGCGCACGCCGTCGTCCAGGCCAACGCGGTAGTCGCGGGCGTCAAAGGGCAAAGACGTCCAGTCACGCGCATCGGGCTGGCTGAGCACGTTCATCATCAGTGCCGCGTCGGCCACGCTCATGGTGTGCGGCCCGAGGTGGGCCACCGACCCAAACGGCGACAGCGGATAGGCCGGCACCCGGCCGAAGCTGGGTTTCAAGCCAAAGTTGCCGCAGAAAGCAGCCGGGATGCGCACCGAGCCGGCGCCGTCGGTGCCCACCGACAGCGGCCCCATGCCGGCGGCCACCGCAGCCGCCGTGCCGCCCGACGATCCACCCGGCGTGCGCGACAAATCCCAGGGGTTGCGGCTGATGCCGGTCAGCGGCGAATTGGTCTCGCCCTTGCAGCCGAACTCGGGCGTATTGGTCTTGCCCAGCAGCACCGCGCCGGCTTCGCGCAGCCGCGCGGTGACCGGTGCGTCCACCTCCCAGGGCTGGCCGACGTCGACCGTGCGTGAGCCGCGCCGGGTCGGCCAGCCGCGGGTGAGGATCAAGTCCTTGATCGAGGTCGGCACGCCGTCGAGCGCGCCGGGCGCCGCGCCGCCGTTGCGGGCCGCTACCCAGCGTGCCTCGCTGGCGCGGGCGTTGGCCAGCGCCGACTCGGCGTCAACCAGGCAATAGGCATTGAGCTGCGGATCGAGCCGCGTGATGCGATCGAGCACCTCTTGGGTGGCCTCCACCGGCGACGCCGCGCCGCTGCGGTAGAGCGCCAGCAGCTGGGCGGCGCTGCATTCGGCGAGTTGGCTGGGCAAGGCAGTGGACGGCATCTCGGGGCTCCTGGCTTCATTCAACGGCTTGGTCGGCATATCAGTCAGCTGTGCGTTAGCGGCTCAGCCGCGCATCACTCGGCGGCTGGCAGCGCAGCGCCATGCTGCAGGTAGTCGGCCGCCAAGTGGGCCAGTGCCCGCACACCGGTGACCAGGCAGCGCTCGTCGACGTAGAACTTCGGTGAATGATTGGGCGCCGCTCTGGCCACTTCTTGCTCCTCGGGCGTGACGCCGAGAAAGATGAACAAGCCCGGCACCACGCGCTGGAAAAACGAGAAATCCTCCGAGCCGGTGACCTTAGGCACCAGCGCCAGCCGGTTGGGGCCGGCAACACGCGCCAGCGTTGGCCGCATGGCCTCGGTCAGCGCCGGGTCGTTCACCGTCACCGGGTAGTTTTTCTTGATGCAGACCTCGCAGCCGGCCCGCGAGCCGCGAGCGATGGCTTGCGCCAGGTAGGTGACGCGCTCGTGCACATCGTCGCGCATCTCCTCGTCGAAGGTGCGGATGGTGCCGCGCATCTCCACCGATTCGGGAATGATGTTCTCGCGCAGACCGCCGTGGATGGTGCCGATGGTCAGCACCGCCGGCTCCTTGGTCAGGTCGACCTGGCGGCTGATGATCGTCTGCAGCCCCAGCACCACCTGGGCCGAGACCACGATCGGGTCAACCCCGGCCCAGGGCATGGCGCCATGGGTCTGGCTGCCCTGGATGGTGATCTTCAGGTTGTCGGCGCTGGCCATCGTCGGCCCCGGCCGGTAGCCCACCACGTTGAGCGGCAGCCGCGAGGTGACATGCAGGCCGAAGATCGCCGCTGGCCGCGGGTTGTCCATCGCGCCCTCCGCGATCATCATCTTGGCGCCGCCGTCTTCGCCCTCGGGCGGCAATTCCTCGGCCGGCTGGAAGATGAACTTGACGCTGCCGCGCAGCGCGCCGCGCTGGCCGGCCAGCACCTCGGCCACCCCCCTCACGATGGGGGTATGGGCATCGTGGCCGCAGGCATGCATCACGCCCACTTGCTCGCCGTTCCACTCGGCCTTGACCTTGCTGGCAAAGGGCAGGTCCACCTGCTCGGCCACCGGCAGCGCGTCCATGTCGGCACGCAGCGCCACCACCGGGCCGGGCAGGCCGCCCTTGAGCAGGCCGACCACGCCGGTATGGGCGACGCCGGTGCGCACCTCGTCAAAGCCCAGCGCACGCAGGTGCTCGGCGACGATGCCGGCGGTGCGGAACTCGCGGTTGCCCAGCTCGGGGTGGGCATGGAAGTCGCGCCGCCAAGCGATCACGCGGGCCTCGGCGGCTTGCGCTGCGGCGTCGATCTGTGCCGCCAGGTCACTGGCGACGACGGGCTGGGCAGGCGGCGACTGGCTCATGGGGGCGTCCTTGGCTGGAGTGGATCGAGGTGGGCGTGCTCAGGGCTGCTTGAAGTCGCCCGCCCAGAACACGGCCCAGCGCTCGGGCTGGATGTAGCGCTTGAGCGCCTCGTTGACCTGCGTCAGCGTCAGTGCTTTGATGCGGTCGTCGTTGAGCTGGTGCAGCGCAAAACGGCGCTCCAGGTAGAGGTTGCTGACCAGCGCGCCGGCCACCGCGCCGTCCTGCGCCCGGCCCAGCTGACGCTGGCTCAGCACCGCGCTGCGGGCCGCGTCCAACTCGGTCTGGCTATAGCCATCAGCCAGCGCGCGGGCCACTTCTTGCTTCAGCGCGGCCTCAACCTTGGGCTGGTTCTGCGGCGCAAAGATCGCCGAGGCCATCCAGCGCGAGTTCAGCTCAAAGTTGTTCCACAGCACATAAGAGTGCACGTCGTAACTCAGGCCCTCGCCTTCGCGGATGCGCTTCCACAGCCGCGAGTCGGCATCGCCGCCCAGCATGAAGTTGGCCATCAGCAGCGCCGGGTAGTCGGCATGGCTGTCGTTGATGGCCAGCGATTGCGCCAGCAGCAGATTGGCATTGGGCTTGTCGGGCGTGGCCAGCAACTGGCGCAGCGGCGGCGTTGCCAGCAGCGGCTGCGGCGCGCGCACGAAAGCCAGTTGCCCATCGGCCGGAGCGGCCCAGTCGCCCAGCGCCGTTTGCAGCGCGGCGCGCACGGCCGCCGGGTCCATGTCGCCCACGGCGCTGAACTCGCCGGATGCAGCGCTGACAAAACGCCGGTGCGCCGCGCGCACCGCTGCCAGATCCACCGCGCGCACATCCTGCTCGGTCTCGTCGAAGCTGCGCGCATGGCGCAAGTCGCCGCGGGGATAGGGGTTGCCATGGCGCTGCAGCGCATTGGACGCCACCGCGCCCGGCTCGCTTCGCTGCGAGGCAATCGAGGCCAGCAGCTGGCGCCGGCGCTCGTCCAGCGTGCTCTCGGCGAAGGCCGGCTCGCGCAACAGGCGGCCGACCAGTGCTACCACTGCGGGCAAGTGCTCACGCACAGTGCTGATGTTCACCGACAGGCTCTGGCCGCCTGCGCTGAAGCTGACGTCGGCGCGCAGCTTGTCGAAGGCGTCGCTGATCTGCGCCCGGCTCATGCCCGCACCGCCCTTGTCGATCAGCCCGCCCATCATCGACACCGCCATGCCCTGGCCGAGCAGGCTGGCCTCGTCGCCAAAACGCAGCAGCAGCCGCGCCTGCACGGTGGCGCCGCGGGTGCCCTTGGGCAGCAGCGCCCACTTCAGGCCGCTGGGCAAGCTGCCCAGCTGCGTACGGGCATCCAGGTTGGCCGGCGTGGCGTCGAAGGCTTCGGCCTGGGCCACCGCCGCATCGCCCTTGTAATCCTTGACCAACGGCGCAACATCGACCAGCACGGGCGCCGGCGCGCGCTGCGGCGCTTCGGTAGGCAGGTAAGTGGCCACGGTGCGGTTGTCGGCCAGCAGCCGGCTGGCGGCCACGCGCTGCACGTCGGCGAGCTTGAGCGCGCGCATGCGGTCGCGGGCCAGAAAGTACAAACGCCAGTCACCGTTGCCGATGGCCTCGGACAGCGCGATGCCCACGCGCTCGGGATCGGCAAAACCCTGGTTCCAATCGTTCAGCCACTGCGTGCGCACACGCTCCAGTTCCTCGGCGGTGACCGGCTCGGTGGTGGTCAGCGCGTCCACTGCGGCCAGCAGCGCGTTGCGGGCGGCCGCCACGTCCTGCCCTGGCGCCAGTTGCGCGCCAAGCATCAGCGGGCCGGGCTCGGCCACGCTCCAGGTGAAACCAAAGGTGGCGGCAGCCAGCTTCTGCTCGACCAGGCGCTTGTGTAGCCGGCCCGAAGGCGCGCCGCCCAGAATGCTGGCCAGCGCCTCCATTGCCGGGTAATCGGCATCGGCCGCCGCCACGCCGTGCCAGGCCGCCAGCAGGAAGGGCGCACCGCCCTTGCGGCGCACGGTCACGCTGCGCTCGCCATTCTGCGTGGGGTCGACGGTGTAGGTCGGCGTCAGCTGGCGCTGCGGCTTGGGCAGCGGGCCAAAGTACTGGGCCACCCAGGCCAGCACCTGGGCGCCATTGAATTTGCCGGCCACCACCAGGGTGGCGTTATCGGGCTGGTAGTGCAGCCGGTAGAAGGCCTGCAGGCGGCCGATGTCGACGTTCTCGACATCGGCGCGCGCGCCGATCGGCATCTTGCCGTAGTTGTGCCACTGGTACATCGCCGCCAGCGCCTGCTGCAGCGTGGCGCCAACCGGGTTGTTCTCGCGGGACTCCATCTCGTTGCGCACCACCGTCATCTCGGTATCAAGGTCAGCGCGGGCAATGAAGCTGTTGACCATGGCGTCGGCCTGCCAACTCAGGTACCAGCGCAGCGTGTCCTCATTGGCCGAGAAGCTGGCGAAGTAGTTGGTGCGGTCAAAGCTGGTGGTGCCGTTGAAACGCAGGCCGCGCTTGCTGGCCTCGGCCATCACATGACGGGTGGTCGGCGTGCCCTTGAAAATCAAGTGTTCCAGCAAATGCGCCATGCCGGTCTCGCCATAGTGCTCGTGGCGCGAGCCGACCCGGTAGGTGACGTTGACCGTGGTCGTGGCCTTGGTGTCGTCGGGCACCAGCAGCACCTGCATGCCATTGGGCAAGCGGTATTCGGTGATGCCCTCCACCTGGCTGGCCTGGGTAATGCCCGCCGGCAAGGCAGTAGCCGCAGCCTGCGCCGAGACGGCCAGCGGCCAGCACAGGGCGGCGCACAACATCAGCGCGGCAATGGGGGATTGAGCGGGGTAACGACAAGCGGTCATGGCAGCAGTAGGGTGGGCAGAGCGAGCAGTCTAGGAGGCTGTCGGGCTTTGGGGCAGGCCCGCCCCAAAGCCCGACAGCCTGCTAGGACAAAGGCGAGCCGCAGGCCGCAGGCTGGCCCTGCAGCTGCGACAACAACAGGGGCAGTGACAGCTTCTGCGTCAGCACCTCACCCATGTGGCGGGCGCAGCGGCGGTGCACGCGGTCGAAGCGCACCCACTCGAAACCGTCCATCTCGGGCCGGCTGCGCCCGAAATGGTCGAGGTAGTGCGTACTGCAATGGCAGCCGGCGAGGTCGAAGCGCGGGCTGAGCGCAGCAAACAGGTGCAGGTCCTTGCGTGGGCGATAAGCCATGCGGCCGAGATCGAGCAGCTCGCGGCCACTGAAGTCGCGGCCGCATTCCTCGCGCGTCTCGCGCAGTGCGGTGTCCAACGGCAACTCACCGGGCTCGGTGCCGCCCTTGGGAATGTCCCAATGCCAGGCGCCGGTGACATGGCACAGCAGCAACTCGCCGCTTGGGTTGATCACCAGGATGCCGCAGGACAGGGTTTTCATGCTGAGCGAGCGGGTGCACCGGCCACGGTCGGCTGCGCGGGCGGCGGTCCTCGCAGCCGCCAGGCGGCGACAGTGGCGAGCGCCGACAGCACCAGGCAGCCCCAGATCACCGGGCCATAGCCGAGGCTGGCGTCAAACACCGCGCCGGCCAGCCAGGGCCCCAGCAGGTTGCCAAAGGCAGCGCCGGTGTAGAGCGTGCCGATGATGGCCGACACCGCACGCGCGCCGAACAAATCCATGCACAGCGCAGGCATCAGCGAGACGATGCCACCATAGCTCAGCCCCATCCACAAGGCGAACAGCGCCATCGCACCCCAGCCGCTGGCGCCGTACCAGACCAAGTAGCTCAGGCCCAGCGAGGCCTGCATCAGCGCCAGCGTCAGCGGCCGGCCGATGTGGTCGGCCAGCGCGCCGATGACAAAACGCCCGACCAAGCTGCCGATGCCGATCAGCCCCACCAGGCCCACCGCCTGCGCGTCGGCCACGCCAAGGTCGCGCGCGGCGGCCGAGGCATGGGCGAAGGGGATGAACATCACCGGCCCGGCCAGCACCGCCATCGCATACATCCAGCGGAACTGCGGCGTGGCCAGCGCCTGGCGCAGCGTGTGGCCGGCCACCGCACGGCCACGCCCGCCGGTGGCCGAAGGCGCGCGCTGCAGCAGCACCGTGGCGGCCAGCCCCAGCAGCAGCACGCCGCCGGCCAGCACCTGCATCGCGCCGCGCCAGTGCAAGCCGGCGATCAGCGCCGTGGCCGCCAACGGCACCACCACCGTGCCGGCGCCGATGCCGGCGCTGGCGATGCCAGCGGCCAATCCGCGCCGCCGTGTAAACCAGGGCTGCACGCAGGCAATGGACGGTGTGTAAACCAGCGCGATACCGATGCCGATGCCCACGCCATAGGCCGCATAAACCGCCGCCATCGAGGTGGCAAAGCTGCTGACCAGCAGCCCGCCGGCGATGAACAACATGCCCAGGCTGCACACCACGCGCGGGCCGAAGCGGTCTGCCAGCAGCCCGGCGCCGGCGCCACCGATGAAATAAACCAGGCCACTGAGGCCGAATACCAGCGAGACATCGGCGCGCTGGGCGTTGAACTGCATGCTCAGCGACTCGAAAAACGCCGCAAATGAGTAGGCAATTCCGAAGATCACCGCCAGCGCAACGAAGCACGCCCAAACCACCACCCAGGCCTGGGGACTCTCGTCACTGGCGGCATCCGCTGTCATCGGTTGCAGTGTAGGGGTCGGTCGTGGCGCATCAGGTGGGGAGCATCCCTGCTGTAGTGCGCCCTGGTTGGTCGATGCCGGAGTTTTCGAATGCAGGGTGAGTACCGCCTTTCGGCTCGTAGCGGTCGTCCTGAGCGTCGCCGCCAAAGCCGACTCTCGACGTGCCGTGCGAGGCTGACGAGGCCGCCAGGCAACCGGATCCCTCCATGTCCCCCGCCGACGTCCCGCCTGCCCGCCCGACCTCGGCTCCACCGATAAGTAAGGGGACCGGTTGCCCGACGCCCTCGTCAGCCGGCAACTGCTGTGCGGTCGCACCGCCTGAAAAACCGAGCTCGGTAGGTTGGAGTGAACAAAGTGAACTCCAACGGCATTTCCCCATTCACGGCGGCACGTTTGGCATGACCAGACCCCTGCACACCCATGTTGGAGTTGCCACTCCAACCTACCGGGCTCGGTGCAGTTAATCAGAGCGCCGCCGAGAGGCTGGTGGCCGAGGGTGCTGGGCATGTGGATCACGGAGGTAAAGGAGGAGGTGGCGAACGCAAGTCCGGCACCGGGGGAC
>JBBQJN010000102.1:0-11998 GCA_038325945.1 Burkholderiales bacterium | reverse complement strand
TCGCTGAGCTCGCGGCCTACAACGGGCTGACCACAGGTGCCGGCTACACCTTCAACAGCGCCTTGACGGCCGACAGCGATGTCTACCGCATCTCGTTCGGCGTGTCGCCCGTGCCAGAGCCAGGCAGCTACGCGCTGATGGCAGCGGGCCTGGTGGGCTTGGGCTTCGTGGCGCGCCGCCGTCGGATCGGCACGCAGCCCGCTGGTTTGGCCGCCGCCTGAGGCGAAAGCTCCGGCGCTCTGTTCCAATCGTTGGCCGGTGCTGCATTCCCGTATCCCGGCGGCACCGGCCACCCATGAACGAACACCTGCTGCTGGTTGAAGATGACGACGCGATCGCGGTGGCTCTGCGTCTGCATCTCGAAGGCGCCGGCTACCGCCTGCACCGCGAGGCCAACGGCCAGCATGCCATGGCCGCCATCGACCGCCAACGCTGGGATCTGGTGCTGCTCGACCTGATGCTGCCCGGCGCCGATGGCTGGGACGTCTGCCGCCACCTGCGCGCGCGCCACGCCGACGTGCCGGTGATCATGCTCAGCGCACGCTCGGCCGAGGCGCATCGCGTGCTGGGGCTGGAACTCGGCGCCGACGACTACCTGGCCAAGCCGTTTTCGATGCTCGAGTTGGTGGCCCGCGTGCGCGCGCTGCTGCGCCGCATGGACACGCTGCGCGCTGCGCCGCCGCGCAATGCGCAACTGCGCTTCGGGCCCTGGCGGCTTGACACCGTGCGGCGCGAGCTGCACCGCATCGGCGGCCCTGGCCAAACCGACACTGCGCTGGCGCTGACGCTGCGCGAGTTTGATCTGCTGCACTTCCTGGCCCGCCATCCCGGCCAGACCTTTGGCCGCGGCGAACTGCTGCAGCGCGTCTGGGGCGCCGGCTTCGACGGCTACGAGCACACCGTCAACTCGCACATCAACCGGCTGCGCAGCAAGATCGAGGACGACCCCCGCGAGCCGCGCTGCATCGTCACCGTCTGGGGCGTGGGCTACCGCTTCGATCCGCCGGCCGAGGCCCATCCCGTTACCGCGCGATGAGCCCGCGCCGCGCCACCTTCACCACCCGATTGACGCTGACGCTGGCGGTGCTGCTGCTGGCGTTTGCCGCCGTCATCGCGGTGCTGGGCCGGCAGCTGGCGGCGCAACACGAGCAGGAATCGCTGCAGCGGCTGTCGCAGGGCCTGGCCGGGCACATCGTTGGCCACTGGCCCGAGATCACCGCCGCCGACCCCGATCAGGCCGCGCAGGCCGCCCGCGCCGCGCTACTGCAGATGCTGATGGTGGTCAACCCTGGCATCCAGGTCTACCTGCTCGACGCCCAGGGCGGGGTGCAGGACTACATCGGCGATGCGACGATGGTGCGACAGCGCCGGGTTGACTTGCTTCCAGTGCGCAGATTCCTGGCCGGCGACCTGCTGCCGTTGCTGGGCACCGACCCGATGGGTGGCAGAACGCTGCGCATCTTCAGCGCGGCGATGTTTCCGCCCGCGCCGGGCGACGTGCGGCCGCCGGGCTACCTCTACATCGTGCTCGACGGCAGCGCCCGCAAGCAGGTGGCCGGCGAAGTGAGCCTGCGCCGCGAGTGGCAGGGCGCGGTGCTGGCTGCCGGCCTGGCGCTGCTGCTGACGCTGGCGCTGGGCGCGCTGCTGCTGCGCCGGCTGACATTGCCGCTGCACCGGCTGGCTGGCCGCATGCGCGACTACAGCCTGCGCCGGAAGCCCGGCGAACCACCGGCCGCGCCGCCCGCGCGCCAATCGGGCGACGAGGTGCAGGCCATCGCCGATGCCTACGACGGCATGACCCGGCGCATCGAGCAGCAGGCCGAGCGCGCCCACCAGCAAGACAGCGCCCACCGCGAGATGATGGCCAGCGTGGCGCACGACTTGCGCACACCGTTGACCGCGCTGCACGGCCACCTCGAGGCGCTGGCCGGCGAAGGCACGGCGGCGGCGCCGCCCGCGCCACAACGCCAGCGCATGCTCAACGCCGCGCTGGCGCAGAGCGACAAGGTGCGGCGGCTGTCGCAACAATTGTTCGAGCTGGCCACGCTGCAATCCACCGACCAGGTGCTGCACCGCGAGCGCTTCAGCCTGGACGAGCTGGTTACCGATGCGGTGCAGAAGTTCGACCTGCACACCGGGCCGGCGCCGGTGGTGCTGGTCGGCGCGCCGCCTGGCCGGCTGGAGCTAGACGGCGACCTGCAGCTGGTGGAGCGCGCGCTGAGCAACCTGATCGACAACGCGCTGCGCCACGCCCCCGGCCCCTTGCCGGTGCGTGTCAGCCTGCAGCGCGCCGGGGCGCAGGCCCAGGTCTGGGTCGAGGACGGCGGGCCGGGGCTGTCGGACGAGCTGGTGCAACGCCTGTCGCAAGACCAGTCACTGCGCGACCCGCCGATACGCCGCGCCGGCGGTGGCATTGGCGGCCTCGGCCTGGCCATCGCCCAGCGCGTGGCCCACCTGCACGGCGGCAGCCTGCGGCCGCTGCCGGCGCCGCAGGGTGGCACGCGGCTGTGCCTGGCATTGCCATTGGCACCACTGGGCTGAGCGCAAAAAACTGGGGCTCGGACATGCAGCGCTGCGCCGCCTGTCCGGGCCCCAAGGGCAAACCCGCCAGCGGCGGGCCTGAGTACAACAAAGCTCAGTGCACCACGCGCCCAAACTCGAACTGGCCGTCGCGCAGATCCACCGGGATCACGTCCTTGGGCCCGAAGCGGCCCTGCAGGATCAGCTTGGACACCGGGTTCTCGATGCGGTGCTGGATCGCGCGCTTGAGCGGCCGCGCGCCGAACACCGGGTCGAAGCCGACCTTGGCCAACTCGCTCAGCGCCTCTTCCGAGACCTCCAGCTTCATCTCCATTTTCTCCAGCCGGGCCTCAAGCAGCTTGAGCTGGATGCGGGCGATGGCCAAGATGTTGGCTTCGTCGAGCGCGTGGAACACCACCATCTCGTCGATGCGGTTGAGAAACTCAGGCCGGAAGTGCTGCTTGACCTCGCCCAGCACCGCCTCGCGGATCAGCTCCGAGTCTTGCCCCGCCATCTGCATGATCATGTGCGAACCGAGGTTGCTGGTCATCACGATCACGGTGTTCTTGAAGTCGACGGTACGGCCCTGGCCGTCGGTGAGACGACCGTCGTCGAGCACCTGCAGCAGCACGTTGAAGACATCCGGGTGGGCCTTCTCTACCTCATCGAGCAGCAGCACGCTGTAGGGCTTGCGGCGCACGGCTTCGGTCAGTGCCCCGCCCTCGTCATAGCCGACATAACCCGGCGGCGCGCCGATCAGCCGGCTGACCGAATGCTTCTCCATGTACTCGCTCATGTCGACGCGGATCATGTGGTCCTCGCTGTCGAACAAGAAGCCGGCCAGCGCCTTGCACAGCTCGGTCTTGCCCACACCCGTGGGACCGAGGAACAAGAAGCTGCCAAGTGGTCGATTTGGATCAGACAGCCCGGCGCGGCTGCGACGGATCGCATCGGCGACCGCGACGATGGCTTCTTCTTGCCCGACCACGCGCTGGTGCAGCTTGTCTTCCATCTGCAGCAGCTTGTCGCGCTCGCCCTGCATCAGCTTGCTGACCGGGATGCCGGTGGCGCGTGATACCACCTCGGCAATCTCCTCGGCGCCGACCTGTGTGCGCAGCAACTGCGGCGCGCCGGTGCCGTCCTTGGCGCCCCTGGCCTTGCCGGACTCTTTGTCCAGCGCCGCCTTGAGCTTCTTCTCCATGTCGGGCAATTGACCGTATTGCAACTCGGCGACCTTGTTGAAGTCGCCCTTGCGCTTGAGCTCCTCGATCTGGAACTTGGTCTGCTCGATCTGCACCCGCACCTGCTCGGCACCCTGCTGGGCGGCCTTCTCGCTTTTCCAGATCTCCTCGAGATCGTTGTACTCGCGCTGCAGCTTGACCAACTCGTCCTCGATCAGGCCGAGGCGGCGCTGCGAGCCCTCGTCATGCTCCTTCTTCATCGCCTCGCGCTCGATCTTGAGCTGGATCATGCGGCGGTCGAGCTTGTCCATCACCTCGGGCTTGCTGTCGATCTCGATCTTGATCTTGGCCGCGGCCTCGTCGATCAGGTCGATCGCCTTGTCGGGCAGGAAACGGTCGGTGATGTAGCGGTGGCTGAGCTCGGCCGCGGCGACGATGGCCGGGTCGGTGATCTCGACACCATGGTGCACCTCGTACTTTTCTTGCAAGCCGCGCAGGATGGCAATCGTCGCCTCGACGCTCGGCTCATCGACCATCACCTTCTGGAAGCGGCGCTCCAGCGCGGCGTCTTTTTCGACGTACTTGCGGTACTCGTTGAGGGTGGTCGCGCCGATGCAGTGCAGCTCGCCGCGTGCCAGCGCGGGTTTGAGCATGTTGCCGGCGTCCATCGCGCCCTCGGCCTTGCCGGCGCCCACCATGGTGTGCAGCTCGTCGATGAACAGGATGATGCGACCCTCGTCCAGCGCCACTTCTTTCAGCACCGCTTTCAGCCGCTCTTCGAACTCACCCCGGTACTTGGCACCGGCCAGCAGGCCGGCCATGTCGAGCACCAGCACGCGTTTGTCCTTCAAGGTCTCGGGCACCTCGCCGGCGATGATGCGCTGGGCCAGGCCCTCGACGATGGCCGTCTTGCCCACACCGGGCTCGCCGATCAGCACCGGATTGTTCTTGGTGCGGCGCTGCAACACCTGGATGGCGCGGCGGATCTCGTCGTCGCGGCCGATCACCGGGTCGAGCTTGCCAAGGCGGGCCCGCTCGGTCAGATCGAGGGTGTACTTTTTAAGCGCCTCGCGCTGGCCTTCGGATTCGGCTGAATCGACCGTGGCGCCGCCGCGCACCGCTTCGACAGCAGCTTCGAGCGCCTTGCGGGACAGGCCGTGGCCGCGCACGATGCCGCCGATGTCGGTCTTGCTGTCGGCCAGCGCCAGCAAGAACATCTCGCTGGCGATGAACTGGTCGCCGCGCTTGGTGGCCTCTTTGTCGGCTGCCTGCAGCAGTTGCACCAGCTCGCGCCCGGCCTGTACCGCGCCACCGCCCTGCACGCCGGGCAACGCGGCTATGGCGGTGTCCATCGCGGTTTTCAGCGCGGCGGTGTTGGCGCCGGCACGGTCGAGCAGGGCTTTGGGCCCGTCGGGCTGCACCAGCATCGCCGCCAGCACGTGGCTGGGCTCGATGTAGGGGTTGTCGCGGGCAACAGCCAGGCTTTGGCCTTCGGCCAGGGCTTGTTGGAAGGCGGTGGTGAGTTTGTCGGCACGCATGTAAAAAGTCCTCGGTTGCGTGTCGAGATTAGGCCCTGCGGCGGCATTTCAAGCCCGGCGCCGGGCGGGCGCACACGCCGACCTTGAGTAGGATCAAACGCCGTCTGTGGCCGACGCGGGCCCATCGTCGCTGACGCGGCGCAGCGGCGAGACTGCCAGCGCCAACATCGACAAGGCCAGCAGCATGCCGCCGGCGGCTGCAAACAGGCTGGGTAGCGACACCCAGCGCAGCACCCAGCCGGTGGCGGCCGATGACAGCGGCGCCAGGCCCATGAAGATGAACAGGAACACGCTCATCGCCCGGCCCAGCATGGCGGGTGCCACGCGGCGCTGGATCCAGCTGAACACCGTTACCTGCATATAGCCGCCCAGCAGGCCGATCGCCAGCAACAGCGCCATGCCCTGCCACAGCGCGCCGATGCGGCCCATGGGCATGAACAGCAGCCCGACCAGCGCATCCACCGCCAGGATCGTCATGCCCAGGTTGACCCAGCGCAGCCGCGGCCGGGCACCCGACACCACCATGCCGGCCAGCGTGCCCGCACCATGTGCAGCCAGCAAGCTGCCCAGGGCGGCGGCGCCCAGGCCGGGCTGGCTGGCGGCCAGCACCGGCAACGCAATCTGCACCGGGCCGGTGATCAGCAGCGCCACTGCCGACCAGTACAGCAGGCAAGTGCGCAGCGGCCGGTCGCGCCAGAAACAACGCAGGCCCTCGGCCACTGCCGCCAACACGGGCTGTGCCGGCCGGATCAGCGGGCTACCGGCCGCGCTGACGGCGCGCGGTGCAAAACGCACCCGCGACAGCGTCCAGGCGGAAAACGCATAGCTCAGCGCGTCCAGCCCGAACACCAGGCCCAGGCCACGGGCGTCAGCGACGGCGCCGGGCGCGGAGGTTTGACCGCCATCGCCAAACCAGGAGATCAGCAGCCCGGCCAGCAAGGGGCCGATAAAAAAGCTGAGCTGGCGCAAGCCCATCAACAGGCCGTTGGCGGCCTGCAAGCGCGCCGGCACCACCACCAGCGGCAGTATCGAGGTGCCCGCCGGGATGCTGAAGGCCGTGGCCAGGCCGATGCCGAAGGCCAGCACGCCGATGCGCGGCAGCGTCAGCGCGTCCAGCAGCACCAGCGCGGCCAGCGTCGCCAGCAGCAGGGTGCAGGCGTGTTTGCTGAGCATCATCACCCGCTGGGGCGAAAAGCGGTCCACCACCGCACCACCCAGCAGGATGAACACCGCGCGTGGCAGGCCCAGCAACGCCAGCACGCCGCCCAAGGCCAGGGTGTCGCCGGTCAGGTGCAGCACCAGCCAAGGCAAGGCCACGAGAGTGAACTGGTCGCCAATCAAATTGACCATCGAGCCGCCCAGCAGCCAGCGGATGTTGCGGTCGCGCAGCAGCGACGGGGGTGGTTTTGTGGCGGCGGCAGCCGCTGGCGCGGTAGAGGTGGTCATGGTGTGGGCCCTGTGAAGTCACGATGGACCGCACTGTCGGGCCTCACGTCACGTCAGTGTCAAGCCCGGTGGCATCGCGAACCTGCTGCAGGAAGGCCCGCACCTCGGGCGCCAGGGCGGAGCCGGCCCGCAGCACCGGGTCGGCCGCCACCGCATCGCCCAACTTGTGCAGCAGCGCGTCATCGCCGTCGGCGGTGCGCAACAGCAGGCCCAGCGCGCTGGCCTGCGCCGCCCGCGCGGCCGGCGCCGCCGGGTCCACACCGTCGGCGATCAAGCGCCGCACCTCAGCCGTCAGTGCCTGCCATTCCTCGTGCCGCACCCAGCCAAAGCGGCTCAACTCCGCCAGCGTGCAGTGCTTGCGCCAGTGCGCCAGGCGCAATTCGGTCGCCTGCTCGACATAGCGCACCGTCGCCAGGTCCGGCCCCAGGGTCTGGCGGGCGCCGGGCTCTTGCCCGTACATCCGGCCCCAGCGGTCGATCAGGTCGAAGTCACCGCCCAGCCAATGGTGGATCAGGCCCATCCAGCGGTGTGCCAGAGGCTGCATCGCCAGGTCGGTGGGTGGCACACCACGCGCCATCATGGCCTTGACCTCGGCCAGCAGCGCGGGCCACTCGGCCTCGATGTTGCGCCAGTTACCGACGATGGTCTTGATCTCGTCGGGGTTGAAGTAGCGCGCGTAGGTGGCCATCAGCGCCAGCGAGCCCAGCCAGTCGGCCAGGTCGGGTTGGCCGCCACCGGCAAAGCGGTCCAGCATCAGCTGCAGGCGGCCGCGCAGGTGGGTGGCCTGGCTGATCTCATGGTCCAGCGCCCGCACCTGGCGCGCCACGATGGCCGGCAGGTCAGCGCCGTCGCCGGCCAGCATCTCGCCGATCTGCTTGAGCGGCAGCCCGAGGTGGCGCAGCGCCTGGATGCCGTGCAGCCGGGCTACATCGCCGCGGCTGTACAGCCGGTAGCCGCCCTCCGAGCGTGCCGAGGGCTTGAGCAGGCCGATCTGGTCAAAGTGGTGCAGCGTGCGCACGGTCAGGCCGCTGCGGCTGGCGAGTTCTCCAACTTTCAGGTGCATGGCGGGCCTACTGGCCGGTACGAGTTTTGGCCATTGGGCATAAGCGTGGGCATGGGCATGGGCATGGGCATGGGCATGGGCATCGTGTAAGTATCCAGCCTGACCTTGCGTCAGGGTCAAGCCAGGTTGGCACACGCCGACTGCGGCGGGCCCCACCTGCGCCGCCTGCCTAGAATTGGCCGGTGGACATCCATCAAATGCAAGTGCGTTACGAGCCGACAGCCGACCGGGTGCTGTGGCAGTTGCGCACCGCCGCCGGCGAGTTGTTTGCAGTCTGGTTGACCCGACGCATGCTGCGCCAGCTCTGGCCGCACCTGCTGCGGCTGGTGACCGACGCCAGCGTGCTGCGCCTGGCGCCGCACGCCACGGTGCTGCCTGAAGCCCGCGCCATGCTGGCCCAGGCTGCACGCAGCCGCAGCCTGCCCGACACCGATTTCGCCACACCTTTCGACGCCAAGGCCACCGCGCTGCCGCTGGGCGCGCTGCCTTTGCTGCCGGTGGCCATCGACCTGGGGCCGGGCCCTGACGGCAAAGGCCTGGCGCTGTCAGCCCGCGAGGCCGACGGCAGAAACATCCGGCTGGCCTTGTCCGACGATCTGGCCACCGGCCTGATGCGCTTGCTGGAGCAGGCGCTGGCAGCGACGGACTGGGGCATCCCCGAGCCCGCTGCGGCGGCGGCCACTGCCCAGGGTGCCACGGGCAGCGCGGCGCCCGTCACCTGGAACTGAGCGCCCCGGCGGATCAAACTGCCCAGTCAATCTGCCAAATCAAGCGCCCAGGTCAATCGTCCAGCGCCTGCAAGCGGTCCAGCAAAAAAGTGCGCACCGCCGGCACGGCGGTCAGCCCCACGGCACGCTGCAGCGCCGTCCGCGCCTGGTCGCGCTGCCCGGCCAGCGCCGCCACATGGCCCTGCGCCACCCAATACGGTTGGTGGCTGGCCAGCCGGGGTGAATCCAGGGCGGCCAGCAAACCCAGCGCCCGCTGCGGCTCGCCCGCCTGGGCGCAGGCCACGGCATGGGCCACGGCTGCACCCGGGCTGGGTGCGGTGGCCAACAGGCGCTGGTAGAGGGTGACGATGCCGGCCCAGGGGGTGACACCCGTGACCCGGCGCTGACAGTGGGCCGACTGGATCGCCGCCTCCAACTGGTACGGGCCCGGCGCGCCCCAGGCTGCGGCGCCCACCAGCACCCGGTTGCCCTGCGCTATCAAGGGCAGCTGCCAGCGCGCGGTGTCCTGCTCGGCCAGCGGTACAAAGCCGCCGTCAGGCCCACGCCGTGCCGGCGCGCGGGCCTCGCAGAACAGGATCAGCGCCAGCAGGCCCTCGGCCTCGGCACGGTGGGCATCGGCGGGCAGCAGGCTGCATACCAAGTCGGCCAGGAACAGCGCCTCGCTGCGCAGGCCTTGAACCCCTGCAACACCCCCCTCGCCGCCATCGGCGCTGTCGATCGCGTCCCAGCCCAGGCCGTAGGCGGCGTACACCGCCTCCAGCACGGCGTGCAGGCGCTCGGGCAATTCATCAGGGCCGGGCTCGTCGAAGCGCAGGCCGGCGTCGCGGATCTTTTGCTTGGCTCGCACCAGGCGTTGCGCCATCGCTGCCGGGGAGCTCAGCATGGCTTGCGCGATCTGCTGGGCCTGCAGCCCCAGCACCGCCTGCAACACCAGCGCCGGGCGCACCGCCGCATCGATCGCCGGGTGGGCGCAGACAAACAGCAGCTTGAGCCGGCTGTCGGGCAGCGCGGGCGCAACGTCGTGCGCCGGCTCGTCGTCCAGCAGCGCCTGCACCTGCGGGCTGGCATGCAGGCGGCTGCGGCGCGCCGCTTGCAGCAGCTCTCGCCGGGCCACCGTCAGCAGCCAGGCGTCGGGCGCGTCGGGCACGCCTTGGCTGGGCCAGAGCGCCAGGGCTTTTTCAAGCGCGGTGGCCAGCGCGTCCTCGGCTGCTGCCATGTCGCGCCACTGGCAGGCCAGCCAGGCCAGCAACCGGCCGTAGGACTGGCGGGCCGCGGTCTCGGCAGCTTGCCAGGCCCGCCGGTTGGCGGTTGCGGCGGCTGGCGGGGTGGCTGGCGGGGTACCCGGCATGCGGTCAGGTGCGGTCAGCACAGCGCACCGCCAAGGTGACCGGCAACAGGTGCAGCGCCGGGCTTCACATCTCCAGCACAGGCCGGATCTCGACCGTGCCGGTGGCCGCCGTGGGGCTGCGGGCGGCCCAGGCCAGGGCGTCGTCCAGGGTCGGCACGTCGATCACGAAGTAACCGCCGAGTTGCTCCTTCGTGTCGGCAAACGGGCCGTCCTGCACCTGGCGCATGCCGTCGCGCAGCCGCAGCGTGGTGGCCGTCTCACGGCGCTGCAGCCCGTGGCCGGCGACGATCACGCCGGCCGCCTGGCCCATCGCACCGGCGTAGGCGCCCCAGGCGCCGTAGTGGGCAGTCGGGTCCTCGGCGCTGGGCCCTTGGTGGGCGGCGGTGTCGAAAAACATCAGCATGAACTTCATGGGTGGCTGCTGAAGGGTGGGCGAGACCGGCCCAACGCCGGTCTCTGAAGGGTGATGCCCGGCCGGCCAGCCAATCGACAAATCAGGGCTGAAATTTTTGCCGCACGGCTCATGGGTCACCGGTGCTGCTGTCCTGGACCTGGCCCGGGACGGTACCCGCGCCGGCAGCCGCTGACAAGGACTGGCACAGCGCCGCCTTCTGCACCTTGCCCAGCGCGGTGCGTGGCAGTGCCTCGACCAGCACGATGCGCCGCGGCTGTTTGAAGCGCGCCAGCCGCTGCGCCAGATGGTCGCGCAGCGCGTCCACATCAACCACGCGGCCGGCTTGCGCCACCAGCACCAGCACCGGCACCTCGCCCCAGCGCGCATCCGGCAGGCCCACCACGGCTGCCTCGGCCACACCGGGCCAGGAGGCGGCCAGGTTTTCGATCTCGGCGGGGTGGATGTTTTCGCCGCCCGAGATGATCAAGTCCCGGCTGCGGCCGACCACCGACACATGGCCCTGCGCGTCGGCCCGGGCCAGATCGCCGGTGGCAAACCAGCCTGAAACGAACCCGGCGCCGGCGGGCAGGCGGTGGTAGCCGCGCATCAGGTTGGGCGCTTGCAGCCAGATCTCGCCCACCGTGCCCACAGCCACGTCGGCCGCCAGCTCGTCCACCAGTCGAAGCCGCACACCCGGCGCCGGCCGACCCACGCTGCCGACGTGCCGTTTTGCCTCGTCAGGGCGAAGGGCGATCGAGACCGGCCCGGTTTCGGTGCTGCCGTAGACCTGGGCCACCGCCACGCCGCGGGCGTGGAAGGCCTCGATCAACGCCACCGGCACGACTTGCGAGCCGCTGTTGATGAAGCGCAGGCCCGACAGGTCGGCCGCCGGCCAGTCGGCATGCGCCAGCACGGCCTGCATCACCGCCGGCACCAGCAGGCTGGTGGTGGGCCGCCACGCGGCAACATCGTGCAGCCAGGCGGCGGCGTCAAACCGGGCGTGCAGGTTGATCGCCGCACCCGCTGCCAGCGCCGGCAGCACCTGGATGCACAGGCCACCGACATGGAACAGCGGCAGCACCGCCAGCACCCGGTCATCGGCCGTCAAGCCCTGCACGGCCAGCGCCATGTCGATGTTGGCCAGCATGCCGGCCTGGGTGTGCACGGCGGCCTTGGGCTCGCCGGTGGTGCCGCTGGTATAGACCCGCATCACATCGCCGGGCTGGGTGGCGGCGTCGGCGCGTGTCGCGGCACCGGCATCGAGCGGACCACCGGTTGGCAACTGGCCGGTCTGCCCAGCCGTCGGCGCCAGCGCCCGCACCTGCCCGGCAAGACCCACCAACTCGGGCGTGTTCTTCAACACTGACAAGCCAGCATGCGCCGCGATCGCAGCCAGTTCAGGCGCGGCCAGGCGCCAGTTCAGCGGTACAAAAATGGCCCCCAGCTTGGCACAGGCCAGCAGCGCGGCCAGCATCTCCGGGCTGTTGTAGCCCAGCCAGCCGATGACGGACCCGGCACCCAGACCTTCAGCCTGGAACTGGCGGGCCGTCGTGTTGATCAGTTGCGCAAATTCACGGTAGCTCAGCGCACGCTCGCCAGCCTGCAGCGCCAGCGCGTCGGGCTGGCGCTGCGCCTGCCTTGCCAGGCGTTGATACAACAGACCGCCGCCCCACCCGTCATCCGGCATCACGCCCCCTCAGCCCTGTGTGCTGGGCGCAAGTTAGCACAGGGCACACAGCGGCCCTTGAAGTAACGCCACAGTAACGGCGGGCTGGTGTAC
>JBBQJN010000101.1:0-12034 GCA_038325945.1 Burkholderiales bacterium | reverse complement strand
AGTGGGGCTGTTTTGGGGGCTTACCCGAAGGGCCGGGGTACCCAAGGGCCCTGCGCGGCGTTGCATCGCTTGCCCGGACATGAGTCCGGGCTGCGCGCCGCGCCTTGCTCAGGGCCCTTGGCCACCCCGGCGCGGGTGCATCCAATTGCCTCTCAGCCTCTGAGCCGGCTGCGGCCGGAAAGCAGTTCCCAGAGATCTGCCGGGAGCATGACATGGGTCGCATGGCCCCCAGGAAACGGGGTTCCCATGCCGGGCCAGCCTGCTTAGAGTGCTTGCGAGTGGGCAAGTGGATCGGCCCGTGCCTTGACGATGGCGGAAATCGGCAAAAATACGCAGTTGAACTTGTGTCGCTGCTCGGTTAGAGGTTGGCGTTGCTTCGCCTGTGCGACGATGCGGCGGGAGAAACAAATAGATGATCAGGCTGTTCAACCACTACCTACACGCGTGGACCGTTCGACGGATCTTCTTTGATTTTGTGCTTTCGCTGCTGGCCCTGGCGGGTGTGGTGCTGGCTCAGGCCGAGAGCTTGAAATCGGCGATGCCGATGGCCGGCGCGCAGGTATTCAGCCTGGCTGCGGGCCTGTTTGTGATCAACAGCGCCTCCGGCCTCTACCAGCGGGCACAAGACTGGTCGATGGTTGAATCGTTGTCGCGCGTGGCGTTTGCGCTGGCGCTGGCGCTGGCGCTGACCTACCAGATCTTCAGCGTGCTGCCGGTGGGTTTTGGCAATCTTGAGGCCATCCGCGCCTCGGCGATGCTGGTGATCGCCGCGCTGATCCTGCGCCGGGTGGTGATGGGCTATTGGGCGACCAAGGCACGAGCCGGCGCGCGGGTGCTAATCTTTGGCTCGGGCGCCGCGGCCCAGATGGTGGGCAATACGCTGCGCGCCGCCGACCCGCTGGCCAACATCGTCGGCTACTACGCCGGCCCCAACGAAACCCAGCCCAGCGTGCCAGAAGGCCAGCGCCTGTCGGCCGATCAGCCGCTGACGCAGACGGCGCGCAGCCTGAATGTCGACGAAATCATCGTCGCGCTCAGCGAGCGCCGCTCAGGCAGCATGCCGCTGCGTGAGTTGCTGGACTGCAAGCTGGCGGGCGTGCGCGTCTACGACGTCACCACTTACTTTGAGCGCATGCTGGGCCAGATTCGGGTCGATTTTGTCAACGCCGGCTGGCTGGTCTTCGGCGACGGCTTCAACCAGGGTTTCTACCGCACGACCATCAAGCGGGTATTCGACATCCTGTGCTCGCTGTTGCTGATCCTGGTGGCCTCGCCGTTCATGCTGCTGGCCGCGATTGCCATCAAGCTGGAGAGCCCGGGCCCGATCTTCTACCGCCAGGAGCGGGTGGGTTTTAACGGCAAGCTCTTCCAGGTCATCAAGTTTCGCAGCATGCGCACCGACGCCGAGAAAGACGGCCAGCCGCGCTGGGCCACGGCCAACGACAGCCGGGTCACCCGGGTTGGCACCATCATCCGGCTGCTACGCATCGACGAGCTGCCGCAGGTCTTCAATGTCTTCAGCGGCGACATGAGCCTCGTGGGCCCGCGGCCCGAGCGGCAGTTTTTTGTCGACCAGCTCACCGCCGAGATCCCCTACTACGCGGTGCGGCACAGCATCAAGCCCGGCGTCACCGGCTGGGCCCAGGTGCGTTACAAGTACGGCGCCACGATCGAAGACTCGCAGGAAAAGTTGCAGTACGACCTGTACTACGTGAAGAACCACAGCCTGTTCCTCGACTTCGTGATCCTGTTCGAGACCGTCGGCGTGGTGCTCACTGGCAAGGGCGCGCGCTGAATGTGCGCCGGGCTGCGTGTCGAGGTGTGGGCTGGGTTGTGTGCCGCGACGGCCACCTGCCAGCCCGCTGGCCCGGCCCGGCTCTCGGCTTGAGTCGGGCGGCGGCCCATGTGGTCTGAACTGAGCGAGTGGAGCGCAACCCTGCCCGGTGGCGGGCTGGCCGTGCTGGGTCTGGCGTTGGTGGCGCTGCTGCACGCCGGCTATGCCGCTTACCTGCTGCGCGGTGGCCTGCTGCGCCAGCCGCATGACCGTGCGGCGCAGGTCTTCCTGCTGGCGGTGCTGGCCACCGCCGCCTGGGGCATTGCGGGCTGGATCGATCTTGATTCCAGCAAGCGGCTGAGCTGGCACCTGGCGCTGCTGTTCGACCAGTTGCGTTACGCCGCCTGGCTGTTGTTCCTGCTGCTGCTTTTGCTGCAGCCGCTGGTGGGCGGCCGGGCCACGCGCAGTGCGCGCGCTGTCAAGCTGACGCTGCTCGGGCTGCTGCTCACCGGCCTGGGCGCCAATCTGGCCGAAGGCCTGCAGCCCGAGCGCTGGCCGGCCGTGTCGTGGGTGCTGGTGGCCAGCCAGCTGGCCGCTGCGGTGGTCGGCCTGCTGCTGGTTGAGCAGTTTTTCCGCAACCAGACCGACCCCACACGCTGGTCGGCCAAGCCCTTGTGCATGGCGCTGGGCGGCTTGTTCATGTTCGACGTCTACCTGTTCTCGCAGGCGCTGATGTTTGGTGGTTTTGACCCCGATGTGCAAGCCGCCCGCGCGCTGGTGCATGCGCTGACCATGCCGCTGCTGCTGATGGCCTCGCGCCGTCATGCGCAGTGGCTGGCGCGCATGCAGGTATCCAAGACCGCAGCCTTCTATTCGGCCTCGCTGCTGCTGATCGGCGGCTATCTGCTGTTCATCGCCAGCGCGGGTTATTACGTGCGCTTTTTTGGCGGCAGCTGGGGCGGCGCGCTGCAGGTGGTGCTGCTGTTCGGCGCGCTGCTGGTGCTGACGCTGCTGTTGCTGTCGGGCGCGATGCGGGCCCGGCTGCGGGTGTTTCTGGGCAAGAACTTCTTCAGCTACCGCTACGACTACCGGCTGGAATGGCTGCGCTTCACCGCGATGCTGTCGACCGAGGGCAATCCGCAGCAGGTGGGCGCGCTGGTGGTGCGCGGCCTGGCCGAGATGGTGGAAAGCCCCGGTGGCGGCCTCTGGTTCAAGGCACTGGGCGACGACCGCTATGTGCAATCGGCAGCGCACAACCTGGTCGATACCGGCGTGCGCGAGCCGGTGGACTCGGCCTTTTGCCAGCTGATGCGCGAGCGCGAATGGATCCTCGACCTCAATGACGCGCGCGCGCGCCGCGGCCCGCAGCTTGAATCGGAGGCCTTGCCGCCCTGGCTGGCGCAGCTCGACAACGCCTGGCTGGCGCTGCCACTGCTGGTGGGCGACGAGATGCTGGGCTTTGTGGTGCTGGCCCAGCCGCGCACGCCAGTGGCACTGGACTGGGAGGTGCGCGATCTGCTCAAGACCGCAGCGCGCCAGGCCGCCGGCTTCCTGGCCCAGATGCATGCCACCGAGGCGCTGCTTGAGGCGCGCAAGTTTGACGCCTTCAACCGCATGTCGGCCTTTGTGGTGCACGACCTGAAAAACATCATCACGCAACTGTCGCTGATGATGAAAAACGCCGAGCGCCACCGCGACAACCCGGAGTTCCAGCAAGACATGCTGCTCACGGTGGACAGCTCACTCGACAAGATGCGCCAGCTGATGGTGCAGCTGCGCGAGGGCCAGAAGCCGGCTGGCCTGAGCTCGGGCGTGGAGCTGGCCCCCTTGCTGCAACGCATCGCCGAGGCCGCCGGCCAGCGCGGCCGCAGCGTGACTTTGGAGATCGTTGACCGCATCGCCACCCGCGGCCACGAAGACCGGCTGGAGCGCGTGATCGGCCATGTTGTGCAGAATGCCCTGGACGCTACACCGGCCGACGGCCGGGTTGAGGTGACACTGCGGCAAGTGGCTGGCCGCGCCCAGGTGCAAGTCAACGACAACGGCGCGGGCATGACGGCCGAATTTGTGCAGAACCGCCTGTTTCGCCCTTTCAACTCAACCAAGCACAGCGGCATGGGCATCGGCTCGTATGAGAGCTTTTCTTACCTCAAGGAACTGGGCGGGAGCATCGACGTGAAGAGTGAAGTGGGACAGGGCTCGGACATCACCCTGCTGATGCCGCTGTTCGAACTGCGCACCAGCACCGACCTGCGCAAAGCGGACGCGGCATGAACGGCGACGGCAGCGCGTTTGCCTCGCCGTTGCTGATCGTCGAGGACGATCTGGCGCTGCAAAAGCAGATCAAGTGGTCGCTCGACAGGTTTGAATGCGTCACTGCGGCTGACCGCGAATCTGCGCTGGCGCAGTTTCGCCGCCACCAGCCGGCGGTGGTGACGATGGACCTGGGCCTGCCGCCCGACCCCGACGCCACCAGCGAGGGCTTCAAGCTGCTGGGCCAGCTGCTGGACATCGACCCAGCCATCAAGGTCATCGTGCTGACCGGCCAGAACGACCAAGCCAATGCCTTGAAGGCGGTGGCGATGGGCGCCTACGACTTCTTCGCCAAGCCTTTTGAGCCCGAAATGCTGGCGCTGACCATCGACCGCGCCTTTCGCATGGCCGAACTGCAGGCCGAGAACAAGCGGCTGCAGGCGGTGCAGCCCAGCGACGCGCTGGGCGGCCTGATCACGCGTGACCCGGAGATGCTGCGCGTCTGCCGCATGATCGAAAAGGTGGCGCCGAGTGACGCGACGGTGCTGCTGCTGGGCGAAAGCGGCACCGGCAAGGAGGTGCTGGCCCAGGGCCTGCACCAGGCCAGCAAGCGTAGCGGCAAGTTTGTCGCCATCAACTGCGCCGCGATCCCCGAGAACCTGCTCGAGAGCGAGCTGTTCGGCTACGAACGCGGCGCCTTCACCGGCGCCAGCAAGACCACGCTGGGCAAGATCGAGACCGCCAGCGGCGGCACCTTGATGCTCGACGAGATCGGCGATCTGCCGCTGGCGCTGCAATCCAAGTTGCTGCGCTTTCTGCAAGAGCGCAAGATCGAGCGGCTGGGCAGCCGCCAGGAGATCGCGGTGGATGTGCGTGTGGTCTGCGCCACCCACCAAGACCTGCAGGCGCAGATCAAAGAGGGGCGCTTCCGCGAGGACCTGTACTATCGATTGGCCGAGATCGTGGTCGACATCCCGCCGCTGCGAACGCGCCCTGGAGATGCGGTGTTGCTGGCCCACGCCTTCCTGCGGCGCTTTGCCCAGGATCAGAAACGCGCCTCGATGAGCTTTGCCGACGAGGCGCTGCACGCCATCGAGCAACACGACTGGACCGGCAATGTGCGCCAACTGCTGAGCGCGGTGCGGCGGGCGGTGATCATGGCCGAAGGCAGCCGCGTGAACTGTGAAGACCTGGACCTGCCCCGGCCTGCCGAACTGGATGAAGACGCCGGCCAGTCCGCCGGCGCTGGCACCAGCGACCTGGATCTGCGCCTGGTGCGCGAGGCCGCCGAGCGCCAGGCGGTGTTGACCGCGATGGGCCGCGCCAACAGCAACATCCAGAAGGCCGCCGAGCTGTTGGGCGTGAGCCGGCCGACGCTCTACGACCTGATTCGGCGGCTGTCGATCAAGTAGGGCTGCCCTCCCTCCCTCCCTCCTTTCCATCCGTCCGTCCGTTGGTGCTGCCGCCGGGGCGAGGACGCGGCAATGCGGCGCTGCGACAAAGTTCACGGCAGACTACCCAGAGGTTCGCATCCATGTCCACCGATCGCCTTCGGGTGTTGCTGTTCGCCGAGGCGGTGACCCTGGCCCACGTGGCGCGGCCGATCGCGCTGGCCCGGGCGCTCGATCCGGCCCGCTACGAGGTGATCTTGGCCTGCGATCCGCGCTACCGCGCCTTCAGCAGCGGCGGCAACTGGCAGTGCACCGATCTGCACAGCATCCCCGGAGATCAATTCACGCGTGCCTTGGCGCGCGGCGCACCGGTCTACGACCTGGCGACGCTGGAGGCGTATGTCGAGCACGACCAGGCGCTGATCGAACGCTTCAAGCCCGACCTGGTGGTGGGTGATTTTCGGCTGTCGCTGTCGGTCAGCGCCAGGTTGGCGCAGGTGCCCTACCTGGCCATCAGCAACGCCTACTGGAGCCCGCACTACCGAGGCGGCTTCCCGTTGCCGGTGTTGCCGATTACGCGCTGGCTGCCGCTACCCATCGCTTCGGCCCTGTTCAACACCTTCAGGCCGCTGGCCTTTGCCCTGCATTGCCGGCCTTTGAACCGGCTGCGGGCACGCCACGGCCTGCCGTCGCTGGGGCATGACCTGCGGCGCGTCTACAGCGATGCCGACCACCTGCTGGTGCCCGACCTGGCGCCGCTCTACCCCATCGACGATGCTGACGGGCAGCACAGCTACATCGGGCCCTTGCTGTGGTCGCCAGCGGTCGACCTGCCGGCCTGGTGGCACGAGCCGGTGCCCGACGGCCATGCCACGCTCTATGTCACGGTGGGCAGCTCGGGCCGCGCGGCGCTGCTGGCAACCGTGCTGCAGGCGCTCGACGGTCTGCCGGTGCGCGTGCTGGCGTCGTCGGCCGGCGCCCCGCTGCCCGCCGCGCCGCCGGCCAACGCCCGGGTGGCGCCGTACCTGCCGGGCGATGCCGCAGCGGCGCGCGCGCAGCTGGTGATCTGCAATGGCGGCAGCCTGACTGCCCAGCAGGCACTGGCCGCCGGGGTGCCGGTGCTGGGCCTGGCCAGCAACATGGATCAATTTCTCAACATGGCGCCGCTCGAGGCCGCGGGCGCTGGCCTCACGCTGCGGGCTGACCGCATCAGCCCGGCGGCGATCCGCGCGGCCTGCGAGCGGCTGCTGGGATCGGCCACGGCGGTGCAAGCGGCCAAGCGCCTGCAACCACTGCTGCTGCGGCCGCCGCAGGAGTCGATTACGGCGGTGTTCGATGCCGCCGTCGCCCGGCTGGGCGTTGGCCTGAGCCGCTAGGAGCCTGTCGGGCTTGGGGCGTCGAAAAGCGAGAGTCGGCCCCAGCGAGGACAGTTCTTGCCGGATTTGCAGCCCCATAGCCCAGCTATGGGGCAAAAAGACGGTGAGAAATGGACCGCTGCGGTCGATTCGCAGCCGAAGTTCCCCAAGCCCGACAGGCTCCTAGCTGACCCGGTCAGAAGTACCAGGCGCCCAGCAACTGCAGCGATTGCCGGTAGGGCACCAGACCGAACTCGCTGGCTGCACGGCCGTTGGTGGTTTGCCACTGCAGCGCGCCATCGAAGCTCGGCCAGTGGTAGCGCAACTCCAGCCAGCCCAGCCGGCTGCGGTCGCCGGCGTTGATGCGCAGCAGCCCGGTGAGGTCGAGGTTCTTCAGCAGCGCATTCTTCTGGCTGGCATACAGCAACCAGGCCGAACGCGAGCCGATATCCTGCCGAGCCTGGGCCGCCAGCAGGTAGCCGCCAAAAGCGTTCAGGCCCGCCGGGGCAGCGGCGTCCCAGGCCGTGCGGTTGGGGGCCTGGCCGTTGTACTCGTACTCGGCAGTCAGCGCCAGGCTTGTCGAGGTGGTGTAGGTGGCACCTACAGCCAGCCGATTGCGGGTGGTTTGCCGCGGCTTGCCCAGCACCTGAGCGGCAAACAGATCGTCGTTGCGCCCGCGTGAGAGCTCGGCATGCATCACCGCAGCTTCCGACAGCAGGGCGGTCATGCTGGCGCCGAGTTGCAGGCCCTTGCCCTGTTCTGCAAAGGCCAGCAACTGGCCGCTGAGCTTGTCGGAGAACTGCGCGCTCCAGGTGGCCAGCGCGCGGTTGCGGCTGTTGGTAGCGCCCAGGTCGAGGCTGAAGCTGTCGCTGCTGGCTGCGTCGCTGGTCAATTTAGGCGCCAGCGCCAGTGACATACCGCCGCCGGCCCACAGCCGCTGGTAGCGCGCCACCACCGTGCCGAGCCGGTTCTCGCGCAGCGCAAACGGATCGACCGTGGTCACCGCGCGCAGCGCGCCATCGCGGAAGTAGTCGGTCGGATTGAAGCCATAGGCCGGGCCGTTGCGCAGGTTGATGCGGCCGAACTCGGCGATGTGCTGGCCGCTCTCGTCCTGCCAGCTGGCGTAGGCCTCGCGCAGGCTGTTGAGCGTGGAGCGCGAATTGCCTGCGGTCGGGTGGATGTCGTCGAGCCGGTTCGAGAGCGACACGCGCCAGCGGTCGGACAGCCGGGCCGACCAGTTCAGGTCCAGCGACAAGCGGCGTGAATCCAGCTCGGGTTGGTCGTAGCGCTGAGCGATGCGGCCGTAGGCGGCTTCGACATACAGGCGCAGCGGCTTGGCGCCAGCCGGTTTAGCCGCCGCTGGTGCGCTCTCAAGGGCCAGTGGGTCGAAGTCGGTGGCGGCCAGCGCGGGCAGGGAAGCCAGGGCAAGGAGCGTGGCCAGCACCGAGGGTGCCAGACGGGCGCAGAGGCAGGACATGGGCATCAGTCTCCCTGAAAGCGCGGCAGGTAGTCGCGCTGGAACCATGAGGTGGGGATGTTCCTGGCCACGAAGTCGGACAGTCTTACCAGCGTCACCGACTGCGGGTTCAGGCCGTCGATGATGACGGTCTCGGTGGGCCGCATGGCGCCGAGTTGCTGCTCGAACTTGCGGTAGAAAGCGGTCTTCAGCAACCGGCCTGAATCTGCCAGGAAGCGCGCCTTGATCGGCCAGTTGTTGGCGGCGTCCACCCACAGCTCGATCGCGGCGTAGGTGGCGTCCTCGCTGGTGGCCGCCAGCGCCAGCTTGACGCTGCGGCGTGGCTTGCGTTCGCCGTCGGTGATGGTCTCTTCGGCGGCCAGGGTGGCCTTGTAATCGCGCGCGAAGTTGACCGTGATCACGTCGCCATTGGCGGCGTCACCCAACAAGCGCTGCTGCGGTGAAATGCGCACGCTGGCCTTGGTGCCCGGATCGTAGAACCAGAGGTCGTTGCCGTTCTTCAGCATCAGCTTGCCGGTGTCGCGCGCCGGCTGCACAAAGCGGACCAGGCTGGCGAACTGGCCCCCGGCATCCAGCGTGCGCGAGTAGCTTGTCAGCGTGCTGGTGTCGACTTGCTGGCCGCGTTCGAACTCGGTCAGCGTCACGGTCACGCGGAACGGTTGGCCAGGATTGCGCACAGCGTCGCTGGCCGCCAGCACGGACTGCGCGTCGGGAGCGGCTCGTACGCCCAGCGCGGCGAGCGCGACGACACCGGCGATGATGGCACTGCGGCGTTGGATCGGCATTGATGAAACTCCCTCAGGCATGGCGCAGCGCCTCGACGATCTTTAACCGGGCGGCGCGCCAGGCCGGCCACCAGGCCGAAGCTACGGCGATCACAATCAGGCCAAGCGTGGTGCCGATCAGCATCGGCCACTCGCCCCACACGCGCAAGGTCAGCGGAAGCGGCTCAGAGCTGCCAGGCGGCAGCCAGGTCAGTCCCATCAGATTGATCGCCCCTGCGATCACCACCGCGGCCAATGCGCCGACCAGTGCACCGACGCAGCCGATGACAAAGCCCTCGGTAACGAAAAGCTTGCGGATGCCGCCCTGACGAAGCCCGACCGCGCGCAGCGTGCCGATCTCGACCGTGCGCTCAACGACTGCCGCGTTCATCGTGTTGCTCACCGTGAACAGCACGATACCTCCGATGAGCACAAAGATGAACCCGAAGATGGTGTCGAACAGTTGCAGCGTCTGCACATAGAACGGGTTGAGCGCCACGAAGTCCAGCACGGCCAGCGGCCGCTGCGGTGCTTCCCGGGCCAGCAGCATCTGCAGCTGCGCGGTGGCCTGCGGAATGCTGGCGGTGCTGGCCAGTTGCACCATGATCGAAGTGGCCTGAGGCTTGGCGCGCCCGTAAACCAGTTTCTGCGCCTGCTCCAGCTGAAGCACGACCGCCACCTCGTCGAGCTCCTTGAAACCCTGGCTCTCGGCCGTCAGCACCCGCAGCGCCGCGACGTTGGGCGAGCCGCGCGAGTGCCCGGCCAGCAGTTCGATGCGGGGCTCGGTAGCAGGAGCAGCCTTGGCTGCCGGCGCCTCCAACAAGGCCAGCGCGGCGATGTCAGCCGGCAGCGCCGGACCGGTGGCGGTCGCGCTATCGGCCTGCGGGCTGGGGCAGTCTGCGATTCTGAGCTGTTGGCACAGCAACAGCACCCGCGCCAAGCCGACGCCAACGATGGCCGCGTCCTGAGGCGCGCCGTCCAATACGTAGGCCGGTGAGTCCATGCCGATGCGAAACTCGTCCCAGCGCCGCATCTGGCTGACGTCCTTGGCGATGAATCCAGCGCCTGAAACGGTGCGCGACACGCCGGCTTCGTAGTTGCCCGCAATGCCACCAAACTGCAGCGTCGGCGTTACCACGGTGACCAGCTTCTTCAGCACCTCGTCGTCACGGATGGCGTCGATGATGCGTGCGTAGTCGGGTATGCCATAGGCGGTCGGGTTGCCGCTGCCGTAGAGGAAGAAGTCTCGAAACTGCACCTGCAAATGGCCGCCGCTGCGCACATAACCCGTCAGCATGCTGTAGCCGATGTTGCTGCTGTAGCCGCCAAAAAGCAGGATTGCGGTTGAACCTATCGCCAGTGCCAGCAGCGTCGCCAGTGATCGGCGGCGGTTGCGCAGCAGGTTGCGGATGGCCAGTGACAGCGTCATCATCCTAGAAACCGCAGTTGGACGCGCCCGAGTGGGCCACGATGCGGTGCGCTGGCAAGGCGTGACGACGCTGCGGGCTCATGCCCGCGAGGAGGAGCAACGCGGCCAGCGTGCCGTAGCGCGGCTCAATCGGGTGCGTAGCGCTGTCACCCGCAAGGTGAGAGTGGCCGTGGGTACGAAATTCAGCATGCATCAGGTGTAGCCAGCGGCGGCAAGCGGTCAACTGCGGTTTCTAGGATCATGGGCTGAAGTCAGCGTCGGCCAGTGTCGAAAGTCCACTGTCAGATTCGGGCGGGTCAATCCGTTTGCGGGTGATCGACAGGATCTTGCCATCGCGCAGCTTGATCAGGTCGTCTGCGGCGTCGATCACGCTGCTGTCGTGGGACGAGAAGATGAACGAGATATTGAACAGCTCCTGCATGCTGCGCATCAGTGCCAGGATGGCAGCGGAGGTGTGGCTGTCCAGGTTGGCGGTGGGCTCGTCGGCGATCACCAACTTGGGCTTGCGCGCCAACGCCCGGGCGATCGCCACCCGCTGGCGCTGGCCCCCCGACAGTTGCCCAGGCAGGTTGGCGGCGCGGTCGGACAGGCCCACCGCCTGCAGCAGCCGCCGCACCCGGCGCTGGCGCCGCGCCGGCTCCATGCCGGCCAGCACCAACGGGTATTCAATGTTCTCGAAGGCGGTCAGTACCGGGATCAGGTTGAAGCTCTGGAAGATGAAGCCGATGTTGGCCGAGCGGAAATCCGACAACGCGTCGTCGCTCAGCTGGTTGATCGCGGTTCCGGCCACCACCACCTCGCCGGCGTCGGGCCGATCAATGCAGCCGATCATGTTCAACAACGTCGTCTTGCCGCTGCCGGAGGGCCCGAGCACCACGGTGAACAGGCCGGGCCGCACCAGGATGTCGATGCCCCTGAGCACCGGCACGCTGACGGCATCCATCTGGTAGGTCTTTTCCACGCCGGTCAGGATGGCGACGGGTTCGGTCATCGGGGATGGGCTTGACGGCGTGGTCTGGCGTTGAGGGTTCTCGGCACAGTATCGGATGATGGGTACGGCGGCTGCGGCAGGGCAGTTTAACAACGGCGCTCATTGGGCGCGGCGCTTGGCCCAGCGCGTCGGCGGGTGGCCATCCGCTATGCTGGCCGCCGCCTTCAACGCGGAGCCTGAAGCCATGAAAGCCACGCCGCTCGATTACCTGCTGTCCAGCCTGTGCATCACGCTGCTGCTGGGCCTCAGCCTGGGCGGCGTGGCGCTGCTGCTGCCTTGGTCGCGAGCCTGGTTCGCCGACTACCACGTACTGGCCGACCTGGTGTTGGCGCTGCTGCTGTACGGCCTGCTGTCGGCCCTGGGGGTGCGGCTGCTGCTGGCGCTGCGGCCGATCCCCGACGGCAGCCATGGCCAGGATTCGCCGGTGTTCACGCAATGGAAGCTGGTGACCATCGTCTATCGGTTGGGCCAGGCGGCGCTCAAACCACTGACGCCGATCTTCCTCAAGCCGCTGGTCGAGGCGTTGTACGGCGCCCGCATCGGCGCCGACGTGGCGCTGGGCGGCGTCATCGACGATCCCTACAAGGTGACGATCGGCGC
>JBBQJN010000100.1:0-12074 GCA_038325945.1 Burkholderiales bacterium | reverse complement strand
CTTTGCGCTTTTCTTCACCATGGCCAACTGCGGCCTGCCGGGCACCGCCGGTTTTGTCGGCGAGTGGATGGTCATCCTGGGCACGGTCAAGGTGAGCTTCTGGCTGGCCGCGCTGGCCGCCACCGCGCTGATCTTCGGCGCGGCCTACTCGCTGTGGATGTACAAGCGGGTCTACTTCGGCGAGATCACCAACGAGGCCGTGCGCGGTCTGTCCGACCTCAATGCTCGCGAGTTCGCCATCATGGCCGTGCTGGCCATCGCCACGCTGGGCATGGGCGTTTATCCCAAGCCCTTCACCGATGTCATGCACAGCTCGGTGACCAAACTGCTCGAGCACGTTGCCGTGTCCAAGCTCTGAGCCAAGGCCTATGAACTCCATCCAAGCCATGAACTGGCTCGTCATCTATCCCGAGGCCTTGCTGTTGCTGATGGCCTGCGTGGTAGCGCTGGTTGACCTGTGGGTCACCGATGAGCGCCGCCGCCCCACCTTCTGGCTGGTGCAGGCCAGCCTGGGCGCGGTGGCCGCGATGCACCTGGCCTATTACGACGGCGGCGCCACCCTCTACGGCATGCAGGGCATGGTGGTCAGTGACCCGATGGGCCATCTGCTGGCCTTCTTTGCCACCGTGGCGGTGATGATCACCATCGCCTATGCCCAGCCCTACATCGCCAGCCGCGAGATGCTCAAGGGCGAGTTTTTCACGCTGACGATGTTCATGCTGCTGGGCATCTGCGTGATGTGCTCGGCCAACAACTTCCTGGTGGTCTACCTCGGCCTGGAGATCATGAGCCTGTCGCTGTATGCGCTGGTGGCGCTGCGGCGCGACCACGGCGTGGCCACCGAGGCGGCGATGAAGTACTTTGTGCTCGGCGCGCTGGCCTCGGGCTTTTTGCTCTATGGCCTGTCGATGATGTATGGCGCCACCCGTTCGCTGGATATCGGTGAGGTCTTTGCCGCCATCGGTACCGGCCGCATCAATGGCACCGTGCTGACCTTCGGCCTGGTCTTCGTGATGGCCGGACTGGCCTTCAAGCTGGGTGTTGTGCCCTTCCATATGTGGGTGCCCGATGTCTACCACGGCGCACCCACCGCGGTCACGCTGCTGATCGGTGGTGCGCCCAAGCTGGCGGCCTTTGCCATCACCGTGCGCCTGCTGGTCGAAGGCATGCTGGGGCTGGCGGTGGACTGGCAGCAGATGATGATCGTGCTGGCCGTGGCCTCGCTGCTGATCGGCAACCTGGCCGCTATCGCGCAGACCAACCTCAAGCGCATGTTGGCCTATTCCACCATCGCGCAGATGGGCTTCATGCTGCTGGGCATGAGCGCCGGCGTGGTCAGCGGCAATACGCTGTCTGCGGGCAATGCCTACAGCTCGGCGATGTTTTACGTCGTCACCTATGTCATCACCACGCTGGGCACCTTCGGCCTGATCATGTTCATGGCCCGCAGCGGCCATGAGAGCGACGAGATTGCCGATCTGGCGGGCCTGGGCAGGCGGGCGCCCTGGCTGGCCGGCATCATGACGATCTTCATGTTCTCGCTGGCCGGCGTGCCGCCGATGGTGGGCTTCTACGCCAAGCTGGCGATCCTGCAGGCGCTGATCACCACCAACCTCAGCGGCTACATCGTGCTGGCGGTGGTGGCGGTGATGCTGTCGCTGATTGGCGCTTATTACTACCTGCGGGTGGTTAAGCTGATGTACTTCGACGAGCCGGTGGATGCCTCGCGGCCGCTGCAAAGCAGTGGCATCAGCGCGCTGTTGGCGGTCAACGGCGCTGCGGTGCTGGTGTTCGGCCTGATGCCCGGCGGCTTGATGGCGATCTGCCGCGACGCCATCCTGCGCGCGCTGGCCACCTGAGCGTGCCAGGCCAGCCCGCCAGAGCCGCCCGGCACGCAAAACGACGATGAGCGACGATGCCCTGATGGAGTGCCGCGTCGACGGTGAGCAGGTCTGGCGCGGCAGTTTTCTCGACGTGCGCCGCGACCTGATCCGCCAGCCCGATGGCCACACCGCCACCCGCGAGTACATCGTGCATCCCGGCGCGGTGATGGTGGTGCCGGTTCTGGATGACGGCCGGCTGGTGATGGCGCGCCAGTTTCGCTATCCGCTGGGCTGCGTGCTGCTGGAGTTTCCGGCCGGCAAGCTCGACCCGGGCGAGAGCGTCCAGGCCTGCGCCCAGCGCGAGTTGCGCGAGGAGACCGGCTATGCCGCCACCGACTGGGCACGCGCTGGCCTGCTGCACAACGCCTGCGCCTACAGCACCGAGGCGATCGAGATCTGGTTCGCCCGCGGCCTGCAAGCCGGGCCGCGCCAGCTTGACCCCGGCGAACTGATCGACCTCTGCCTGCTCAGCGAGCATGAACTCGATGCGCTGGCCGGTCGGGGTGAACTCACTGACGCCAAAACCTTGATCGGCCTGCAGTGGCTGCAGAAGTGGCGCAGCGGCGCCTGGACGCTTGAATGGGTGGGCTGCCTTTGACGCCGGGGCAAGGATAATGTCGATACGATGAAGGTGTTGAACCTGCGCTGCGAACACGACCATGCTTTTGAGGGTTGGTTCGCCTCCGAAGCCGATTTCCAGGATCAGGATGCGCGCGCCGTGGTGGGCTGCCCGCTGTGCGACAGCCACCGCATCACCCGGCTGCCCAGCGCGCCCAGGCTCAACCTCTCGGGCGCACGAGAAGCCGCCACGACGCCGGACAGCGAGGTGCCTGCGTCAGCCCCGTCAGGCGCGACACCAGCCGCAGGTCTGCCGGCCAACCTGGGCTCGGCGCAGATACAGGCGCGCTGGCTGCAGGCGGTGCAGCAGGTGCTGCAGAACACCGAGGACGTCGGTGAGCGATTCCCCGAGGAAGCCCGTCGCATCCACTATGGCGAGATCGACCAACGTGGCATCCGTGGCCAGGCCAGCGCCGACGAGCGCGCGGCGCTGGCCGACGAGGGCATCGAGGTGATGGCGCTGCCGCTGCCCAGTGCGCTCAAAGGCTCCAGCCACTGACTGCCGCCAGCGCCAGGCCGTGCGTACAGCCTGTCCAGCCCGCCCGGCCCGCCCGGCGTATCAGACGATGACGCGGCCGGGGTTGAGCAGCCCCTGCGGGTCAAGCGCCAGCTTGATGGCTCGCATCAACCCCAGTGCCACCGGCGACTTGCGTTGCGCCATCTCGTGCAGTTTGAGCGTGCCCACGCCATGCTCGGCCGAGAACGAGCCGCCGCAGTCTTGCACCGCGTCGTAGACGATGGCATTGATCTGCGCTTCATGCTCGGCCAGGAATCGGCCGGCGTCGCTGCCCTCGGGGCCTTGCACGTTGTAGTGCAGGTTGCCGTCGCCGAGGTGGCCGAAGTTGACCAGCCGGATACCTGGGAAAGCGGCGCGCAGCGCCGCGTCGGTGCGCTCGCAGAAATCGGGGATAGCTGACACTGGCACCGAGATGTCGTGCTTGACGTTGAGGCCTTCTTCGCTTTGCGCCAGCGGTATGGACTCGCGCAGATGCCACATCGTGGCCGACTGCGCCAGGCTCTCGGCCAGCGCGGCGTCGCTGATCACCTCGTTGTTCAGGGCGGCCTCAAGCAAGGCCTCGAAGCGGCTCCTGGCGCCCTGCGCGTCATCGGCCTCGGCAAACTCCAGCAGCACGGTCCAGGGTGCCGGCGGCAGCGCTTGCTGCAACTGCGGGAAGTGCCGCTGCACCAGCGCCAGCGAAAACGTGTTCATGACCTCGAAGCCGGTGAGGCCGGCACCCAGCCGCGATTGGGCCAGGCTCAACAGCCGCACGCAGTCGGCCAGGCTGGCGCAGCTGGCCATCGCGGTCAGGCTGACAGCGGGCTGTGGAAACAGCTTCAGCGTGGCCGCGGTGATCACACCCAGCGTGCCCTCGCTGCCGATGAACAGGTCGCGCAGGTCGTAGCCGGTGTTGTCTTTGCGCAAGCCGCTCAGGCCATGCCAGACCTCGCCCTGCGCCGTGACCACCTCCAGCCCCAGGCACAACTCGCGGGCATTGCCATAGCGCAGCACCTGGGTGCCACCGGCATTGGTGGCCAAGTTGCCGCCGATGCTGCAACTTCCCTCGGCCGCCAGGCTCAGCGGGAACAGCAGGCCGGCGTCGCTGGCCGCCTGCTGCACGGCTTGCAACACCATGCCGGCCTCCACCGTCATGGTCAGGTTGGCGGGGTCAATGGCGCGCAGGCGCTTGAGCCGTGACAGACTCAGCAGCAGTTGCTGGCCGCTGTCATCGGGCACGCCGCCGCCCACCAGGCCGGTATTGCCGCCTTGTGGCACCACGCTGACGCCGTGGCGGGCACAGGCCTGCAGCACCTGCGCCACTTCGGCCGTGCTGCCGGGCCGCGCCACCGCCAGCGCCTTGCCACGCCAGCGCTTGCGCCAGTCAAGCTCCCAGGCGCTGAGGTCGCCGTCGACAATCACTTGCTCGGCGCCCAGCAGTTGGCGCAGCTCAGTGATCAGCGCTGCGGCGGCCACAAGCAAATGTTGCTTGGCCACTTTGCTTGTCCCCCTCGGGGGGCGGACGACGTATGTCGTCGGCCTGGGGGCGCTCATGAGGCAAGGGCGGCGGCGCGCGCCGCATGGCCCAGCCGCCAGCGCACATGCGCGGCGCAGGCGACAAACAGCAGGCTGCACAAGCCCACCTGGATCCAGGCCAGCACCACGGTGATGCCGCCATCGGCGCCGCTGGGCAACCCGGTGGCGCGCACGATGCCCTCGGCAAAGTACAGCCAGACCAGCAGGCTGACCCAGCGGTAGGTATAGAGCCGCTGCTTGAGCAGGCCGGCCAGCGGAATCACCAGCAGCAAGACCTTGAAAGCCAGCCAGCGCCCGCCGGTGGGCGCCAGCCACAGCTCCCAGGCCAGGCCATTGACGATGAGGCCGATCAGCGCCGCCACGGCAAGCCATCGGGTGGCGCGAACAACGCCATCGGCAGCTTGATAGGGCGGCTCAGCCGGCAGGGGGGCAGGGGCGGGTGTCATCACGGCCTGCATCATAAAGAAGCCGCAAGGGCAGCGGCGCGGGCAGGGCGGCGCAGCGCTGGCGGCCGGGTCTGCCCAGGCTGGCATGATCGGGCCATGGATGATGTGGTACAGCAGTCGGGCTGGCGCCAGCAATGGCGGCGCCTGCAACAACAAACAAGTGAGCTGGCGGACGTGCTGCGCAGCTGGCCCTGGTTCGAGACCTTGCGCACGCTGCGACAGCGCCTGCGTGAGGATCACCTGGCGCTCACCGCCAGCAGCCTGACCTTCACCACCTTGATCAGCCTGGTGCCGTTGGTGACGGTGATGCTGGCCTTGTTCACCGCATTCCCGATGTTTGGGCGTTTTCAGACCGCGCTGCAGCAGTACTTCCTGCAGACCCTGGTGCCTGACAACATCGCCAGGCCGGTGCTGCAGGCACTGACACAGTTTGCCGGCCAGGCCAATCAGATGGGCAGCGCGGGCCTGATCCTGCTGGGTATCACCGCGCTGGCGCTGATGTTCACCATCGACCGTACGCTCAATGCGATCTGGCGTGTGCCCAAGCCGCGGCCGCTGGCGCAGCGCGTGCTGGTGTACTGGGCGGCGATGACGCTGGGCCCGCTGGTGCTGGGCGCCAGCTTGTCGTTCAGCTCCTACGCGGTGTCGGCCTCGCGCGGTCTGGTGCGCACCCTGCCATTCGAGTGGGGCTTGCTGTTGAACCTGAGCGAGTTCGGCCTGCTGGCGCTCAGCGTGGCCTGCTTGTTTCGCTTTGTGCCCAATACCCATGTGCGCTGGACCCATGCCTGGAGCGGCGCGCTGTTCGTCGCGCTGGGCTTTGAGCTGGCCAAGCGCGCGCTGGGCTGGTACGTGAAGGCGGTGCCGGGCTACTCGGTGGTCTACGGCGCCTTTGCCACGGTGCCGATCTTTCTGCTCTGGATCTACCTGAGCTGGTTGATCGTGCTGCTGGGCGCGGTGGTAGCGGCCTATGCGCCCAGCCTGGCGATGCGCGTGACAAGGCTGCCCGACCTGCCGGGTGAGCGTTTTGCGCTGGCGCTGCGGCTGCTGCGCGCGCTGTCACGGGCCCGTGACAGCGCCGAGCGTGGCCTCAGCACCGAGGCGCTGGCCGAGGCCGAGCGCACCGACCCGCTGCAGCTGGAGCCGGTGCTGGCCGAGCTGGCTGCGCTGGGCTGGTGCGGCCGGCTCGACGAAGACGGCGCCCAGCGCCATGTGCTGCTGATCGACACCACGCAGATCCTGGCGCAACCGCTGGTCGACCGCCTGCTGCTGCGCGACAGGCACGCCTCGGCGCCGTTCCGCCAGCGCAGCGGGCTGGCGACGATGACGGTGGCCGATCTGCTGGCTTGAGCGGGCCGGATCTGCGGGCCGGACGCCGGCCATCGACAATGCGACCTGTCCCCACGCGCACCCGGTGCACGCAGAAAGCAGCAACACATGGCCATCCAGTGGTTCCCCGGTCACATGAACTCGACCAAGCGCGTGATCGTCGAGCGCTTGCCCGACATCGACGTGGTGATCGAGCTGCTCGATGCCCGGCTGCCCGGCTCCAGCGCCAACCCGCTGCTGGCCGAGCTTACTGCGGGCAAACCGGCGCTGAAAGTGCTGAACAAGCAGGATCTGGCCGACGCCGAGATCACCGCGCTGTGGCTGCAGCACTACCAGTCGCAGCCTGGCACGCAGGCGCTGGCGCTGGATGCCAGCGTGACGGCGCCGGCGCGGCAGTTGATTGCGGCCTGCCGCGAGCTGGTGCCGCTGCGCGGCGGCATGGTCAAGCCAGTGCGGGTGCTGATCTGCGGTATTCCCAACGTCGGCAAGTCGACGTTGATCAACACCATGCACGGCCAGCGCGCGGCGCACACCGGCGACGAGCCCGGCATCACCAAGCTGGAGCAGAAGATCGCGCTGGCCAGCGACTTTTACCTGTTCGATACGCCGGGCATGCTGTGGCCGCGCATCATCGTCGAGCAAAGCGGCTACCACCTGGCCGCCAGCGGCGGCATCGGCCGCAATGCCTATGACGAAGAAGAAGTGGCGCTGGAACTGCTGGACCGCCTGCAACCGCGTTATGCCGACCTGCTGAAGGCCCGCTACAAGCTTGACAGCGACGGCCATGGCGACAGCAGCGGCGAGGCCTTGCTGGCCGACATCGGTCGCAAACGGGGTGGCCTGATGGCCGGCGGCCGGGTCAACCTGCAGAAGGCCGCCGAGATCGTGCTCAACGACTTCCGCAGCGGCACGCTGGGCCGCATCTCGCTGGAGACGCCCGAGCAATATCGGGTCTGGCTGGCCGAGGGCCAGAGGCGTGATGCCGAACGCGAGGCATCCAAACGCGGCAAGCGAGGCAAGCGCGGACGAAAGTCGGCGCAGCCGGCCGCTGGCGAAGGTTCAGACGACGAGGTCGGCGACGAGGCGGTGACAGGCCACTGACTCAGCGGGCTGCGGCAGTGCCAGCGCCGAGCCAGCCAGTGCTTCAGGGGTGCGCGGTACGGTAGGCGGCGCGCTTGGCTTCGTGGGTGGCCAGACGCTCGTCGGCACCGACCAGACCACGCTTTTTGTCGCGCAGGGCACGCTTGACGCGGTCGCGCAGGACGTGAAGCATGGTGCGGTGCTTGTGGGCGGCGATGGCTTTGGACATGAGGACTTTCGACAGTGGAATAGGGCCCATGATGCCATGCGGGCCGTGGCAAGCCGTTTGCGCCCATTTAGAGGCGTGTAGGGAGCCCGCCCAGGGCAGGGATAATCCCGGCCTCTGTGAACCCGCCCGCTCCCCCGTCCCGACCGCCTCGCGCCGCCTCCTCCGATCAGCCGGCGCGCACCGAACGCCCGGCCCTCACGGCACGCCCGCCGCGTCAGCCCCGCGAGCCCTGTGGTCACCCGGCTGATCGGCCACCGCGCACTGCGACGGCGATTCCGCCCATCCACTATCCCGAATCGCTGCCCGTATCGGCCCGGCGCGACGAGATTGCGCGCGCCATCGCTGTGCACCAGGTGGTCATCGTCTGCGGCGAGACCGGCTCGGGCAAAACCACTCAGCTGCCCAAGATCGTGCTTGAGTTGGGGCGTGGCCTGGGTAATTGGGAGAAGGGTGGCCGCGGCCTGATCGGCCATACCCAGCCGCGCCGGCTGGCCGCCACCAGCGTGGCCAAGCGCATCGCCGAGGAGTTGAACTCGCCGTTGGGCGAGGTGGTGGGCTACAAGGTGCGTTTCCAGGATCGGCTGCAGCCAGGCGCCAGCGTCAAGCTGATGACCGACGGCATCTTGCTGGCCGAGACCCAGGGCGACCCCGAGCTGCGCCAGTACGACACGCTGATCATCGACGAGGCCCATGAGCGCAGCCTGAACATTGACTTTTTACTTGGCTACCTGCGGCAACTGATTCAGGGGCCAAAGCCGCGGCGGCCCGACCTGAAGATCATCGTCACCTCGGCCACCATCGATGCCGAGCGTTTTGCCCGGCACTTTGAGAGTGCACAGGGCCCGGCGCCGGTGATCCAGGTCAGCGGCCGCTTGTTCCCGGTCGAGCAGCGCTGGCGGCCGTTTGAAGATTCCCGCGAATACGGCCTGGACGAAGCCATCGCCGATGCGGTGGACGAGCTGTGGCAGGGTGGAGGCTCCGGCGATATCCTGGTCTTTCTGCCCGGCGAGCGCGAGATCCGCGACGCCACCGACCATCTGCGCAAGCACCTGGCGCGGCAACACCGGGGCGGGCCGGCGCCGCAGATCTTGCCGCTGTTTGCCCGGCTGTCGCAGGCCGAGCAGGAGGCGGTGTTCAACCCCGGCAACGGCCGGCGCATCGTGCTGGCCACCAACGTGGCCGAGACCTCGCTCACCGTGCCCGGCATCCGCTATGTGATCGACAGCGGTGTGGCGCGCGTCAAGCGCTACAGCTACCGCACCAAGGTGGAGCAATTGCAGGTTGAGGCCATCAGCCAGGCAGCGGCCAACCAGCGCGCCGGCCGCTGCGGCCGGGTGGCCGACGGCATCTGCATCCGGCTCTACGACGAGAAAGATTTTGCCGGCCGGCCCCAGTTCACCGACCCCGAGATCTTGCGCAGCTCGCTGGCCGGCGTGATCCTGCGCATGAAGAGCCTGCGGCTCGGCGTGGTGGAGGATTTTCCGTTCCTCGAGGCGCCACGCGCCAAGGCCATCGCCGACGGCTATGAGCTGCTGAGCGAGCTGGGCGCGGTGGATGACGACAACGCGCTCACCGCCATCGGCCAGTCGCTGGCCCGCCTGCCGCTGGACCCGCGCGTCGGCCGCATGATCCTGGCCGCGCACGACCGCCAGGCGCTGGCCGAGGTGCTGATCATCGCCAGCGCGCTGAGCGTGCAGGACGTGCGTGATCGGCCGATGGAGGCGGCGCAGGCCGCCGACGAGAAGCACAAGAAGTTTGACGACGAGAAGTCGGAATTCATGGGTTATCTGAAGCTGTGGAGCTGGATCGAGGAGGGGCGCGGTGTGCATGGCCACCCAGTCAAGCCGGGGCAGGGTGGCGCCGCAGGCGGCGCGCCGCGCATCGACAGCCACAAGCTCAGCAATCGCCAGCAAGAGCAGCGGCTGCGTGAGAGCTTTGTCAACCCGCGCCGGGTGCGTGAATGGCGCGACATCCACAGCCAGCTGCACACCGTGGTGGCCGAGCAGGGCTGGCGGCTCAACGGCATCGCCGCCACCTACGAGCAGATCCACTTGGCGATGCTGGCCGGCTTGCTGGGCAACGTCGGCTGTAAATCCGACGATGAAGACTGGTATCTGGGTGCGCGCGGCATCAAGTTCTGGCGCCACCCCGGCGCGCATCTCAGCAAAAAGCCTGGCCGCTGGCTGATCAGCGCCGAGTTGGTGGATACCACGCGCTTGTATGGCCGTGGCCTGGCCAGCATCGAGCCGCAATGGATTCCGGGCGTGGCCGGCCATTTGCTGAAGACCCAGCTGCTCGAGCCGCACTGGGAGAAAAAGGCCGCCGAGGTGGTGGCGCTGCAGCGCGCCACGCTCTACGGCATCGTGGTCTACAACAACCGGCGGGTGAACTTTGGCAACGTCGATCCCCGCGCCGCACGCGAGATCTTCATCCGCGAGGCGCTGGTGGCCGGCGACTGGGATTCGAAGCTGCCCTTCATCGCCCACAACCGCAAGCTGCTGGCGCAGGTGGAGGAGCTGGAGCACAAGAGCCGGCGCCAGGACGTGCTGGTCGATGACGAGCTGATCTACGCCTTTTACGATCAGCTGCTGCCGGCCAACGTGCATTCAGGCGCCAGCCTCGAGCGCTGGTACCGCGACCAGATCAAGCGCCAGCCTGAGCTGCTCAAGCTAACCCGCGATGAGCTGATGCGCCACGAGGCGGCCGGCATCACCGGCAGCGCTTTTCCCAAGACCCTGCGCCTGGGCGGCGTGGATTGCGTGGCGAGCTACCTGCACGAGCCCGGCGACGCCAAGGACGGCGTGACGGTGACGCTGCCGATCTACGCGCTCAACCAGGTCAACGAGGAGCGCTGTGAATGGCTGGTGCCCGGCATGCTGAGCGCCAAGCTGACGGCGCTGTGCAAGAGCTTGCACCAGCGCCCGCGCAGCCGGCTGGTGCCGCTGCCCGACTTCGTCGCCGAGTTCATCGAGCTGCATGAGTTCGGCCAGGGCGCATTGATGGACGTGTTGCTGAAGGCCGTGCGCGAACGCAGCCAGATTGCGGTACAGCGCAACGACTTCAAGCTCGACATGCTGGCGCCGCATCTGTTCATGAACTTCCGGGTTGTGGACGAGCATGGCCGCCAACTCGGCATCGGCCGCCACCTGGCCACACTCAAAGCCGAGCTGGGCGGCCAGGCGCGATCAGCCTTCCAGGCGCTGGCGGCGCTAAAGCTGGGCACGCTGGCGTCAGCGGCCGCGGCGCCACCGGCCCAGGCCACGCCGGCACCGGGCGCCGCGCGGCGGGTGGCTGCGCCGGCGCCAGCCGCAGCGCCGGTGGACGCCGTGGCCAAGACCTACACCGGCTGGACCTTTGGTGAACTGCCCGAGCTGATGGAGATCCACCAGGCCGGCCAAGTGCTGATCGGCTTTCCGGCGCTGATGGACAAGGGTGCTCATGTCGAGATCGAAGTTTTCGACGAGCCCGACCTGGCAGCCACGCGCCACCGCGCCGGCCTGCGCCGGCTGGTGGCGCTGGCCATCAAGGAGCCGCTGAAGTACCTGGAAAAGAACATCCCCGATCTGGTGAAGATGGCCGCCGCTTACATGCCACTGGGCACCGCCGAAGAACTGCGCACGCAGATCATCGAGCTGGCGCTCGACCGCGCCTTCCTGGCCGAACCGCTGCCTGCGGATGCAGCGGCGTTTGAGAAGCGCATCGCCGAGGGCCGCAGCCGGCTCAACCTGATCGCGCAGGAAGTGGCGCGGCTGGCCGGCGTGATCCTGGCCGACTACGCCGCCGCGTTGCGCAAGTTGAAGGACAGCCGGGCGGGCAAGGAGGTGGCCGACGACATCGCCGCGCAGTTGCAGCGCTTGGTGCCCAAACGTTTTCTGCAGGCAGCGCCTTATGGCCAGCTGGCGCACTTCTCGCGCTACCTCAAGGCCATCACGCTGCGGCTGGACAAGCAGCGTGCCGATCCGGCGCGTGATGCACAACGCCTGGCTGAGTTGCGGCCGATCGAACAGCGTTACCTGCGCCGCCTGGTCGAGCAAAAGGGCGTGGCCGATGCCCGGCTGGATGAGTACCGTTGGCTGTTGGAGGAGTTGCGTGTCAGCTTCTTCGCCCAGGAACTGCGCACCCCGCAACCCGTCAGTATCAAACGGCTGGACAAGGCCTGGCAGCAGCTTTCAAGTTGATGCCTGGCTTTTCGGTGAAGACTGACATCTGCCCCCAAGGCATGTGCTGCATGTCAGGTCGGAGCCACAACGCCTGGCAGCAACTGTCAAGCTGAACGGCTCAGCGGCTACGCTCAATCGCCCAGCATCTCGCTCACCGATTTGAAGTCATCCACCCGGTCGCAGACGGCCTTGACCATCAACAGGATGGGCACGCCCAGCACCAAGCCCCAAACACCCCACAGCCAGCCGAAGAACAGCACACCGACAAACACCGCCACGGCGTTCAAGCGGCTGGCGCGG
>JBBQJN010000099.1:0-12139 GCA_038325945.1 Burkholderiales bacterium | reverse complement strand
CGCGACGGGCCTTGCTGACGGCACGGTTGGCGCACAGTTTCAGTGATAGCGGCCAGTTCGCGGGTGAGGTGCCGGCAGGCCCGCGTCGGCACTTGGAAGCGTCTCGAATTACAGCGGAGTTGTGGGCGCAGATCGCCAAGGCCGAGGTGCTGAGAATCGAGCGTGCGCTGCGGTCGGCCGGCATGACGTGCGTGTTGCTCAAGGGCGCAGCCTACCTGTGCGCCGGACTTCCGCCATCGCGGGGGCGGGTGTTCAGCGACGTCGACATCCTGGTGCCGCAAGTCGAACTGTCCAAGGCCGAGAGTGCGCTGCTCGCCGGCGGATGGATTCCCGATCACCTGGACAGTGAGTACGACCAGCGCTATTACCGCGAATGGATGCACGAACTGCCGCCGCTGTCCCATGTGCAGCGGGACTCGACCATCGACGTGCACTACACCATCACTCCGCCGACCTCGGCTTTCAACGTGGATGGCGCGTTGCTGCTGGTTAAGGCTCGGCCTATCGAAGGCCACCCTGGTTTGTGGACCTTGCAGCCGACCGACATGGTGCTTCACAGCGCCGTCCACCTGTTCGCCGAGGGCGAGTTTCACCACGGTCTGCGCGACCTTCTGGACATGGACGACCTGCTTAAGCACTTTGCGGTGCATGAGCCGGACTTTTGGCCGGAATTGATCGCCCGCGCCAATGAACTGGGCCTGAAGGTGCCGCTGCACCATGCGCTGTTTCACGTCGAGCGCCTGTTCGGCACGCGGCCGCCGGCTGAATTGGAAGCGGCGGTGCTGGCGCTGCGGCCGCGCTGGCTGTCGCGCGTGCTGATGGCCAAGCTGCTGACCATCGCGCTTCGGCCTATGCACCCGAGCTGCCATGTCCCTGGCGAGGGCCTGGCGCGCTGGCTGCTGTTTGTGCGCTCGCACTGGCTGCGCATGCCGCTGCACCTGCTGGTGCCGCACCTGGTGCGCAAGGCCTGGATGGCGCGGTTTCCCAAGAAGAAGCCGGCTGCGGCAGCAGCGGCCCAGGTCTGACGGTTAGCTGATCCGACCGACGTTGGCCCAGCCCAGTTCAGTTCAGCCCGGAGCGTCCAGCGCGTCAAGTTCCGCTTCGCTGAACCCCGCCGCCCGCCTGGCCGCCAGATTGAACGGCGGCCGCAGCCTCGGCGCCATGTAGCGCGCCACCAGTTCCGGGTAGAGCGCCAGCGCGTCCAGCCCGTCACGCTCGCACAGCCAGCGGTACCAGCGGTTGCCGATCGCCACATGGCCGATCTCGTCATGCAGGATGAGGTCGAGAATGGCCACCGCGCGCTCATCGCCGGCCTTGCGCAGCTTGGCCTGGATCGGCGGCGTGGCGTCCAGGCCGCGGGCCTCCAGCGTGCGCGGCACCAGCGCCATGCGGGCGGTGATGTCGCCGGCGGTGGCCGCGGTCATGCGCCAGAGGCCGTCGTGGGCATCAAAGTCGCCGTAGTCGTAGCCCAGGCTTTGCAGATGCTCGCGCAGCAGGCTGAAGTGCAGCGCCTCCTCGCCGGCTACCTGCAGCCAGTCGCGGTAGTAGGCGTCGGGCATGCCGGCAAAGCGCCAGATCGCGTCCAGCGCCAGGTTGATGGCGTTGAACTCGATGTGGCAGATGGCGTGCAGCAGCGCGGCGCGGCCGGCCAGTGTGAAGGGTGAGCGACGCGGCACCTGGTCAGCCGCCACCAGCCGGGGCAGGGCGGGGCGGCCGGGCAGGCCGGGTGGGTCGGCCAAGGTTTCGGCGGTGTCCAGCGGCAGCGCTGCGGCCTGTTCGGCCAGCCACAGTGCGCGGGTTTGCTCGGCCTTCAACGCTGGCTCGGCGAGTTGCAGCAAGGCCAGGGCGCGGGGGCGAAGACCCGGCAAGCTGTTTGTTGTCGGCTGCATCCTTAGAATCATAGGCTTTGCCGCCGGCGCACCAGTGCCGTTGCAGCCCGATCAAGGAAACCAAGATGGCCGTATACCAGTTGGACCACGACGCACCGCAGATCCACCACACCGCCTGGGTGGCCGAGAGCGCTGATGTACTGGGCAAGGTGGTGCTGGGTGAAAACGCCAGCGTCTGGTACGCCGCCGTGCTGCGCGGCGACAACGACTTCATCAGCATCGGTGCCAACAGCAATGTGCAGGACGGCAGCGTGCTGCACACCGACCACGGCCAAGCGCTGCAGATCGGCGAGGGCGTGACCATCGGCCACCAGGTGACGCTGCACGGCTGCACCATCGGCGACAACTCGCTGATCGGCATCCAGAGCGTGCTGCTCAACGGCGCGGTGATCGGCCGCGACAGCATCGTCGGCGCTGGCTCGCTGGTGACTGCGGGCAAGGTCTTCCCCGACGGCGTGCTGATCGTCGGCTCGCCGGCCAAGGTGGTGCGCGAGCTCACGCCCGAGCAGATCGCCGGCCTGCGCGCTAGCGCCACGCATTACGTGGCACAGGCACAGCGCCACGCGCGGCTGCGCCGGCGGGTGGATTGAGTCGCGCCCCCGATCTTCACAAGCTCTGAGCCGCCATGGACCAGCTACAGAAGTTTCTGTTCGAAGGCCTGCCGGTGCGCGGCATGTTGGTGCGCCTGGAGGGCAGCTGGCGTGATCTGCTGGCCCGCCGCACCAGCGCCAGCGACGGCGGCCATGCCTTTGCGCCGCCGCTGCGCGCGCTGCTGGGTGAGATGACGGCGGCCAGCCTGCTGATGCAAGGCAACCTGAAGTTCAATGGCGCGCTGATCCTGCAGATGCAGGGCGACGGCCCGGTCAAGCTGGCGGTGGCCGAGGCCCAGCCCGACCTGAGCTTTCGCGCCACCGCCAAGGTGGTGGGTGATGTGCCGGCCGACGCGCGGCTGGAAGCCATGCTCAACCTGCACGGCCAAGGCCGCTGCGCGATCACGCTTGACCCGCAGGATCGTCTGCCAGGCCAGCAACCGTACCAGGGCGTGGTGCCGCTGTTCGGCGACCAGCGCGAGCCGCTGCAAAGGCTCAGCGAGGTGCTGGAGCACTACATGCTGCAGTCCGAGCAACTCGACACCCGCCTGGTGCTGGCGGCCAACGACGAGGTGGCGGCCGGCCTGCTGATCCAGCGCATGCCGATGGCCGGTGGCGCCAACCTGGCCGGCGGCCTGCTGATCAGCCACGACGAGGACCAGATCGGCCGCAGCGAAGATTTCAACCGCATCGCCATGTTGGCCGCCACGCTGACGGCCGAAGAACTGCTCAGCCTGCGGCCCGAGCAAGTGATGCACCGCTTGTTCTGGCAAGAGACGCTGCGTGTGTTTGAGCCGCAGACACCGCACTTTGCCTGCCGCTGCTCGCGCGAGCGGGTGGCCGGCATGCTGCGAGGCCTGGGCGCCGATGAGGTGCATGGGTTGATCGAAGAGCGCGGCGAGGCCGAAGTGGGCTGTGATTTCTGCGGCGCGATCTACCGCTTTGATCCGGTCGATGTGGGCGGGCTGTTCACGCCCGGCCATGTGGCGCCGCCGACGTCGGGCGAATTGCAGTAGCGCCGGGCCGCCCGCCGCCGGGGGCAGCAGCCAGCGGTCAGCCCGTCAAGCCGTCAGGGCTTCAGGCGTTGAGGCCGCCCAGCACCTGGCGTGGCGTTGCCATGCCGCTGGCGGTATACACCTGGCCGTCCAGCGTGGCGCCGGGCATCAGCACGTCGATGGCGCGGTCCAGCGCCGAGGTAGCGCGCGACAAGGCCTCGCGGTGGCGGGCCAGTTGTGCGCCGGCACGCGACAGCCGCAAGCGCAGCGGGTCGGGCACCACACCGTGGTGGGCGGCATGGATGAAGCGCTGCAGCGCGGTGGCCATCGCCTGGTGCAGGGCCTGGGCCTGTTGCTCGATGGCCGCTGCTTCGCGCTCGCGCAGCGCTTCGGCCAGTGCTTGCAGGCGCAACTCCACCTCGATCACCAGCGGTTCTAGCTCAGCGCTAGAACGGCGCAGGGTGGCTTCGGCGCCTGCTTCATCCAGGCGGAGATCAACTTCGGCGTGCGACATGCGGGCGGGCCTCGGGGACTCAGCGTTTGTCGCTCGCCTTGCCCAGCAGCTCCTGGGCATTGCTGATGAGCTTGTCGGCGATGGCATCGGCATTGACGCTGAAGCTGCCGTTCTGGATGGCTGCACTGATGCGCGCCACTTTGTCGGCGTCGAACACGCCTTCGCTGCCAGCGGCCGCCAATTGCGCCGCCGTGCTTGACAGCGCCACCTTGGCGCTGGCATCGCTGGCCGCTGCGCTGGCCGTTGCGCTGGCAGTGTTCGGCGCAGCCGCACCTGGCTTGCGTTCGTTGGCGGTCGCAGCGACCACTTGGCTATCTAATGGACCGATCTTCATGAGGGACTCCAGCTAAGAGGGTCAGCGCCCAACCCTTTGACATGTTCGGGTATCGGCGCGGCTCTGGTGAACTTTAGGCACCGCGCAGCGAAAAAGTTGAACGGGGCAAAAAAAGAGGGTAAACCCTTATTTTGCGCAGGTTGGGTGGCTTCGTTCACAGCGCCAATTCGATGCGGCGATGACCGGTGGCGATGCCCGACAGCACACGACCATTGTCGATGCGCACACGCACGCTCTGCCCTTCCAGCCCTGGGCCCAGCGCCTGGCCTTCGCTGCTGATGGCATAGCCCGGCCCTTGGGCCACGATGCGCACGGTGTCACCACCGCTGAAGAATTGCCGTGTCTTCAGATCGCCGCGGCGCAGCGCGTCGCCGGCGGCCAGGCTGCGCTGCAGGGTGCGGCCCAGTGCCAGCTGCACCTCGGTGATCGCGGGATCAGGGCGCTCGGCAAGGTCAACCTCGGCGCTGCGCAAATGTGCCTGCGTCAGCACCGTGCCCGCCGGCAACAGGCCGCTGGCCACCAGTGAAGGCGCCCACAGCTTGATGGTCACCGGCAGGCTGACATTCCAGTGCGTCGGGCCCTCGATGCAGCGCAGGCCGATGCGGCTGCGGCCCAGCGGGCGGATGCCCGGCGGCAGATAGGGCTGAACCTGTTGGCAGGGCGCCAGCTTGAGACTCGGGTTGAGTGCGCCGACGATGACCTCGGTGCGCGGTGGCGGCGTATGGGCGCCCCACACGGTGGTGGCCGCCGCCTGCGCCATGCGCTCGATCTCGCTGCGCAGGGCATCGGACAGCGGCGAGGCGGCTGCCGCCTGGGCGCAGGCGCCTAGCGGCGCGGCCAGTGCTACCAGCGCAAGCGCCAGCACCACGCCCGCCCGGCGGCGCAGCGGCGGCCGGCCGGCGGTGCGAGGCGCAACGCCAGACGGTGTTGTGCGCGCCGCGCGGGATGCGCTGGGTGGGGTGGGTGCGGTGGGTGCGCACAGGGCGCGCAGTGGGGCAATGGCAGTCACGGCGTGCATCTTGCTGGCTGGGGCTGCCCGGCGGTGGCTTGAATTGCCCGGTGATGTGCCCTTTGTTCAAGCTCAAGTTGACGGCCCGCTTGCCCACAATCTGGCGCAACCAGACGTGCTGGGCAGCAGGCCCATAGAGGCCCGTTGAGATCCGTTGAGATCCGTTGAGACACCTTGCGAGGCGCCGCCATGCAGAACCGATTGACCCAAGCACTCGACTTCCAGTCGCAGGCCCTGATGCTGCGCTCAGAGCGCCAGCGCCTGATTGCCAGCAACATCGCCAATGCCGACACGCCGGGTTACCAGGCCCGCGAGATGGATTTCGCCCAGGCGCTGCGTCAGGCCACCGGCCAAGGTGCGCCCGCCGGCGCGCTGACGGCCACCCATGCCATGCACGACAACGCAGCGGTCAACCTGCGCGGCGAGACCGGCTTGCTCTATGCCCGCCACAGCCAGGACGCACTGGACCGCAACACCGTCGACCTCGACCGCGAGCGCGCCAGCTTCACCGACAACACCGTCAAGTACGAGGCCACGCTGCGTTTCATCAACGGCAGCGTGCGCTCGATGCTCGAGGCGATGAAGAGCCACAACCAGGGCTGACCATGTTGATGCAGACAACCCAGGCAGATAGCGCGCGGCGGGCCGAGCGCCGGGCCGCTCCCAAGCCGGCCCGCATCCCCTCGGGGGATCGGTCGACGTACGCGGCGAACGAGGGGCTGCACCGGCGGGCCGAGCGCCGGGCCGCTCCCAAGCCGGCCCGCATCCCCTCGGGGGATCGGTCGACGTACTCGGCGAACGAGGGGCTGACATGAGCATGTTCAAGATATTCGACGTCTCGGGCAGCGCGGCCAGTGCGCAGACCCAGCGGCTCAACGTGGTGGCCAGCAACATTGCCAACGCCGATACCGTGGCCGGCCCCGACGGCCAGGCCTACAAGGCGCGCCAGGTGGTGTTCCAGACCCTGATGATGGGTGAGGCCACCTCGGCCGGCGTGCAGGTCAACGGCGTCATCGAGGACCAAACCCAGGGCCGCAAGGTGCTCGATCCCAAGCATCCCGGCGCCGACGCCGAGGGTTATGTGACTTACAGCAACGTCAGCCCGATCGACGAGATGGTCAACATGATCTCGGCCTCGCGCTCGTACCAGAACAACGTCGAGATCATGAACACCACCAAGGGCCTGCTGCTCAAGACCCTGCAGATGGGCCAATCATGATTTGCCGCACGCCGACCAGGAGCACCGCATGAGCAGCATCAACAGCGCCACCAGCAACAACTTCGCCGCCTTGAACGGTCCTGCCAAGGCCTCCGCCAGCAGCGCCAGCGCCACCTCGGCCAAGGAGGCGGGCGACCGTTTCCTCAAGCTGCTGGTGACGCAGCTGAAGAACCAGGATCCGATGAACCCGATGGACAACGCGCAAATGACCTCGCAGATGGCGCAAATCAGCACCGTCAGCGGCATCGAGAAGCTCAACACCACGGTCGAGGGCCTGAACGGCCAGTTTGTGCAGATGCAGGCGCTGCAAGGCGCATCGCTGGTTGGCAAAGACGTGCTGCTGCAGGGCGACAAGCTCAGCCAGATGGCCGACGGCCGTGTGCAGGGCGGTTTTGAACTGGCCTCGGCCGCCGACCGTGTCAAGGTCGAGGTGCTGAGCCCGGCCGGCTTGGTGGTCGATACGCTCAACCTCGGCGCCCAGGGCAGTGGCCGCCAGGCCTTCAACTGGCCGGCCGGCAGCGCCATGGCCGACGCCGCCAGCTACCGCTTCCGCATCACCGCCAACAGCGGCACCCAAACGCTGAGCGTGACGCCGTTGATGCGTGACCGCGTCGCGGCCGTCAATACCGGCGGCAGCGCGCTGACGCTTGAACTGGAACGTAGCGGCCGTGTGCCGTACGCCGGCATCACCGCGCTCGATTGACCTTGACTCCTTTGGCCCCTGGGCGCCGGCGGGCGCCGCACCCGGGCAGAACCCACGCGTCCCCAGCCCCGCAGCACCGCAGCACCGCAGCACCGCAGGAGAATTTGAATGAGCTTTCAGCAAGGTGTTTCCGGCCTCACCGCCGCCGGCCGCAATCTCGAGGTGATCGGCAACAACGTGGCCAACGCCAGCACCGTCGGCGCCAAGGTCTCGCGCGCCGAGTTCTCCGATGTCTATGCCCGCGCGGTCAGAGGCGGCGGGCCCAACAACATCGGCATTGGCGTCTCGCTGGGCTCGGTGTCGCAGCAGTTCTCGCAGGGCAGCATCAACGCCACCGACAACCCATTGGATCTGGCCATCAACGGCGGCGGCTTCTTTCAGCTCAAAGACTTGAATGGCGCTTTGGAGTACAGCCGCAACGGCCAACTCAAGATCGACCGCGACGGCTTCATCGCCAACAGCCAGGGCTCGCGCCTGCTGGGCTATCCGGCCAGCGCGCTGGGCACCCTGGTGCCGGGGCAGGCCCAGCCACTGACCCTGCCCACCGCCGGCATCAAACCCAGCGAGACGCGCAATATCAAGCTCGAGCTCAACCTCGATTCACGCGCCAAAGTGACCGCCGACCCCGCAAGCACTGTGCCGATCGACTTCGACAGCGCCAGTACCTACAACAGCGCGACCTCGCTCAACCTCTATGACAGCAAGGGTCAGGAGGTGGCGCTGACCTACTTTTTCCAGAAGTCCGGTCTCGACAACTGGTCGGTCTTTGCCTCCGCCAACGGCACGCCGCTGAACCTGGACGGCAGCGGCAATCCGCAGCCGATTTCGGCCTTGCGGTTCCCTGGCAATGGCGGCGCGCCCGTCAACCTGACCGACCCTAACCTGCCTATGGATATGATCTCGTTCAACGTGCCGACCACCTTTAATGTGCAGGGCGTGGCCACCGAGCCGATGACCAACTTGCAGTTGGATTTTTCGAAGCTGACCCAGTACGGCGCCATCTTCGGCGTCACCGGAGTGGTGCAGGATGGGTTTGCGCCAGGCCAACTCGCCAGCATCGCGATCGAGTCCGACGGGGTTGTGCTGGCCACCTATTCCAGTGGCCAGAGCATCGCCATCGGACAGGTTGAGCTGGCCACCTTCCGCAACGTGCAGGGCCTGCGACCGCTGGGTGGCAACGCCTGGAGCGCCAGCTTCGAGTCGGGTGATCCGGTGCTGGGCAGGCCCGGCTCGGGCAACCTGGGCGTGATCCAGTCGGGCGCGGTCGAGGAGAGCAACATCGATCTCACCGCCGAACTGGTCAACATGATGGTGGCGCAACGCATCTACCAGGCCAATGCGCAGACCATCAAGACCCAGGACTCGGTGATGCAGACCCTGGTCAACCTGCGCTGATCGCTCTCTGAAACGCCACTGAGGAACCGCCATGGACCGCGTGATCTACCTCGCCATGGCCGGCGCCAAGGCCAATATGCAGCGCCAGGATGTGCTGGCGCACAACCTGGCCAATGCCTCGACCACCGGCTTCCGCGCCGAGATGACGGCGTTTCGCGCCGTGCCGGTGCTGGGCGACGGTGCCAGCACGCGGGTCTACGCGATCGAGACGACGCCCGGCTACAACGCCGAGCCCGGCCCGGTGGCTGCCACCGGCCGCAACCTCGACGTGGCGATGAAGGGCGACGCCTGGCTGGCGGTGCAGGGCCGCGACGGCAGCGAGGCCTATACCCGTAACGGCGCGCTCGATGTCAACGCCGAGGGCCTGCTGGTCACCCGCACCGGGCAGACGGTGATGGGCGATGGCGGACCGATCAGCGTGCCGGCCAACGCCCAGTTGCTGATCGGCGCCGACGGCACCCTTACCGCCACCGTCGGCAATGGCCGGCCGCAGGGCGTGGGCCGGCTCAAGCTAGTGACGCCAGAGACGGCGCTGCAGCGTGGCGAGGACGGCCTGTTCCGCGCCGCCAGCGGTGAGTTGCCGGCCGATGGCACGGCGCGTGTGCAATCTGAGGCGCTTGAGGGCAGCAATGTCAGCCCGGTCGAGGCCATGGTGGCGATGATCTCAGCGGCGCGCCAGTTTGAGCAGCAGATGAAGATGCTGCAGACCTCGCAGGAGCGCGAGCAATCGGCGACACGCTTGCTGTCCAACAACTGAAGCCCGCCGCAGCGGCGCTGCTGCCCATGACCGAGAAAAGCACCGCCGAGGCGGTGCTTTTTGCTTCTTTGGCGGCCTCAAGTTGCCGCGATCATCGCCACAGCGCATTTGCAACTGGAGATTGGCGATGATCCGTTCGCTGTGGATTTCAAAGACCGGCATGGAGGCCCAGCAGACCGCGCTGGACGCCATCTCCAACAACCTGGCCAATACGGCGACCAATGGCTACAAGCGTGGCCACGCGGTGTTCGAGGACCTGATGTACCAGAACCTGCGTCAGGTTGGCGGCAATACCGGCGAGCAGTCGACCCTGCCCACCGGCCTGCAGATCGGCCTGGGTGTGCGGCCGGTGGCGCTGGCGCGCAACTTCTCGCAGGGCAACCTGCAGCAAACCGGCAGCAGCTACGACATGGCGGTGCGCGGCAACGGCTTTTTCCAGATCCAGCTGCCCGACGGCACCACCGGCTATACCCGCGACGGCTCGTTCCAGCTCAATGCCCAGGGTCAGCTGGTGACCAATGGCGGCTACCAGGTTCAGCCCGGCATCACCATCCCGCCCAACGCGCAGTCGGTGACGGTGGGCAACGACGGCGTAGTCTCGGTGTTGTTGTCAGGGCAAAGTGCGCCGCAGCAGGTGGGGCAGGTGCAACTGGCCGGCTTTGTCAACCCGGGCGGGCTTGATCCGCGCGGCGAGAACTTGTTTGCCGAGAGCGCCTCGTCGGGCGCACCGCAGGCCGGCGCGCCGGGCAGCAATGGCCTTGGCCAGCTGACCCAGGGCAGTGTCGAGACCAGCAACGTCAACGTGGTCGAAGAGCTGGTCTCGATGATCCAGACCCAGCGCGCCTACGAGATCAATTCCAAGGCCGTGCAGACGTCTGATCAGATGCTGCAGAAGCTGGCCCAGCTGTGAGCACAGAGCTCATGATCACTTTGTCGCCGAGTCTGCTGCGGCGCGCTTGTTGGCCCTTGCTCGGCCTGGCCCTGGCCGGCTGCAGCAACCTGGCGCGCCAGCCCACGGTCGACCTGGTGATGCCCAGCGCGGCCTACCCGCTGCCGGATGCGCCGGCGCCCGCCGCAGCGCTGCCTGCCACCGGCGCCATTTTCCAGGCCGATACCTACCGGCCGCTGTTCGAGAGCCACCGCGCACGCATCGTTGGCGACATCCTGACCATCACCATCGCTGAGAAGGTCAGCGCGGTGCAGAAGAGCACCAGCAGCGTTGACCGCGCCGATACGCTGACCGCCGGCATCTCGGCGCTGCCCTTCTTCAAGAGCAGCGCGCTGACGCGGGCCTCGGCCAGCGGCAGCTCGAGCAGCGCCTTTGCCGGCAAGGGCACCACCGAGAACAGCAACGATTTCTCCGGCGTCATCACCGCCACCGTGGTGCAGGTGCTGCCCAACGGCCATTTGATCGTCGCCGCCGAGAAGCAGATCGGCGTCAACGCCAACGTCGACGTGTTGCGCTTCTCGGGCCAGGTAGATCCGCGCGCCATCGCGCCGGGCAACAGCGTCACCAGCACGCAAGTGGCCAATGTGCGGGTGCAGCAGCGTGGCCGCGGCCAGGCCGCCGAGGCGCAGTCGATGGGTTGGCTGTCGCGCTTTTTTCTCAACGTGCTGCCGATCTAAGCCCCTCGATGACTGCCATGAAGCCGTTCACCAAATTGTTCAACCGGGTCTCGCCCGAGCGCCTGCTGCGCTGGGTGGTGCTGTTCGGCCTGTTCGTGGCCAGCGCCGCCGCCTGGTGGCCGGTTGAGGCCGCGCGCATCAAGGAAGTGGCCAACGTCGCCGGCAAGCGCAGCAACCAGCTGACCGGCTTTGGCCTGGTGTTCGGCCTTGATGGCACCGGCGACCAGGCCACCCAGGCGCCGTTCACGCCGCAGGCGCTGGCGGCCTTTTTGCAGCAAAACGGCATCACGCTGCCGCCTGGCGTGCAGATGCAGCCGCGCAACCTGGCCTCAGTGGTGGTCACCGCCGAGTTGCCGGCCTTTGCCCAGCCAGGCCAGCGCATCGACGTCAACGTCTCATCGGCCGGCAATGCCAAGAGCCTGCGCGGCGGCCTGCTGCTGCAGACCGCGCTGCGCGGCGCCGATGGTCAGGTTTATGCCATCGCCCAGGGCAACCTGATCGTCGGCGGCGCGGGCGCTTCGGCTGGCGGCGCCAAGGTGCAGATCAACCACCTGGCGGCAGGCCGTGTGCCCGAGGGCGCGTCGGTGGAGCGCACCGTGCCCACCAGCTTCAGCCGCAACGGCATGCTGCAACTCGACCTGCAGTCCGACGACTTTGCCACCGCCCGCGCGGTGGCCGACACCATCAACCGTGCCAAAGGCGCCGGCACCGCGCAGGCGGTGGACGGCCGCGTCGTGCAGGTGCAACTGCCCGCTGCCGTCAACGACCATGTCGCTTTCATGGCCGACATCGAGAACCTCGACGTGGTGCTGCAGAAGCCAGCAGCGCGGGTGGTCATCAACTCGCGCACCGGCTCGGTGGTGATGAACGAATCGGTCACGCTGGCCAGCTGCGCGGTGGCGCATGGCTCGCTCACCGTCACAGTGACCGCCACGCCGCTGGTCAGCCAGCCCGGACCGTTATCGAGCGGCAAGACGGTGCAGGCCGAGAAATACGACATCGCCGTCACCCAGCAAGGCGGCCAGCTGATGCACCTGCCGGCCGGCGCCAAGCTGGCCGATGTGGTGCGTGCGCTCAACACACTCGGCGCGACGCCGCAGGACTTGCA
>JBBQJN010000098.1:0-12306 GCA_038325945.1 Burkholderiales bacterium | reverse complement strand
TCACCAGCGAGGACTCCTGGTAGATCAGGAAGGCGCCCTTGCCGCCCTTGGCGGCGCCGTCGATGGCGTTCCAGAGTTTCAGCAGGTAGTTCAGGTCCCACTGCAGTTCGGGGGCGCTGCGGCCGATGCCGGCGGTGCGGGCGATGATGGACATCCCGTTGGGATATTCCAGCTGGTCCATGTTCTCCTTGAGCTCGGCCCGGTCCTCGCCCTCGATCCGGCGCGACACGCCGCCGCCGCGCGGGTTGTTGGGCATCAGCACCACGTAGCGGCCGGCGAGCGACACGAAGGTGGTCAGTGCCGCGCCCTTGTTGCCGCGCTCTTCTTTCTCGACCTGTACCAGCAGTTCCTGGCCCTCGCGGATGGCTTCTTTGATGGTGGCGTTCTTGGCCTCGACGCCCTCGCGAAAGTAAGACTTGGCGATTTCCTTGAACGGCAGAAAGCCGTGGCGGTCTTCGCCGTAGTCGATGAAGCAGGCTTCCAGTGAGGGCTCGACGCGGGTGACGACGGCCTTGTAAATATTGCCCTTGCGCTGTTCGCGCCCTTCGATCTCGGTCTCGAAGTCGAGCAGTTTTTGCCCATCGACGATCGCCAGACGCCGCTCCTCGGCCTGCGTGGCATTGATCAACATGCGTTTCATGTGCACTCCTGTCCCACGCGCCCGGTTGGGGGGCGCGTGCCATCCGATCACCAGCCCGACCACGAAGGCCAGGCGGGCAACCTGTTTCGATGCACGAAAAACGTCTTACGGCCGCAGAAGGAACCGCCCTGGACTGCAGTGATCAACAACGATCAGGGATGCAGCGGGGCCGCGTGCGGCAAAGCGGTGAGGGTGGGCGGCGGCGCCGATCCCCGGCCCCGCGCCAGGCGCGAAGGCTTCACCTCACCGGCGCATGCCGTCGCGCCGGCAAATGGCCGGGGCGGCATGCCCGCGCCACCAGGCGCGAGACGCCCACGTCGGATCAACGCAGGCAGGTGGGGAGTGGGGGGGCGGGACAGCATGCAGACCCTGTGGGCTTTTCCGCGAACGACAGACCGCCCAACAGCGGGCGGTCTGCCGTCCATGACCTTTTTGTACTTTCCCTGTGAAGGGACGGCTGTGAGGACGTGTTTCTTGCACCTGCACTGCGGGCCGCCGCATCACTTGGGGGACTGCGGCTTGCCGCGTGAGACGCAGGTGCTGCATCAACGCTTTTTGACGCCTGGTAGGGCGCCGCTCCACGATAGCACCGGGTTTGCCCGAGTAAACTCTGAAAAATCAAGCACTTACGGCCCAATCGTGGCTCTTATCATTATAAGCAGCAAACCACCACCGGCCCGGCGCAGCGCTGCAGCGGCATCCGGCGTGGCTGCGCAGGGCGCGCCGGCGACTGTGGCGGTGGCTGCGCCTGCGGTGCGGCACCTGGTGGTGGACGAGTCGGGTGAGGGCCAGCGGCTCGACAATTTCCTCATGCGTTTGCTCAAGGGCGTGCCCAAGACCCATGTCTACCGGGTCATCCGTTCGGGTGAAGTGCGCGTCAACAAGGGCCGCGCCCAGGCCGATACGCGGCTGGTGATCGGCGATGAGCTGCGGCTGCCGCCGGTGCGCACCGCCGCGCCGCCGGCCGGCGGCTTGCTGGCGCCGGCGCGCGAGTTTGCGCTGCTTTACGAAGACGAATACCTGCTGGCGATCGACAAGCCGGCCGGTGTGGCGGTGCATGGCGGCTCGGGCGTGAGCTTCGGCGTCATCGAGCAGCTGCGCCGGGCGAGGCCGACGGCCAGGTTTCTGGAGCTGGTGCATCGCATCGACCGCGAGACCTCGGGCATCCTGCTGGTGGCCAAGCGCCGCAGCGCCTTGCTGGCGCTGCAGGAGCAGTTCCGCCAGCGTGACACCGGCAAGACCTATGCCGCGCTGGTGATCGGCGACTGGCCGGCCAAGCTGAAGGTGATCGACGTGGCGCTGCACAAGACGCTGGACGCGCGCGGTGAGCGCCATGTGCTGCCGGTGGCGGCCGATCACCCCGACGGCCGGCGGGCGATCTCGCTGGTGCAGGTGATGCAGCGTTTTGAGCAGGCCAGCTTGCTTGACGTGACGATCAAGACCGGCCGCACGCACCAGATCCGGGTCCACCTGGCGCAGGCCGGCCATGCCATCGTCGGTGACCCCAAGTACGGCGACTTTGCGCTCAACAAGCAATGGGCGCGTGGCGAGGGGCTGGCGGGCTTCCGATTTGAGCGCATGTTTCTGCACGCACGGCGCTTGGCCTTTGACCACCCGGCCAGTGGCGAGCGCATCGAACTCAGCGCGGCCCTGCCCGCCGATTGCAGCCAACTGCTCAGCCACCTGACCGAGCCGCATTGACGCAGCACCTACCGGCCTGCCGGCCCTTCCGATGAAAACACCCCAGCGCCGCCGCTTTGACCTGATCGTTTTTGATTGGGATGGCACTTTGTTTGATTCCACGGCGCTGATCGTGCGCTGCATGCAATCGGCCTGCGCTGACCTGGGCCTGGCCGTGCCCAGCGACGAGACCGCCGCTTATGTCATCGGCCTCGGCCTGCACGATGCGTTGCAGCACGCCGTGCCCGGTCTGGCGCCCGAGCGCTACCCCGAGCTCGGCCGGCGCTACCGCCACCACTACTTTGCCCGCCAGCATGAACTGGTGCTGTTCCCCGGCACGCTGGAAATGCTGCAGGCACTGAAGGCGCGCCAGTATGGGCTGGCAGTGGCCACTGGCAAAAGCCGCCAGGGGCTGGACGAGTCGCTGCAAAGCGTGCAACTCAAGGGCTTGTTCGACGCCACCCGTACCGCCGACGAGACCGCCGGCAAGCCGCATCCGCTGATGCTGCAGCAACTGATGCAGGTGCTGGGTGCCGAGCCCGAGCGCACGCTGATGATTGGCGACACCACGCATGACCTGCGGCTGGCGATCAACGCCGGCACGCCCAGCGTCGGCGTCAGCTACGGCGCCCACTCGCCGCTGGCCTTTGATGCGCTGTCGCCTTTGTTCGTGGCTCACAGCACCGCCGAACTGAGCGACTGGCTGCTCGCGCATGGCTGACCTTGAGGCACAGCCGCTGTGTTCGGCGGCTGAGTTGATCGAGCGTGGCCGCGCCAAGGTCTTTGACGTGCTGCTCTGGGGTCAACCGGCGCGGGCCTTTGTGATGCGCTTCGACGGCGCGTTGGTGGGCTATGTCAACCGCTGCGCCCATGTACCGGTGGAACTCGACTGGCTGCCGGGCGAGTTTCTCGACCGTGAGCAGCGCTTCATCGTCTGCGCCGTGCACGGCGCCACCTACAACCCACTCGACGGCCGCTGCGTCGGCGGGCCCTGCGGCCGCAGCAAGTTGATGGCCTTGAGCTGTGCCGAGCTCGACGGCCTGGCCTGTTGGTATCCTTCGGCCGATGTGCGGCCCCCGTTGTTCGACAAAACCGCTGCCACTTGAAAGCCCGTCATGACCTCGCCAGACAACGCCGACGTTTCGCCCACCGTGCCACCGTCCACGGCACCGGCCCACCCGCTGGAGGCACTGGCCCGCGAGATGATGGCCGAGCGGCGCAGCGAGCGACGCTGGCGCATCTTCTTCCGCCTGGCCTGGCTGGGGCTGGTGTTGTCCGTGGCGTGGGTGCTGCTGCACAACCGCGGCCACAGCAGCGCGCCCAGCGGCCCGCATACCGCCCTGGTTGAACTGCGCGGCGAGATCTCGTCTGACAGCGAGGCCAGCGCCGAGCAGATGATCGCCGGCCTGCGCAGCGCCTTTGAGGACAGCGGCGCGCTGGCGGTGGTGCTGCGCATCAACAGCCCTGGCGGCAGCCCGGTGCAGGCGTCGATCATCAACGACGAGATCCGCCGCCTGAAAGCGCTGCACAAGAAGAAGGTCTACGCGGTGGTCGAAGAGGTTTGTGCCTCGGGCGCCTATTACGTGGCGGTGGCCGCCGACGAGATCTATGTCAACAAGGCCAGCATCGTCGGATCGATCGGCGTGCTGATGGACGGCTTCGGCTTTGCCGGACTGATGGACAAGCTGGGCATCGAGCGCCGCTTGATCACCGCCGGCGACAACAAGGGCATGCTTGACCCCTTCACGGCCCAGAATCCGCGCCAGCGCGCCTATGCCCAGGCGATGATCGACCAGGTGCACCAGCAGTTCATACAGGTGGTGCGTGAAGGCCGCGGCGCACGGTTGAAAGAGGCGCCAGACACCTTCTCGGGCCTGTTCTGGAACGGCGAGCAGGCGATTGCCATGGGCCTGGTCGACAAGTTCGGCAGCCTGGACTTTCTTGCCCGTGAAGTGATCAAGGCCGAGGACGTGATCGACTACACGCCGCGTGACAACGTGGCCGAGCGGCTGGCCAAGCGCTTCGGCGCGGCCATCGGTGCCGGTGCGGTACGCGCCGCCGGCGGCCTGATGCGGCTGCATTGAGCGGCCAGGCCGGGAACAGACCCAGTGCAACGCAGATCGGCCCGGCAATGACCCTATTTCACTCAGCCTCTATCAGTGGCTTTCGGCGTTCGGGCTGTCATTGGGCGGCGGCGCTTTGCCTGGGCCTGGTGTTGGCCTTGTCCGGCTGTGGCAGGAGCGTGCCGGATCGGCTGGCACAGGTGCGCCAAGCGATGGCCAAGCAGGATCGCGCTGCGGCGCTGCTGCAAGTCAAGAGCCTGCTGCAGTCCCATCCGAACCAGCCTGAGGCCCGGCAACTGCTGGGCACGCTGTTGCTGGAAGGCGGCGATCCGCTGGCTGCCGAGAGCGAGTTGCGCCGGGCACTGGAGTTGGGCCGCAGCGAGTCCGAGGTCTTGCCGCTGCTGGCGCGTGCGCTGTTGGCCAGCAACCAGGCCGGCAAGCTGCTGCTGCAGTTTGGCCAAGTCAACCTGCCCGCAGGGCGGCCGGCGGCTCAGCTCAAGGCCGCGCTGGCCGAGGCTGAGGCCACGCAGGGAGATCTGGAGGCCGCCCGCAACAGCCTGAGCCAGGCGTTGCGCGCTGATCCCGACTACGAGCCGGCGCGGCTGCTGCTGGCGCGGGTGAGTGCGGTAGGCGGTGATTTGCCCGGCGCCTTGAGCCAGGTTGAGACGATGCTGGCGAAACAGCCGGCCAATGCCGACGCCTGGGTGCTCAAGGGTGACCTGCTCGACCGCCTGGCCACCGGCACCGAGGCCGTGCAACAGGCCTACCAACAAGCGCTGGTGGTGCGCGCCGACCACGCCAATGCCCATGCCGCCCTGGTTGCGCTGTTCCTGGCGAAGAACCAGACCGAGGCCGCGCGCCAGCAACTGGCGGCGATGCGCAAGCTGCTGCCCAGGCATCCGCAGACGCTGTTGTTTGACGGCCAGATTGCCATGCTCGACGGCGATTTGACGCGCGCCCGCGAGCGTTTTCAAGATCTGCTGCGGGTGCTGCCCGAGCATGTCGTGGTGCTGCAGTCGGCCGGCGCGGTCGAATTGCGGCTGAACGCGCCGGTACAGGCCGAGGTGCTGCTGAGCAAGGCCGTGGCGCTGGCGCCCGGCAGCCTGACCGCGCGGCGCCTGCTGGCGCAGAGCTATCTGGCGCAGGGCCAGCCCGACCGGGCGCTGGGCGCGCTGGAGCCGCTGATTGCGTTGGACCGCGCTGATGCCCAGGCGCTGGTGCTGGCCGCCCAGGCCGAGCTGCTGCTTGAGCGACCGGCCGCAGCGGCCGCGCTGTATGACCGCGTGGCTCGCCTCAAGCCCGAAGATCCGAAGATCCGCACCGCGCTGGCCTTGTCGCGCCTGGCGCGAGGCCAGACCGAGCTGGCCTTGACCGAATTGCAGGCGGTGGCGACGCAGGACAGCGGCAGCACCGCCGACATGGCGCTGATTGCCACCCAGTTGCGGCGCAAGGACTTTGCGGCCGCGCTGAAGGCGATCGACGCCCTGCAGCGCAAGCAGCCGACGCAGCCTGTTGCCTGGCATCTGCGCGGCCAGGTGCTGCTGCAGCAGCGCCAGCAGGCCGAAGCACGAAAGGCCTTCGAGCAGGCCGTGGTGCTGGATGCCGCTTACTTTCCGTCGGTGGGCGCGCTGGCCGGGTTGGATCTGCTCGACCGGCAGGTTGATGCGGCGCGTGAGCGGCTTCAGGACTTTGTCAAATTGCGGCCGCAGTTGGCGCAACCGCGCCTGGCACTGGCCGAGATCGCCGCCCGCACGGGGGCTGATCGCGACGCAGTGGCCGCTGTGCTGGAGGCCGGCATCAAGGCCAATCCAGCCGATCCCAGCCTGCGGTTGGCGCTGGCCGACCACCACCTGGCCAGCTTCAACCCGCGGGCGGCGCTGATTGCCGCGCAGCTGGGCCTGGCCCGGCTGCCCCGGCATGCCGAGCTGCAGCAGCGTCTTGGCCGGGCCCAGCTGGCCGTCGGCGAGCACCTGCAGGCGCTGACCACCTACAACGGCCTGACGACACAACTGCCGCGATCACCGATCGGGCCGATCGGCATGGCCCAGGCGCAACTGGCTGGCAATGACCTGGGCGCGGCGCAACGCAGCGCCAAACGGGCACTGGAACTGGCGCCGGATAACCCAGCCGTGCAGCGGCTGGGCATCAGTGTGGCACTGCGCGTCGGTAAGCCTGAGCAGGCACTGGCGATTGCCCGCCAACAGCAGCAGCGCCAACCCGACCGAGCGCTGGGCTGGCTGCTCGAGGGCGATATCCAGATCGCTCAAAAGCGCTGGGACGCCGCCATCGGCGCGCTGCGGCAGGCCGTGGCCAAGGCCGATCCGCAGCAGTCGCCGGCCCGACTGCACCTGGCGTTGCGACAGGCCGGTCAGCAAGCGCAGGCTCAGGCCATGGCCACCGGCTGGATCCAGAGCCACCCGCGCGACATGGTGTTCCGCTTCCATCTGGGCGACGTGGCGCTTGCGCAAAAGGACTTGGCCACCGCCGAATCCCACTACCAGGCCGTGCTCAAGATGGACCCGGAGCATGGGCTGGCACTCAACAACATCGCCTGGCTGATGCTGATGCAGCAACAGCCAGGTGCGCTGCCGATCGCTGAGCGGGCGGTGCGGGCCATGCCCGACCAGCCGGCCTTGCTCGATACCCTGGCCATGGCGCAGGCAGCCGAGCAACAGCCCGAACGGGCGGTGGCGACGCAGCAGCGCGCGCTAAAGTTGCTGCCCGACGATCCCGGCCTGCGCTTCAACCTGGCGCGTTACCTGGCGCAAGCCGGCAACAAGCGCCAGGCCAAGGCCGAGCTTGACCATCTGGCGGCCCTGGGAGACCGCTTTGCGCGCCAGGGCGAGGTGGCGACGCTGCTCAAGAGTCTGGGCGGGCGCTGACGCAGGCCGCAGGGACGCTGGGTCGAGGGCGGTAGGCGTGCCGCTTCAGCCGCAGTTCAGGACCGGTTCACCCTCGCGCTTGTAGGCCACCACATGGTCAACCTGCAGGCGGATGCCAATGCGCTCGCCGATGGCGTGGTTGTGGTGCGAGGGCACCAGTGACAACACGGTCTGGCCGCTGGCCAGGCGCAGCGTGTAGAGAAACTCGGCGCCGCGAAAGGCCTTGGCCAGCACCTCGGCGGTGACCGGACTGGCGTCGTCATGCACCACGTCATCGGGGCGCAGCAGCACATCGACGCCGCAGCCGGCGTCGCACAGGTCGCCATGCTCAGTGCAGCGGATCGGCTCCGGGCTCTCGAGCAGGCCGAGCTCCATGCGGATCAGGCGGCCGTCCTGCACGGTGCCGGGCAAAAAGACACCCTGGCCGACAAAATCGGCAACAAAGCGGTTTTTCGGCTGGTGGTACAGGTCGTAGGCGCTGTCCCATTGCTGGATGCGGGCGTCGGCCATGATGCCGATCTCGTCGGCGATGGCAAAGGCCTCATGCTGGTCATGGGTGACCAGCAGCGCGGTGGTGCCGGCGGCCTTGAGCAGGCCGCGCAGCTCTTGGCCCAGGCGCTCGCGCAGTTCGATGTCGAGGTTGGAAAAAGGCTCGTCGAGCAGCAGCAAACGAGGCGATGGCGCCAGCGCGCGGGCCAGCGCCACGCGCTGCTGCTGGCCGCCCGACAGCTGATGCGGATAGCGCGCGCCGTTGCCGTCCAGGCCCACGGTCTCCAGCATCTGCCGCACCCGCGCCGGCACATCGGGCTGGCCGCGCAGGCCAAAGGCCACGTTGTCCGCCACGGTGAGGTGAGGAAACAGCGCGTGATCCTGGAACACCATGCCGATGCGCCGCTGCTCGGGCGGCAGTTGCACGCCGCTGCCGCTGACGAGCACGCCGTCCAGCCGTATCTCGCCGGCCGCCAGCGGCTCAAAGCCGGCAATCGCCCGCAGCACCGTGGTCTTGCCGCAGCCCGAGGGGCCGAGCAGGCAGCCGACCGTGCCGCAGGCCAGGCTCATCGAGAAGTTCTCGACCACCGGCCGGCGGCCATAGGCCACCGCGATGCGGTCGAGTTGCAGCCAGGGCGCTTGATCCATGCTCATCTGCCCAGGATGATAGGCCGAGGCAGCGGCTGCCCGACCGCTGCGGCCGGCGCGCTGCGGGTGCGCTGCCCGCCGATACACTGCGGCCTCCCTGCACGCCGCCTGCCCGCGATCTTGCCTGCCCGCCCCGAGGTCCTTCTCCAGCCATTGCCCGAGCGGCCCCGCCCGGCCGTGGGCCTTGGCCTTGGCCGTGGCCGGCGCTGGTCATGGCTGCTGGCGATGGCCTTGCTCACCGCCGGCATGGTGGCCGTGCCCATCCTGTCGGTGGGATCGCACGTGTTTGCCGGCGGCACGGGTGGCACCTGGGCGCATCTGGCGTCCACCGTGCTGCCCGACTACATCGTCACCACGCTCTGGCTCTGCCTGGGCGTGGGCCTCGGCGTCACGCTGCTGGGTGTGGGTTCGGCCTGGCTGGTGACGCGGCATGAGTTCGTCGGCCGCGCCAGCTTCGAGTGGGCGCTGGTGCTGCCGCTGGCGATGCCGGCTTATGTGATGGCCTACAGCTACACCGACCTGCTGCAGTATGTGGGACCGGTGCAGACCACGCTGCGCGAGGCCTTTGGCTGGCGCCGCGACGATTACTGGTTTCCCGAGGTGCGGTCGACCGGCGGCGCGGTGCTGATGTTCGTGCTGGTGCTCTACCCCTATGTCTACCTGATGGCCCGCACCGCTTTCATCGAGCGCGGCGGCGGCATGGTCGAGGCGGCGCGCACGCTGGGCCTCAATCCCTGGCAGGTGTTTGTGCGGATCTCGCTGCCGATGGCACGACCGGCGATCGCTGGCGGCGTGGCGCTGGCGCTGATGGAGACACTGGCTGATTTCGGCACGGTGAGCTATTTTGCGGTGCAGACCTTCACCACCGGCATCTACCGCGCCTGGTTCTCGCTGGGCGACCGGGTGGCCGCTGCGCAACTGGCGCTGGTGCTGCTGGCCTTCGTCATCGCGGTGCTGGCGTTGGAGCGCATCAGCCGCGGCGGCAGCCGTTTTGCCGAGTCGGGGCTGCGGCGCGGCAGCAGCAACCGCTCGCCGCTGCAGGGCGGGCGCGCACTGCTGGCCTGGGCCGCCTGCGCGCTGCCGCTGGTCGGCGGCTTCCTGCTGCCGGCCGGCCTGCTGTTGCGCATGGCGCTGGCCGAAGGCGACGCGCAGTTTGGCCAGCGCTTCTTGCGGCTGGCCGGCAACAGCGTGCTGCTGTCCGGGCTGACCGCGGCACTGGCGGTGGCGCTGGCGCTGCTGATCGCCTATGCCGCGCGGGTGCACCATGGCGCGGCCATGCGTTGGGCGCACCGCATCGCCGGCCTGGGCTATGCGCTGCCGGGCTCGGTGATCGCGGTCGGCGTGCTGATCCCGGTGACCCGGCTTGACCATGCGCTGTCGGCGCTGGCCCAGCAGTGGTTCGGTCTGCAGCCCGGCTTGCTGATCACCGGCGGCATCGCCGCGCTGGTCTACGCCTGCCTGGTGCGCTACCTCACTGCGGCAATGCAGGCGGTGGACGCCGGTCTGGCCAGGGTCACGCCCAGCATGGACTGCGCCGCGCGCAGCCTGGGCCACACGCCAGCGCAGACGCTGTGGCGGGTGCACCTGCCGCTGCTGCGTGGCAGCATGCTCACGGCGGCGTTGCTGGTGTTCATCGACGTCATGAAGGAGCTGCCGGCCACGCTGGTGATGCGGCCCTTCAACTTTGACACCCTGGCTACCCAGGCCTATACCCTGGCCGCCGACGAGCGGCTGGCCGAGGCCTCGACCGCCGCGCTGGCCATCGTCGGCGTTGGTTTGCTGCCGATGATCATCATCTGCCGCCAGATCGCCAAGGGCCGCTCGCCAGGCGCGAGTTGATGCGGCACAGACGCGCAAAACGTTTACGCTTGCGCCTGGGCCAGCAGGCTGCGGCAAACACGCCGCAGCCAATCTGGCCCGTTACCAGGAACCTGCCCATGGCCCAGCACAAGATCCTCGTCGCCCAGGGTGGCGGCCCCACTGCCGTCATCAACCAGAGCCTGGTCGGCGTGGTGCTGGAGGCGCGCCGGCACCGCGGCATCGACCTTGTCTACGGCGCGCGCCACGGCGTGCGCGGTATCGTCGACGAAAATTTTGTCGACTTGACGCAAGAGACCAGCCACAACCTGGAACTGGTAGCGGCCACGCCCTCGTCGGCGCTGGGCAGCACCCGCGACAAGCCCGACCTGGCCTACTGCCAGAAGATCTTCCGCGTGCTGCAGGCCCATGCCATCGGCCACTTCTTCTACATCGGCGGCAACGATTCGTCCGATACGGTGCGCATCGTCAGTGAGCAGGCGCAGGCCGCAAACTACCCGCTGCGCTGCATCCACATCCCCAAGACCATCGACAACGATTTGGTGGGCAGTGATCACACGCCGGGCTTCCCGTCGGCGGCGCGCTTCGTGGCCCAGGCCTTTGCCGGCGCCAACCTCGACAACGCGGCGCTGCCGGGCGTCTACCTGGCGGTGGTGATGGGCCGCCATGCCGGTTTTTTGACCGCAGCGTCGGCGCTGGGCAAGAAGTTTCCCGACGACGGCCCGCACCTGATCTACTTGCCCGAGCGGGTGTTCGAGCTGGAGAAGTTCCTGGCCGACGTGAAGGCCATGATGGCCCGCCACGGCCGCTGCGTGATCGCCGTCAGCGAAGGCATTCACGATGCCAGCGGCGCACCGATGCTGGCGCAGCTGGCCAAGGACCTGGAGCATGACGACCACGGCAACGTGCAGCTCTCGGGCACCGGCGCGCTGGCCGATCTGCTGTGCGAGGAAATTAAGCAGAAACTGGGCATCAAGCGCGTGCGGGGCGACACCTTCGGCTACCTGCAGCGCAGTTTCATCGGCTGCGTATCAGACGTCGACCAGCGCGAGGCCCGCGAGGTCGGCGAGAAGGCGGTGCAGTTCGCGATGTGGGGCGTTGACGGCGTGCACCGCGACGGCTCGGTGGCGATCCTGCGCACCGGCTACTACTCGGCCGACTACACGCTGCTACCGCTGACTGACGTGGCCGGCAAGACACGGGTGATGGACGACGCCTTCATCAGCGACTGCGGCACCGATGTGACCGACGCCTTCCGCATGTACCTGCGCCCGCTGCTGGGATCGGGCATGACCGACGTCTACCGGCTGCGGCCGGCGCCGGTGGCCAAGGTGCTGAGGCGCTGACGCATGGATCATGCTGACCTGCGCACGGCGCTGGTGCGCGAGGCCCGGCGCCTGCAGCCGCTGGGCCTGGCCACGGGTACCTCGGGCAACCTGTCGGTGCGCCTAGAAGCGGGTGATCACGGCGGCATGCTGATCACGCCCAGCGGTATCGCCTACGAGACCTTGCGGCCCGAGGACATGGTGAGGGTTGAATTCACCGGGCCGGGCACAGCGCGCTGGGACCTTGCACGCGAGCCCAGCAGCGAGTGGTTGATGCACCAGGCGGTGTACCAGGCGCGGCCCGAGGCCGGCGCGGTGGTGCACGGCCATCCCACTCATGCCACGGTGCTGGCGATCCAGGGGCTGGAGATCCCGGCGCTGCACTACATGATCGCCGCAGCCGGCGGTGCGCCGATCCGTTGCGCGCCGTACCACACCTATGGCACTGCGGCGCTGTCTGAAGCCGCGGTGGCGGCACTGCAAGGCCGCAAGGCCTGCCTGCTGGCGCACCACGGCTTGCTGGCTTTCGAGCGCGATCTGGCCAAGGCGATGTGGCTGGCCCGTGAGGTGGAAACGCTGGCGCAGCAGATGGTGATGTGCCTGACGCTGGGCGGGCCGCGGCTGCTGCCGGCCGAGGAGATCGGCGTGGTGGTGGAGAAGTTCAGCCGCTATGGACTGAAGGCGCGACCCTTGCGCTGATCGCAGTGGCGATTCTGTGCGCGCGCATAAGCCGTGCTTTATATGGGTTAGGCTGTCAGCGC
>JBBQJN010000097.1:0-12310 GCA_038325945.1 Burkholderiales bacterium | reverse complement strand
GGCCAGGTCCTTTTCGCTCATCGCCTCGACCTCGACCATCTCCACCAGCCCGCGCGCCTTGCTCTTGTCGTCCTGCGCGTTGATCACGCCGTCGATCAGCTCTTTGACCTGCTTCTTCACACTGCGCGGCGTGATGCCCATCGCCAGGTTGTGGGCGACCTGCTTCTCGCGCCGTCGTTCGGTCTCGCCGATGGCCTTTTTCATCGACTCGGTCATCTTGTCGGCATACAAGATGGCGCGGCCGTTGATGTGGCGCGCAGCGCGGCCGATGGTCTGGATCAGGCTGCGCTCGGAGCGCAAAAAGCCCTCCTTGTCGGCATCGAGGATGGCCACCAGGCTCACTTCAGGGATGTCCAGGCCCTCGCGCAGCAGGTTGATGCCGACCAGCACGTCAAACACGCCCAGCCGCAGGTCGCGCAGGATCTCCACCCGCTCCACGGTGTCCACGTCCGAGTGCAGGTAGCGCACCTTGACGCCGTTGTCGGTGAGGTAGTCGGTCAGCTGCTCGGCCATGCGCTTGGTCAGCGTGGTGATCAGCACGCGCTCAAACAGGTCAACGCGGATGCGGATTTCCTGCAGCACGTCGTCCACCTGGTGGCTGGCCGGCCGCACCTCGACCATCGGGTCGACCAGGCCGGTGGGCCGCACCAGCTGCTCAACCACCGCGCCGGCATGCTGCTGCTCATAGGCTGCGGGCGTGGCCGAAACAAACACGCTTTGGCGCATGCGGCGCTCGAACTCCTCAAACTTCAAGGGCCGGTTGTCCATCGCGCTGGGCAGGCGAAAGCCGTACTCGACCAGCGTGTTCTTGCGCGCCTTGTCGCCGTTGTACATGCCACCAAATTGGCCGATCAGCACGTGGCTCTCGTCAAGAAACATCAGTGCATCGCTGGGCAGGTAGTCCACCAGCGTTGACGGCGGATCACCCGGCGCCGCGCCCGACAGATGGCGGCTGTAGTTCTCGATGCCCTTGCAGTGGCCCACCTCCTGCATCATTTCCAGGTCAAAACGGGTGCGCTGCTCGATGCGCTGGGCCTCGACCAGCTTGCCGTCGGCCACAAACTGCGCCGAGCGCTCGCGCAGCTCGGCCTTGATCGTCTCCACCGCCACCAGCACGCGGTCGCGCGGCGTCACGTAGTGGCTCTTCGGGTAGATCACAAAGCGCGGGATCTTCTGCCGCACGCGGCCGGTCAGCGGGTCGAGCAGGCTGAGGGTTTCGATCTCGTCGTCAAACAGCTCCAGGCGCAGTGCCAGCTCGCTGTGCTCGGCCGGAAAGATGTCGATGGTGTCGCCGCGCACACGGAAGCTGCCACGGGCGAAATCGGTGTCGTTGCGGCTGTACTGCATGCGGATCAGCTGGGCGATCACGTCGCGCTGGCCGATCTTGTCGCCGACACGCACGATGAAGCGCATCTGCGCATAGTCGGCCGGGTTGCCGATGCCGTAAATCGCGCTGACCGAGGCCACGATCACGGTGTCACGGCGCTCCAGCACGCTCTTGGTGGCGGACAGCCGCATCTGCTCGATGTGCTCGTTGATCGACGAGTCTTTCTCGATGAACAGATCACGCTGCGGCACATAGGCCTCGGGCTGGTAGTAGTCGTAGTAACTGACGAAGTACTCGACCGCGTTCTTCGGAAAGAACTCGCGAAACTCGGCATACAGCTGCGCCGCCAGCGTCTTGTTGGGCGCAAACACGATCGCCGGCCGGCCCATGCGGGCAATCACGTTGGCCATCGTGAAGGTCTTGCCCGAACCGGTGACGCCCAGCAGCGTCTGGTAGGCCAGGCCGTCGTCGATGCCCTCGCACAGCAGGCGGATGGCTTCGGGCTGGTCGCCGGCCGGCGGATAGGGCTGGAACAATTGGAACGGCGAGTCGGGATAGCTGACAAATTCGCCCACGTCGTCAACGGGGCTGTCCAGCACCTCGGAAGGCTCAGGCATCAGGGTTTTCCTTGGGGACTGGGCACAAGGCCCTAAAATCTATCGGCTTTGGCAGAGGCTGCCGCCGCTTCGAGCAACCCGACAGCGTAGCGCAGTCGGCCAACTTGGTGGCAGGCAGGCCAGGCCTGCCGGTTTCCCGATTCCACACCACCCCATCAGGATTTCTCCCATGTCGATCTTTTCCGCCGTCGAACTGGCCCCGCGTGACCCCATCCTGGGCCTGGGCGAGCAGTTCGCTGCCGATACCCATCCCAACAAGGTGAACCTGGGCGTGGGCGTTTATTTCGACGACGCCGGCAAGTTGCCGTTGCTGGCCTGCGTCAAGACCGCCGAACAGCAGCTCAACGACGCCGCCAAGCCGCGTGGCTACCTGCCGATCGACGGCATTGCGGCCTACGACAAGGCCGTGCAGCGCCTGGTGTTCGGCGCCGACAGCCCACTGCTGGCCGCTGGCCGCGTCGCCACCGTGCAGACCCTGGGCGGCACCGGCGGGCTCAAGGTCGGCGCTGATTTTCTCAAGCGCCTCGATCCGGCCGCCAACGTGCTGATCAGCGACCCGAGCTGGGAAAACCACCGCGCGCTGTTCAGCCACGCCGGCTTCGTGGTCAACAGCTACGCCTATTACGACGCCGACAAGCGGGGGGTGCGCTTCGAAGCCCTGCTGGCCGACCTCAACGCCGCCGACGCTGGCACCGTGGTGGTGCTGCACGCCTGCTGCCACAACCCCACCGGCTACGACCTGACGCCCGCGCAGTGGGATCAGGTGATTGCAGTGCTGAAACAGCGCGGCCTGGTGCCCTTCCTCGACCTGGCTTACCAGGGCTTTGGTGACGGCATCACCGAGGACGGCGCGGTGGTGCAGCAGTTCGTCGCCTCGGGCATGGACTTCTTTGTCGCCACCTCGTTCTCGAAGAGCTTCTCGCTCTATGGCGAACGTGTCGGCGGGCTCAGCGTGGTCTGCGCCAGCGCGGATGAAGCGGCGCGCGTGCTGTCGCAACTCAAGATCATCATCCGCACCAACTACAGCAACCCGCCCACCCACGGCGCCCAGGTGGTAGCGATGGTGCTCGACACCCCGGCGCTGCGCACCCTGTGGGAAGAAGAACTCACCGGCATGCGCCAGCGCATCAAGCAAATGCGCAGCCTGCTGGCCGAGAAGCTGGCGGCCGCCGGTGTCAAACAAGACTTCAGCTTCATCCAGCGTCAGCGCGGCATGTTCAGCTATTCCGGGCTCAGCCAGGCCCAGATGCTGCGGCTGCGCAGCGAGTTCGGCGTCTACGGCATTGAGTCGGGCCGCATCTGCGTTGCCGCTTTGAACACGCGCAACATCGACCATGTGGTCGATTCGATCGTCAAAGTGCTTTGATGCGCCGGGCCGCGCCTGCGGCCTGGCCCCACATCAGCCCGGCAACGCCGGGCTTTGTTCGTTCTGGCGCCGGATTGATGTAACGCAAAGCTTGAAAGGGGTGTTTTTTGCACTCGCCCCGGTGTTTCTCAGGAGCGCGCTTGGGGCGCGAGGGATGCAAGATCTACCGAGTTGCGGCATAATTGCTGCACTGCACAAATTATTGTCAGGAGTGTCAGCCGCCATTCAGCGAACTGATCTCATGATGAAGGCGCGGTGAACCATCGCGCCCACCCACCGGAGTAAACAGCCCATGCTTTACCAGCTGTACGAAACCCAACGCGCGTTGATGGCCCCCTTCTCAGAGTTCGCCAGCGCCTCGGCCAAGCTCTACAACCATCCGCTCTCGCCCTTCTCGCACACCCCGATGGCCGAGCGTGTATCGGCCGGTCTTGACCTGATGCACCGGCTGGCCAAGGAATACGAGAAACCCGAGTTCAACATTCGCACCGTGCCCGTCGACGGCGTCGATGTGGCAGTGCAGGAGCAGGTGCCGATCACCAAGCCTTTCTGCCGCTTGCTGCGCTTCAAGCGCTTCTCCGACAACACTGCCGTGCTGGATGTCATGAAGACCCAGCCCACCGTACTGGTCGTGGCGCCGCTGTCGGGCCACCACAGCACGCTGCTGCGCGATACCGTGCGCCTGCTGCTGCGTGATCACAAGGTGCTGGTCACCGACTGGACCGATGCCCGCACCGTACCGCTGGAGGCCGGCCCCTTCCACCTCAACGACTATGTTGAGTATGTGCAGGATTTCATCCGCTACCTTGGCCCCGATGTCAACGTGATCTCGGTCTGCCAGCCCACGGTGCCGGTGCTGGCTGCCGTGTCGCTGCTCGCCACGCATGGCGAGACCACGCCACGCACGCTGACCATGATGGGCGGCCCGATCGACGCACGCAGCTCGCCCACGGCCGTGAACACGCTGGCCACCGACAAGAGCTTCGAGTGGTTCGAGAACAACGTGATCTACCGCGTGCCGAGCAACTTCCCAGGTGTGGGCCGTCGCGTCTACCCAGGCTTCCTGCAGCACACCGGCTTTGTGGCGATGAACCCCGACCGCCATGCCACTTCGCACTACGATTACTTCCTCGATCTGATCCGCGGTGATGGCGACAGCGCCGAGTCGCACCGCCAGTTCTACGACGAGTACAACGCGGTGCTCGACATGCCCGCCGAGTATTACCTCGACACCATCAAGACCGTGTTCCAGGATTTTTCGCTGGTCAACGGCACCTGGGAGGTCAAGGGCACCTTGGTGCGTCCGCAGGACATCACCACCAGCGCGCTGCTGACGGTCGAGGGTGAGCTTGACGACATCTCCGGCCCCGGCCAGACCCGGGCCGCGCATGGCCTGTGCACCGGCGTACCCGAGCAGCACAAGTTCCACTACGACGTTGAGGGTGCCGGCCATTACGGCATCTTCTCGGGCCGCCGCTGGCGCGAGAAGGTCTACCCGGAACTCAGGGACTTCATCCGCCGCTACAACCCGGTGACGCAAGCCGCTGCAGCCGCACCTGGCGCAGCCGCACCCGCCGCAGCCGCAGCCGCACCCGCCGCAGTGGCGATGGCCGCCCAGCTGCAAACCACAGCCCAGGCCGCCGTGCCGGTGCCGCAGCCGCTGGCGCGCAAGCCGGTTGCCAAGGCCAAGAGGGTTACGCTCACGCCGGCCGTTGCCGCTGCGCCCAAGCCGGCACGCCTGGCCAAGGCCAAGCCGCCGGTCAAGGCCGCCGCGCCAACCCCGCTGCCCAAGGCCAGCGCGCCGGTCGCGGTCGAACCGGTCGCGCCCGTGGTGCTGGCCAAGGCCAAGCGCGCAGGCAAGGCCAAAGCCAGCCGGGGATAATCCGGGCGGTGACGTCCACCGATCCCTTCCCGTCAGTCGCAGATCCCGTAACGGCGTCGATCAATCAGATCGACGCCGTTTTGCCGCAGACGCAGTGCACCCGCTGCGGCTACCCCGATTGCCGCGCCTATGCCGAGGCCATCGCCGCAAGACAAGCGCCGATCAACCGTTGCCCGCCCGGTGGCGATGAAGGCATCCAGCGGCTGGCGCGGCTCACCGGCCAGGCCGCACTGCCACTCGATCTGAGCTGCGGCCAGCAAGGCCCGCGGCTGCTGGCCGTCATCGACGAGGCCTGGTGCATCGGTTGCACGCTGTGCCTGGAGGCCTGTCCGGTCGATTGCATCACCGGCGCACACAAGCGCATGCACACGGTGATCGACGAACTGTGCACCGGCTGCGAGCTGTGCCTGCCGGTCTGTCCGGTCGACTGCATCGCGTTGCTGCCGGTCAGCGGCAAGCACACCGGCTGGGCGGCCTGGAGCCCGCCGCAGGCCGACGAGGCCAAGGCGCGCTACCAGTTTCATCAACTGCGCCTGGCGCGTGCCGAGGACGAGAACGGGCAGCGACTGCAGGCCAAGGCCGAAGCCAAGCTGGCCGATCTGCCGGCGCACAGCCAGCACCGTGATGCGGACACCCTGGCGAGCAAGCGCGGCGTGATCGAGGCCGCGCTGGCGCGAGCCCGGGCGCGGCAAGCCGGTGGCGACAAGCCATGACACAGCGGCCCTGGACGCGGCTGCAAGCCAACGGCCTGCCCTGGCCGCGCCACGCCGACGCCCTTGCGCCATGAAGCCTGCCCAGGTCGAGCAGTTTTTTGCCCTTTTGGCGGCGGTCAACCCGCAGCCAGCCACCGAGCTGTCTTACACCTCGGTGTTCGAACTGCTCACGGCGGTGCTGCTGTCGGCCCAGGCCACCGATGTCTCGGTCAACAAGGCCACGCGGCGGCTGTTTCCGCTGGCCAGCACGCCGCAACAGATGCTGGCGCTGGGCGAAGCCGGCGTGGTTGAGCACATCCGCACCATTGGCCTGTTCCGAAACAAGGCCAAACACCTGATCCAGGCCTGCCGCATGCTGGTTGAGCAGCATGGCGGCCAGGTGCCGCGATGCCGCGATGCGCTGCAGGCCTTGCCCGGCGTTGGCCGCAAGACCGCCAACGTGGTGCTCAACGTTGCCTTTGGCGAAGCCACCAATCCGGTGGACACCCATGTCTTGCGGGTCAGCAACCGCACCGGCCTGGCGCCCGGCAAGACACCGCAAGCGGTAGAAAAGCAGCTCGACGGCCGGGTGCCGGCAGCCTACCGGCAGGATGCGCACCACTGGCTGATCCTGCATGGGCGCTATGTCTGCACCGCACGTTCACCGAAGTGCAGCCTCTGCACCGTGCGCGAGACCTGCGACACCGGCCGCAAACTCAAGCCGGCCGCGCCATGAAACAGCGCCGGTACGCCGCCCCAACGCTGCTGGCACTGGCCGGCGCCTGGGCAATGCTCGCCACGGCAGCGCCGCTGACAGTGCGCGACGACAACGGCCAAACCCTGGGCCTGGCCGCGCCGGTGCAGCGCGCAGTCAGCCTGGCGCCGCATCTGACCGAACTGGTGTTTGCCGCCGGCGCCGGCGACCGCTTGGTGGGCACCATGCGCTACAGCGACTATCCGCCCGAAGCGGCGCGGCTGCCGGTGGTGGGCGATGCGTTTGCAGTCAATCTGGAGTTGGTGGCCACGCTGCGGCCCGACTTGCTGCTGCTCTGGCGCAGCGGCACCAACCCGCGCCAAAGGCAGCGTCTGGCCGCGCTGGGGCTGCCGATCTATGCCAACGAGATCAACAGCGTTGCCGCCATCGCCGATACCTTGCGACGCTTGGGCCGCTTGTTTGGCACCGAGGCGGTGGCCAACGCCGCCGCGCTGCAGACCGAGCAGCGCTGGCGCGATCTGCGTGCGCGTTATGCCCAGCGCCCGCCGGTGCGCGTGTTCTACCAGCTCTGGCATGAGCCGCTGATGACGGCCAACCGCGGCCACCTGATCGACCAGGCCATCACCGCCTGCGGCGGTGTCAACGTATTTGGCGCACTGCCGGGGCTGACGCCCACCGTCAGCTGGGAGGCCGCAGTGGCCGCCAATCCGCAGGTGGTGGTGAGCAGCAGCTCCGACAACGAGGTGGCGCAACTGGCGGGCTGGCAGCGCTTCACGCGGGTCTCGGCGGTGGCCGGCGGCCACTTGGTGGTGCTGCCCGGCCACCGCCTGGCGCGCATGACGCCGGCCTTTGTCGACGGCGCCCAGGCGCTGTGCGAGGCCATCGACCGCGCGCGGCACTGAACCAGCCCGTCCGCAGAGCCCGCTTGGCTGGCGGCCTGCGCGCCGGCCCTAATTTGCCACCCAAAAGCCGCCGACCTCGCGCCAGTCGCAGTCATAGACCTGGCTCAGCAGCGCCGCGTCGATCAAGTCTTCACAGCGTCCGGCGCGCCAGCTGCCGTCGCCGATCAGCGCCAGCACATGGGTGGCGATGCGCAGAATCCAGTTGACGTCATGCGCGCTGAGCACCAGCGCCGAGTCGCTGCCCGGCGCTACCAGTTGCGCCAGCCAGCGCGCCACTGCGGCCTGGTGCGCCGGATCCTGGAACGACACCGGCTCGTCCATCAGCATCAGCGGCGCGCCCTGCAGCACGCATTGCGCCAATGCGATGCGCTGGCGTTCGCCGCCCGACAACTGCATCACACCTCGGTCGGCCAGCCGCTGCGCGTCCAGCGCAACCAGCACGGCGTCGGCCTTCAGCGCGCCCGGCCGTACCGTCGAGAGCTCAAGCAGCCGCCGCACGCTGAGCGGAAAACGGTCCACCGCCTGCTGCGGCGCATAGGCGCGGGCCCAGGCGGCGTCGGCGGCTGGCCAGTCGTCCTGCGACCTGCCCAGCCAGCACACCTGGCCCTGCCGCGAAGGCACCGTCAGCCCGGCCAGTGCGCGCAGCAGCGTGCTCTTGCCGGCAGCGTTGCGGCCGATCACGCACCAGCGCTCACCGGCACGCACCTGCCAGTCCAGCCCTTGCACCAGGCAGCGACCGGCGGCGTGCAGCGCCAGATTTCGGGTCTGCAGCAGCGGCGCTGAGCCGTCTGTGGCGCGGGCGGACATCGCGCTCATCGTGCGCCCCTCATCAGGATCAGGATGAACAGCGGCGCGCCCACCAACGCCATCACCGCACCCACCGGCAGTTCAAGCGGCGAGACCACGGTGCGCGCCACCAGATCGGCCAGCGTCAACAGCGTGGCGCCACCCACCGCGCTCATCCAGGCCAGGTCGCGCGTGCGCTGTACCCCCAGCTGCCGCAGGGCCTGCGGCACCACCAGACCGACAAAGCCGATCGCCCCCGCACTGGCCACCGCCAACCCGGCGGCCAGCGATGCGGCCACCAGCAACAGCAACCGCAGCCGGCGCACCGGCTCACCGAGCAGCGCGGCCACCTCGCTGCCAAGCAGCAGCCGGTCAACCGCCATGTCAGTGCGCATCAGCCATACGGCAAAGGCAACCGCCGCAAGGCCGCAAGCCAGGCCGCCTTGGGCGCCAGAAAGATCGCCCACCAGCCAGAAGATCGCGCCGCGCAGCTGTTGATCGGGTGTCAGCGCCAGCAGCAGGGTGGCCAGCGCGCCAAACATCGAGGCCAGCATCACGCCGGTGAGCACCAGCCGCGGCGAGGCATCGTCGGTGGACGCCAGCGCGCTGCGCGTCAGCAGCAACAACAGCGCGCCGGCCGCCAGCGCGCCCAGCCCGGCGCCCAGCCACAGGCTGGCGCCGGCCATCAGCGCCAACAGTCCACCCACGGCCGCACCGCCCGAGGTGCCCAGCACATAGGGGTCAGCCAACGGGTTGCGCAGCAGCACCTGCATCGCCAGGCCCGACAGCGCCAGCAGCGCACCCACGCCCAGCGCCGCGCCAACCCGCGGCGCACGCAGCGTCTGGATCAACTGCAGGTCAAGCCCGGCGCTGCCCAGCGCCAGGCTGGCCGCCACGGCGATGAGCAAGGCCAGCAGCAGCGCCACTGCCAGCGCCCGTTGCTGACCGGCGCTCAAGACCATGCTGGGGTTCTCGACATGGTGGCGTCGGCGTCTCAACCCGGCAGACGCCAGCGCAGGCCCAGTTGCGCGCTACGCCCGCCAGTTGGGTAGGTGCGCGCCAGCTGGTAGTCCTTGTCGGCCAGGTTGTCCACGCGCAAGGTCAAGGCCAGCGACGCCGTCAACATGCGCTCGGCATGCAGATTGATCACCGCATAGCCGCCCATCGCCCGGCGGTTGGCGGCGTCGTCAAACCGCTGCCCGGCAGCCTGCAGTTCAAGGCCCATGCCCCAGCCGGCCCAACGCGTGTCAGCGCCCAAAGTAGCCAGCGTGCGGGCACGCCGCGCCAGCAGCTTGTCGGTATCCAGGTTGCGCGGGTCATGCCAGTCCAAAGAGCCGCGCAGTGTCACCCCACCCAAGCTGCTGCGGCCGGCCAGGGTCAGGCCCTCATAACGAACCCGGCCAGCGTTTTCATAACATCCAAAGGAAGAGGCGCAAGGCCCGGTCGCGCCGAACAAGATCAGCTGGCTCACCCGGTTGCGCCAGGCGGTGGCGCTGATCTCGGTGCCGCCTGCGGCCCAGCGCAGGCCCAATTCAACATTGCGCGCGGTTTCGGGCTTCAGCCCGGCAACGCCGTACTCGCTGAAGCGCTGGTAAAGCGTGGGCGCACGGAAAGCGGTGGCGGCCGATGCCGTCAGCCGCCAGGCCGGCAAAAACTGCCAACCCCAGGCCAGGCTGCCGGTGGGCTGACTGCCAAACTCGCTGTCACGGTCAAAGCGGGCATGGGCCTGCAGCGCATGGGCGCCGATCTGCGTTTGCCAGCCCAGCGCCAGCGCGTCCTGGTGGCGCGCGCCGGCCAGTACCGGTGTGTAGAGGGTGGCCGGGTTCAGCAACTGGTCTTGCTTGCGCTCCAGCGTCAGGTTGAACTGCTGCGCGCCAAAGCGCTGGCCTTGCTGCAGCACAAAGTTGCGCAGCGTGGTCTCGGTGCGGTAGTACGAGGGCTGCGACTCGTAGCTGTTGCGCGATTCGCCGATCTGCAGGCGGGTATCGGACTCGGCCGACCACTGCCCTTGCCAGACCAGGCTGACGGTGCGCAGGATCTGCCGCGCGACATCGTCGTCACTGGCGCTGAAGCCGTCGTAGCGGCCCCACAGATTGCTGGCCAGCAGTGCCGCCTCCAGCCGATGGCCGGGCGCGACCTGCGTGCCCAACCGGGCCTGCAGGCCGCTGCGCCGCCAGCCGTCGTTGTCCGGATTGGCGCTGGCAATGGCGCGGGCATTGAAGCCGCCGCTGCGGCCCTGCGACGCCGACAACGCATAGTCCAGACCGGCCGCCTCACCGCTGACCGCGGCCCGTGCTTGCGCCGTGGCTTGAGATCCGGCCGACAGCGACGCACTGGCCTGGGTGGCACCGCCGCCGCGGCGGGTGAACAGCTGCACCACACCGGCCACGGCATCGGAGCCGTAGATCGCGGCGGCCGGGCCGCGCAGCACCTCGATGCGCTCGATCTGGTCGATCGGCAGCAGTTCCCAGGGCGCACCGCCGGTGGCCTGGCCGTCGACCCGCAGGCCGTCGATGTAGACCGCGGTGTGGCGCGCTTCGGCGCCACGGATAAAGACGCTGGTGACGCCGGCCGGCCCGCCGTTGCGGGCGAACTCGATGCCCGGCAAGCGGGCCAGCAGATCGGCCACGCAGCTGGCGCCGCTGCGCTCGATGGCATCGCGCTCGAGCACCGAGACATCGGCCAGCACACGCGACAGCGTCTGCGGCGTGCGGGTGGCGGTAACCACCACGGTATCGGCGAGCTGGCCGGTCTGGGCGCCGGCTGAGGACAGGCAGGCAAGGCTGATGGCGGTCGCTGCAAAGGGCAGAAACCGACGGGCGTGGCGGCCCGAAGCAGGACGAGGAGTCATGGTGAACAGGAACAGGCAAGTCGTGCGGCGCCGCTTCCCCGCGGCCCCACACCTCATGGCGCGCCGCCTGTGGCCGCGCGCCCCCTTGCTGGCCGGTATCCGGGCTGACGGAGACAACCCCTGTGGCCTTCCCGACCGCAACAGCGGCCAGTGGCTTCAGACACAGGAGCGGTGGCTTCACCGAAAGGATTGGCCACGTCCGCTTACCGTTGCGGGGGCAGCGCAGGTTGGCTGAGACCTGTGGGCCTCTGGCTTCCTGCTTCCCGTTTAACCCGGCCGCTGCGAACGGCGGCCAGAGCACCAACAGCTGCCATGCTAACCCAGTGCGGCGACGGCACGCCGATCACCGCCGCCCCTGGCGCCGCATGGCGGCTGCGGCCCCCGCACCTACAATGGCCCCTCTACAGGAGACGGCATCAGGCCATGTCAAGACTCGATGACCTCGCCGAGCGGATCGAACGTCTGGTGTTGCGGCACGAAGAATTGCAGCGCACCAAGTCGCTGCTCGAAGCCCAGCTCAGCACGCTGACCACCGAGCGCGACGGCCTGCGCTCGCGGCTGGCCGCAGCCCGCGGCCGCATCGACGCGCTGCTCGACCGCTTGCCCGCTGAGCCCGCCGCCGACACCGCTGCACAGCGCGGACTCGACACCCCATGAAGCAGATCGAGGCCACCATCCTGGGCCAGAGCTACATGCTGGCCTGCCCGCCTGACGGCGAAGCGCTGTTGCGCGAGGCCGTGGCCATCGTCGACCGCGAAATGAGCGCCATCCGCGACGCGGGCAAGGTCAAGGCGCGTGAACGCATCGCCGTGCTGACCGCGCTGAACCTGGCCTACCAACGCGCCGAACAAGCCCATGCGCCACTGGCCGTACCTGCCACCGCCGCCGATCTGGCCGCTGGTGAAATCGATGTCGAGCAACTGATCCAGCGCATCGACAGCGTGCTGGGCAACGACGGCCAGTTGTTGTGAAAAAATCGTCGCCACAAGGGGCTTCGGCTGTGCCTAGAATGGCCTCGTCCGTTGCGTTTCGTGGGCTTTATATTTCCTTGATCCGATGCTCATTGAGCCAGGGCTTGGAACATTGCGAGGCTGGTGTGATCGTCTCGCGTCAGATGAACCCGAAGCTTCGCTGACCTCGCCCACCTGATCTCCCCCTAGGGATCAGGAATG
>JBBQJN010000096.1:0-12362 GCA_038325945.1 Burkholderiales bacterium | reverse complement strand
CGGCCATGCCTGGCAACGCGGCACGCCGGGCGAGCCGCGCCGGCAGGCGCTGCTGATCGGGCTGGGGCTGTCGCTGGTTGGCGACATCGCGCTGCTGTGGCCGCAGCAGGGCTTTCTGCCCGGGCTGGTGGCTTTTTTGCTGGCGCATCTGGCCTATTTGGTTGCCTTCACGCGCAGGCTGCGCTTTGGCGCCTGGCCGCTGGCTTTTGTCGGCTATGCGCTGCTGGCGGCGGCGGTGCTGAGCGTGCTGTGGCCCGGCGTGCCGTCGGCGTTGCGGCTGCCGGTGCTGGCCTATGTCCTGGGTCTGGCGGCGATGGCGGCGCAGACCGCCAGCGCCTGGCATGCCGCGCGGGGCACGCCCGGCGAGCCGCTGATGCGCAAGGCGGCGATTGGCGGCGCGCTGTTCCTGCTGTCCGACGCCTTGCTGGCCTTCAACCGCTTCCATACGCCGCTGGCGGCCTCGGCGCTGTGGATCCTGGCCACTTACTGGGCGGCGCAATGGCTGATCGCCAGCGCCTTGCCGCCGCGCCACGACGTGCTTGATCCTAGAAACCGCAGTTGACCGCTTGTCTCCGCTGGCTACACCGCATGAATTCTGGCTTTCGCAGCCACGACCAGCTTCACCTTTTGGGGGACAGCGCTACGCACCCGATTGAGCCGCACTGGCGCACGCTGGCGGCGTTGCTCCGCCTCGCGGGCATGAGCCCGCAGCGTCGTCGCGCCTTGCCAGCGCACCCCATCGCGGCCCATTCGGGCGCGTCCAACTGCGGTTTCTAGGTTGATCAGTCGTAGGCATTGCGCTCGGCCGGCAGCGCCGACAGGTACTCGATGAACTCGATCTGCAGCAGGTCGTCGGGCGAGTAGTAGGCGCGGCGCCGGTGCGGGTGGGCGCCGCCGTCGTGGTCCATCGCGTGGCCGGCTGCGCCCAGGCGGGCCACCAGCGCGGTCAGGTCGGGCACCACGATGCCCAGGTGCTTGACGCCGGTGGCATGGCTTTGCCAACTGACGGCGGCACCCTCGCCACCATCCTGCAGCGCCAGGTAGTGGGTGTCGTCGCCGACGTGCAGCCAGTGGATCGGCTTGCCGAACCAGTCCATCGTGCCCTGGCCACGCACCCGCCAGCCGGGCAGGGCCGCTTGCAGAAAGTTGACGGCCGGCGCCAGCTGGCGCACGGTGATGTTGGCGTGTTCGAGGTAGGCCTCGGTCATGGTCTGTCCTTTCGGGTGGGGTTGCAATACTGGCACTATCAAAGTTAAAGTTAACTTGATGTCAAGCGATAAAGTTGAAAATTCTGCCGGTGCGCGCGGCGCCGCAGCCCATGGCGATTGGCTGGCCATCGGTGAGCTGGCGCGCCGCGCCGGCGTGGCCGCCAGCGCGCTGCGCTTTTACGAAGCCGAGGGCCTGATCGCCGGCGCGCGCAGTGCCGCCGGCCGCCGCCAGTACCCGAGGCATGTGCTGCGGCGGGTGGCCTTCATCCGCGCGGCGCAGGCCGTGGGCCTGGGGCTGACCGAGATCCGCGCCGCGTTGCAGGGCCTGCCCGACGGCCGCACGCCCACCCAGGCCGACTGGCAGCGCCTGGCCGGCGCCTGGCAGCCCTTGCTCGATCAGCGCATCACCGCGCTGCAGCGTCTGCGCGACCAGCTGGCGTCGTGCATCGGCTGCGGCTGCCTGTCGCTGAAGACCTGTGCGCTGTACAACCCGGCCGACCAGGCCGCAGCGCGCGGCCCCGGCGCGCGCTATTTGGCCGGTGACCGGCCACCGCTGCCTGCCAGGTGACTGCCGGCCTTTGGGCCGGGCCAGGCTCACCGCAAGCGATGCGCTACATGCCCTTGAACAACTGGCTGTAGCTGCGGCTGACTTCCAGCTTCTCAGTGAGGCCCTTGACACTGACGATCTGGCGGCCACGGAAGTCGCGGCCGATGCCGGCGATGGCCTTGACGTTGACCAGGGTTGATCGGTGGATTTGCCAGAACAGCGCCGGGTCCAGCTCGTCGATCAGCTCCTTGATCGGCTTGCGGATCAAGGCCTCGACCTGCGCGGTTTGCACCCGGGTGTATTTCTCGTCGCTGATGAAGAACAGCACCTCGGCCACCGCAATCATCTGGATGCCCTGGCCGACGCTGGCCTGGATCCAGTCCAGGTACTTGGCCACGCCGCCGGGGTTGAGCTGCGCCGCCAGTTTGTGCAGCAGCTGCTGGATCGGCGGTGTCTGCGGCTGCGCCTGCCCGCTGTCGGGCGCATCGCGCCGCGCCAACCGGGCCTGGATGCGCGCGACGGTAAGGTGCAGCCGTTCGCGTTCGGCGGGCTTGAGCACGTAGTCGCAAACGCCCTGCTCAAAGGCCTCGACCGCGTACTGGTCGTAGGCGGTGATGAAGACGATCTCGGGCAGGTGTTCGTCCTCGGCCACCTGCATCTGGGCGATCTGGCGCGCGGCGTCAACCCCCGTCAGCCCCGGCATGCGGATGTCGAGAAACACCAGCTCGGGCCGGTGCTGGTCGACCAGCTGCACTGCCTCCAGGCCATTGCGGGCCTCGGCCACGATCTGCAGCTCGGGCCAGACCTCGGCCAGGCGGGCGCGCAGCTGTTCGCGCATCAGGCGCTCGTCATCGGCGATGACGGCGCGCACAGGTGGGGGTGGGTTCATGGTGACATGGTAGCCAGGGTCGAGATCGCTGTTGACGCAGGCGCAGCGCCAAGCCATGAGGCTTCAGCTATGCGCGCCTTCCACCGGTTTGTAAGGCACGGCCAGCGTCACCTTGGTACCGCCGCCGGGGTTCTCGGTGATGGTCAACGAGGCCTTGTTGCCGTACAGCAATTGCAGGCGCTCGCGGATGTTGGCCAAGCCGACACCGGTGCCGGCCGTCTTGCCGGATGACGCGGCGCGGCCGAAGCCCAGGCCGCTGTCGGTCACGCTGACCGCCAGCTTGCCATGGACGATCTCGGCCCGGATGCTGAGCTTGCCGCCCTCGGGCTTGGGCTCCAGGCCATGCTTGATGGCGTTCTCCACCAGGGTCTGCAACATCATCGGCGGAAATTCGGCCGACAACAGGCCATCGGGCAGGTCGATCTCGGTGCTCAGGCGCTCCTCCATGCGCACCTTCAGGATCTCCAGGTAGGGCCGGATCACCGCCACTTCACGCCCCAGGTGGCGGTCGCCGCCTTGGCCGTTGCCGCTGGCTTCGCGCATCGTCGGCATGCTGGCTCGCAGCAGCGCGATCAGGTTCTTCTGCATCTGGCTGGCGCGCGGCGGGTCGACCTCGATCAGGTGGTCAATGCTGGCCAGCGTGTTGAACAAAAAATGCGGCTCCACCTGGGCCTGCATCGCCGCCATGCGGGCCTCGACCACCTGGCGCCGCAGCGATTCGGCCTCGGCCGTCTCCACCGCCTGGGCGGCCTGGGCCTCGGCCTGGATCTGACGCTTGTAGGACATCTTGATGATCAGCGAGGCCACGATCCACAGCATCGCCAGGCTGGGCAGGAACTCGCCCAGGCTGACTTCATGCACCTCGTGGCGACTGCGGCGCAGCGCTTTTTTGGCCTCGCTGGCGACCTGCCGGCCCTCGGCGCGGGCTTGCTCGGTCTCGGTTTTGGCGGCCGCGACCTCAGTTTGCGCCTCCTGCATCGCCTCTTCGATCGCCTTCTTGGCCTCGGCGATGGCTTCGCGCACCGCGTCGCTGGTGGCCCCAGGCGGCAGCCGGATCTCGACCAGCGGCGCCGTTGCTGGCACTGCGCTGGCGCCAGCCGCTGCACCGGAGGCCTGCGAGGCTGCTGGCGCGGCAGCCGAGGCAGGCCTGGCCCGTGGCGAGATGCGCACGCCGCGGTCGTCGATGACGATTTCCACGCCGTCGGAATGCGCCGGCGCGCCGGGCTTGCCGATGCGCACCTCGGGCACACCCGGCGGTTTCGGCGACGGCGGCGCCTGCGGCGATTGCGGCGCGGCCACTGGGGGTGGTTCGTCGATGCCAGGCAGGCGCACGACGCGGGTATAGCTCCAGCTGAAGGGCGGGATGTTCTGCAGGATGCCCGAGGTGATCATCATCAGCACGGCCAGCAGAAAAAAACGCTTCCAGCTGATGCCCACCAGCCAGTTGGCATAGCTGTGGAAGCCACGCACCGTGGCGGCGGTCAGGCGCTGCCGGCGCAGGCTCCAGACGGAGTTGGCGGCGACGGTCATGAACAGTTCGGGGGCGCACAGAAGCACATGCGCCGCACTGTAGCCAACCCTGAAACGGCCGCAGCGCCGATCCGACGCAGTGCGTTGGCGCGCCGACAGGCTGCAGCGCCGGCCGACCGGCCGGCGTCTTGTTTCAGGACATCAGGTATCGCTCTCGTTGCGGGCTTGCCAGAGGTCAACCAGCATCATCACCACGCCGACCAAGACCACGGCCATCATCGCCGGCTCTTTGACCTTGATCACAAAGCTGGCCAGGAACGCGATCATCAGCGTCGCGCCTATCAATCCAAACAGCAGTTTCATGCCGCGCTCCTTAGAGAGGGGGGGCTGCGGCGCTCAGCGCGCCGCCTGTTCAACCGTTTTCACCAGCCAGCGCGCGGTGCGCAGCAGGCGGGCATCGTCACCCCGTTTGCCGACCAGCTGCACGCCGATCGGCAGGCCGTTTTCGCCGTGCAACAGCGGCAGGCTCAGGCAGGGCAGGCCGAGGTAGGTCCAGAGTGTGCACATCAGCGGGTCGCCGGTGCTTTCCAGCCCGGCCGGGGCGGTGCCCAGTGCCGCTGGCGTGACGATGGCGTCAAAGTGCTCAAACACCACCTCCAGGCTTTGCAGCAGCACCGGCACCCGCGCCAGCGCCTGCCGGTAGGCCACCGCGCTGACCTGGCGGCCGCGTTCGATCTGGCTGCGCAGCGAGGCCGACAGCTGATCACCGCCGCGCTCGTAGTCCAGCTCAAAAGAGCCGGCGATATCGGCCTCCATCACGCTGCGGTGCCAGCCGATCGCATCGGCCGCCGTGGCCGGCAGCTCAAACGGCGCGATGCGGCCGGCCAGCAGCTCGACGAGCTCGCCAAACGCCGCCTGCGCATCGGGCGCCACTTGGTGCCAGAACGGCGTTGCCACCCAGGCCAGTGTGGGCGGCATCGGCGCGTCGCTGGTGGCCAGCCGCAGCAGCGGCGGTGTGGCGCGGGGGCGCGTCAGCACATCCTTCTCGTCGTGGCCGGCCAGCACCTCGGCCAGCAGCGCCACATCGGCCAGCGTGCGGCCGAACACGCCTACCGCGTCGAAGGCGGGTGATTGGGTCAGCACGCCGGTGCGCGGAATCAGCCCGGCGCTGGGCTTGAAGCCGTAAACGCCGCAGAATGAGGCCGGCCGGATCACCGAGCCATTGGTCTGGGTGCCGATGGCCAAGGGCACCATGCCGGCGGCCACCGCCGCAGCCGAGCCGCTGGAACTGCCGCCCGGCGTGTGCACCGCACCACTGGCCGGCAGATGCGGGTTGCGGGTCTTGCCCGGCGTGTAGGTGGCCAGCTCGGTGGTCACCGTTTTGCCCATCACCAGGCCGCCGGCACCGCGCAGGCTGGCCACCACCACCGCGTCGTCATGCGGCAAACGCCCGGCATGCAGCACGGTGCCGTCCTCGGTGGGCAGGTCGGCGGTGTCGATGATGTCCTTGATGCCTACCGGCAGGCCAAACAGCGGGCCGTCGGGCTGGCCGGCGGCATGGGCCTCGTCGGCCGCAGCCGCCTGGCGCAGCAGATGGGCCGGATCCAGATGGGCCCAGGCCATGACCTCGCCGTTGACCTGGGCGGTGCGCGCCAGCAGCGCCTGTGCATAGTCGGTGACCGAAAACTCACCGGCCGACAACCGCGTGCGGGCGTCGACGGCACTCAGCGCGGCCAGGTGGGCGGGATCCAGGGTCAAGATAGGCCACCTTCAAGGTGCGACTGATTCGAGGCCTCTGCCCATCCAAGCGGACGCCGTGGAACCGGCTGCGCCGGGCCACTGGCGGCGCCCCCTTGAGGGGGCGCGCCAAAGGCGCTACGGGGGTGGGCTCGGTTCACCGGCTGTACAGCACTTCCGGCAGCCAGTGCACCAGCGACGGGAAGGTGTGGATGGCGGCCATCGCGACGAAGACCATCGATACAAACGGCAAACAGCCCTTGAAGATCGTCGACAGCAGCACTTCCTTGGGCGCAACACCCTTCAGGTAGTAGGCCGACATCGCCATGGGGGGTGTCAAGAACGAGGTCTGCAGGTTCAGCGCCACCAGGATGCCGAAGAAGATCGGGTCGACACCGAAGTGGGGCAGCAGCGGCAGGAAGATCGGCACGAAGATGATGATGATTTCGCTCCACTCCAGCGGCCAGCCCAGGAAGAAGATGATGACCTGGGACAGCAGCAGGAAGGTGATGGTATTCAGCCCCATGCCCAGCACGAATTCCTTGATCAGCGCCTCACCGCCCAGGTAGGAGAAGATGGACGAGAACAGCCACGATCCGATGAAAAGGTAGCAAACCATGGCGGTGGTCCGCGCCGTGAGGAAGACCGCTTCGCGCAAGCGCTGCCAGGTGAACGCACGGTAGCCGAGTGCGAGCACCACGGACCCCAGGGCCCCGATGGCGGCCGCCTCGCTCGGCGTCGCCAGCCCGAACAGAATGGCCCCGAGCACCGACATGATCAGGAGTGCCAGCGGGAAGAAGGCCTTGAGCAGGAGCGCCACGACCGGCAGGAAAGTCATTTGGTGCTGATCGTCCGGCAGCTTGGGCATGAGCGACGGATTGATCAAGGCGCGGACCACGACGTAGATCATGTACAGGCCCGCCAGCAGGAATCCCGGCAACAGGGCCGCAGCGTACAGCTTGACCACCGACACGCCGGCTGTCGCCCCGTAGACGATCAGCATGATGGATGGCGGAATCAGGATGCCCAGCGTGCCGCCGGCGCAGATGACACCGGCCGCGATCTTCTGGTCGTAGTTGGCCTTGAGCATGGCCGGAAAGGCGAGCAGGCCCATCAGGGTGACGACCGCGCCGACGATGCCGGTGGCGGTGGCGAACAGCGCGCAGGTGACCAGCGCCGCAATCGCCATTGACCCGGGCACGCGGCGGAACGCGATCTGCAGGCTCAGGAACAGCTTGTCCAGGATGTTCGAGCGCTCGATCATGTACCCCATGAACAGGAACAGCGGGATGGCGACCAGGATGTCGCTGTTCATGACGCTGAAAGTGTTCTGAGTAAACAGGTAGAACACCCGGTTGTCGAAGAACGCCTGGTCGGCCTGGAAGTAGGCGTAGTAGCCGAACATCACGCCCATCGCCATCAGGGTGAAGGCGATCGGGAAGCCCAGCAGGATGATGAAGATGAAGGAGCCCAGCATCACCAGGGCGAGCTGCGGATCGCTCATCGAGCCGCTCCCCCATGGCTGGCAATGAGCTGGGTTTCCAGTTCCTCGACGTCGTGCAGCCGCGGCGGCCACGCGCCTTCTCGCAGGCAGACCACGCAACGCAGCACCTCGGCAATGCCCTGCAGCGTGAGCAGCACGCCGGCGACCGGAATCAGCATCTTCAGCGGCCAGATCGGCACGCCGACCGGACTGTTGACACTCACTTCCCTGATCAGGAAGGCCTCATGGCCGTAGAGCCAGCCGGAGATCACCAGCGCCAGCACCCCCGGAAAGAAAAAGATGAAATACAGGACCATCTCAACCGAGGCTTGCACCCGGCTGGGCCACATCCGAAAGAAGATATCGCCGCGCACATGACCGTTGCGCGACAGCGCGTAAGGCCCTGCCATGAGGAACAGCGCTCCGTAGAGGATGAAGCTGAAGTCAAAGGACCAGCTCGTCGGGTCGTTCAGCACATAGCGCACGAAGACCTCGTAACTGACCCCCAGCGTCAGGATCACGATGCACCATGCGAATGCGTGGCCGACCGACTTGCTGAGAAGGTCGACAGTCTTGATGAATTTTCGGCTCATGGGAATACCTGTGACGATAAGGGAAGGGAGGCGCACGGCCTCCCTTCGTTAACAGGCCCGGCTGCCCGCGCCGGAAACTGTACGGATCAACCGGCCAGTCCGGGGATCTTGCCGTGGATGTGTTCGTAGCCGACCAGATAGTTCGCCTCGTTCAGGAACATGTACTTGGCCACCCGCTTGGACCATGCCTTCTGGCTTTCCACCACGCGCTTGAAGAACGGATCCTCGTCGGAAAGCTTCTTCGTGATCACGTCCCAGGCCTTGATCTGCGCGTCGAAAACGGATTTCGGCGTGCGGATCACGTTGACCTTGTCCTTGTTGATCAGGTCGTCCAGGTCGCGCGAGTAGTTGTCCATGGCCGTCCACCAGTTGGACGAGGACGCCGCTTCGGCCGAGTAGCGCAGGATCGCCTTCAGGTCGGCCGGCAGGGCATCGTGCTTCTTTTTGTTGAAGACGATTTCGAAGAACTCCATCGCCTGGTGGAAGCTGCCCATCATGTAGTACTTGGCAACGTCCTGGGCGCCGAAGCGGCGATCCGAGGTCGGGTTGTTGAACTCGAAAGCCTCGATCACGCCGCGGTCCATGGCCGGCACGATCTCACCGCCGGGCAGCTGGGTGACCTTGGCGCCCATTTCCTGCATCAGGTCGGCGGCGAGACCGACGGTTCGGTACTTCAGGCCCTTGAGATCGTCGGCGCTCTTGATCGGCTTTTTGAACCATCCGAGCGGCTGGGTCGGCATCGGCATTGCGAAATACCCGACCAGGTCAAGGTTGATCTTCTTGAGCAGTTCGTTGTAGAGATCCAGCCCGCCGCCGCGATAGATCCAGGCCAGCGTCTGCGGCGCATCGCAGCCATTGATTGGACCGGAGCCGAACAGCGACGCCACCTTGCTCTTGCCGTACCAGTACACGGGAACGGTGTGGCCGGCGTCGAGCACGCCCTTGTTCACGGCGTCCGTCACCTCGAAGGGCTTGACGACCGCGCCTGCCACGAGATAGTCGATGCGCAGGCGACCACCGGACATTTCGTTGACCCGCTTGACGTACTCCTCGGCCATTTCATTGAAGATGTCCTTGGCGCCCCAGGCGCCCTGCATCTTCAGCACGATCGGCGACTGCGCCACCGAGATCATCGGCGCCGCGAGCGCGGCGCCGGCGATGCCGGTTGCGGCAGCGCCGAGAAAGCGGCGCCGCGCCGGTTTGGCTTCGGCCGGGGTCGTCGCTGAGGTGGAAAGTTCGGTCATGCGTTGTCTCCTTTGCGGTAAATGAAAGGTCGGACGAACGTCAGCGTCCCGGTTGTTGAATTCATGATTCAGGAGCTCTGAGTCCGCGCTCAGGTCGAACCGTAAGGTATCGACCGCGCTGCCGTGAGGGGGAATACCCGGAAGCCGACGCCGTCCCTCGATTGACGTTTACGTAAACGTAAAGTAAGGTCACGGTTTACGATCCACCTTGCCCGGGCGCGCGTCCGCGGCCCGGAGACCCCCATGACCGACCTGTCCGCCGAATTCAAGGCGCTCGCGAACTATCGCCCGACCCACAAGGTGCGCTTCGTCACCGCCGCCAGCCTGTTCGACGGCCACGACGCGGCGATCAACATCATGCGGCGCATCCTGCAGGGCATGGGCGCTGAGGTGATCCACCTGGGCCACAACCGCAGCGTCGACGAAGTGGTGACCGCCGCCCTGCAGGAAGACGTGCAGGGCATCGCCATCAGTTCCTACCAGGGCGGCCATGTGGAGTATTTCAAGTACATGGTGGACCTGCTCCGCGAGCGCGGCGGCGAGCGGATCCAGGTGTTCGGCGGCGGCGGCGGCGTGATCGTCGCGCCGGAAATCCAGGCCCTGCACGACTACGGCGTGGCCCGCATCTACAGCCCGCAGGACGGCCAGCGGATGGGACTGGCCGGGATGATCGGCGAGATGGTGATGCGCTGCGACCTGGACCTCTCCGGTTTCTCGAAACAGGACCTGGCCGCGATCCAGGGCCACGGCGAGCTGAACTGGCGCGCGTTGGCGCAGTTCATCACGGCCATCGAGAACGACACCCTCCAGCCGGCGGTGGCCGACGAACTTCGCAAGCAAGCCGCGACACGGAAGGTGGCGGTGCTCGGCATCACCGGCACCGGCGGCGCCGGCAAGTCGTCGCTCACCGACGAACTGATCCGGCGCCTCCGGCTGGACCAGGGTGACGGCCTGCGCGTCGCAGTGATCTCGATCGATCCGTCGCGCAGGAAGAGCGGCGGTGCGCTGCTGGGCGACCGCATTCGCATGAACGCGATCAGCTCCTGGAGCGAGGGCCCCAAAGTCTTCATGCGCTCGCTCGCCACCCGCGACTTCGGCAGCGAGATCTCCGCCGCCCTGCCCGACGTCATCGCGGCCTGCAAGCTGGCGGGCTTCGACCTGATCGTGGTGGAAACCTCGGGCATCGGCCAGGGCGATGCGGCGATCGTGCCGCATGTCGACATCCCGATGTATGTCATGACGCCGGAATTCGGCGCCGCCAGCCAGCTCGAAAAGATCGACATGCTGGACTTCGCCGAGTTCGTGGCGATCAACAAGTTCGACCGCAAGGGCTCGCTGGATGCATTGCGCGACGTGGCCAAGCAGGTCCAGCGCAACAGGGAAGCCTGGGGCAAGGCGCCTGACCAGATGCCGGTGTTCGGCACCATGGCGGCCCGCTTCAACGACGACGGTGTCACAGCGCTGTATCAGGCGCTCAAGCCCCGGCTGGCGGAGCTCGGCGTCGCGCTCAAGGAAGGCCGGCTGCCGACGGTGAACGTGCGCCACAGCACCAACCAGGCTCCCGTCGTACCAGCCTCGCGCACCCGCTATCTGGCGGAACTCAGCGACACCGTTCGCGGCTACAAGAAGCGAGCACGCGAACAGGCGACGCTGGCACGCGAAGTGCAGCAGCTCAAGGAAGCGGCGCGCATGCTGAAACTCGGCAAGCCCGAACGCGCGCCTGCGGCCGAAGCGGCGCTGGACCTGGCCGGCCAGCGCAAGGCCCGCATGGACAAGGACGCGCTGCACCTCCTGCAGCAATGGCCGGACATGCAGAAGGCCTACGCCGGTGACGAGTACGTGGTGAAGATCCGCGACAAGGAGATCCGCACCGCGCTGACCACGAAATCGCTGTCCGGCACGACGATCCGAAAGGTCTGCCTGCCCAACTGGGAGGACCACGGCGAAATCCTCAAGTGGCTGATGCTGGACAACGTCCCTGGCAGTTATCCGTACACCGCAGGCACCTTTGCCTTCAAACGCGAGAACGAAGACCCGACGCGCATGTTCGCCGGCGAAGGCGACGCCTTCCGCACCAACACGCGATTCAAGCTGCTCAGCTCGGGCCAGCCGGCCAAGCGCCTGTCGACCGCCTTCGACTCGGTGACGCTGTATGGCAACGATCCTGATCCGCGTCCCGACATCTACGGCAAGGTGGGGAATTCGGGCGTGTCGATCGCCACGCTGGACGACATGAAGGTGCTGTATGGCGGCTTCGACTTGTGCAGCCCCTCGACCTCGGTGTCGATGACGATCAACGGCCCGGCGCCGACCATCCTCGCCATGTTCATGAACACGGCGATCGACCAGAACCTGAACAAGTTCAAGGCCGACAATGGCCGCGAGCCGACCGACACCGAAGCCGCCAAGATCCGCGAATGGGTGCTCGCCAACGTGCGCGGCACCGTCCAGGCCGACATCCTGAAGGAAGACCAGGGTCAGAACACCTGCATCTTCTCCACCGAGTTCAGCCTGAAGGTGATGGGCGACATCGCGCAGTACTTCGTGCACCACAACGTGCGCAACTTCTATTCGGTGTCGATCTCTGGTTATCACATCGCCGAAGCGGGGGCAAATCCGATCAGCCAGCTGGCCTTCACGCTGTCCAACGGCTTCACCTTCGTCGAGGCGTATCTGGCGCGCGGCATGCACGTGGACGACTTCGCGCCCAACCTGTCGTTCTTCTTTTCCAACGGCATGGACCCGGAGTACACCGTCATGGGGCGCGTTGCGCGCCGCATCTGGGCTGTGGCCATGAAGGAGAAGTACGGCGCCAACGAGCGCAGCCAGAAACTGAAATACCACATCCAGACCTCCGGGCGCAGCCTGCATGCACAGGAAATCCAGTTCAACGACATCCGCACCACGCTGCAGGCGCTGATTGCGATCTACGACAACTGCAACAGCCTGCACACCAACGCCTTCGACGAGGCGATCACCACGCCGACCGAGGATTCCGTCCGCCGTGCCATGGCCATCCAGCTCATCATCAACCGCGAGTGGGGCCTGGCGAAGAACGAGAACCCGAGCCAGGGTTCCTTCATCATCGACGAGCTGACCGAGCTGGTGGAAGAAGCGGTGCTGACCGAGTTCGAAAAAATCGCCGACCGCGGCGGTGTGCTGGGCGCGATGGAAACCGGCTACCAGCGCGG
>JBBQJN010000095.1:0-12402 GCA_038325945.1 Burkholderiales bacterium | reverse complement strand
ACCACGCCGATCAGCCCGACCGCCAACGGCGCTACCAGGAACATGGACAGCCACAGGTTGAGCCCGGCCTTGTTCGCCACGATGGTGGCATAGGCCCCCAGCATCATGAACTCGCCATGGGCCAGGTTGATCACTTTCATCATGCCGAAGATGACGGCCAGCCCGGCTGAGACGATGACCAGGCTGGCCACCGCATAGAGCACCTGGATGATGACAACAGCAGCAAGATCCACGAATCACTCCAAGGTGCAGCGGCCCGTCAAGTGGACGCCGCGGAACCGGCTTTGCCGGGCCGCTGGCGTTGCCCCCCTGGGGGGGAGGCGCCGCAGGCGCATCGGGGGGGGGTCGGTTATGCCTTGATCACGTACTGTTGGTTGTCCTTCGGGTTTTTCTGCAGGTTGCACACCGCGCTGGTGTCGGTGGGCGCCTGCTGCAAGAAGGTCTGCAGGATATTGAGCTGCTTGTTCTTGACCTCGGCGATGCTGACGTTGAGCACGCAATGGTGGGTGGGCGGGTCGATGCTGACCTTGCCGCTGGGTCCGTCGTAGCTGATGCCCGATTCCAGCGCGGTGGTCAACTTGGCCTGGTCCAGGGTGCCGGCCTTCTTGACGCCCGCGGCCCACAGATTGAAGCCCTGGTAGGTGCCCATCGCCAGTTCGGTGATGTTGGGATAGTCCTTGCCGAAGCGGGCGTAGAAGCGCGCCTTGAAGGCCTTGTTGGCGGGCGTGTCGAGGTTCTGGAAATAGTTGTAGCAGATCAGGAAGCCGTCGGCCTCGGCCGCCGACAGCACGATGTGCTCATTGCCGCCGGCAAAGGTGGTGGAGGCCAGCGGGATCTTCTTGGTCAGCCCGGCCGCCGCCCACTGGCGGTAGAACGACATGTGGGCACCGCCCACCAGGGCTGAGACCACCATGTCGGGCTTGGCGGCTTCGATCTTGCTGATGGTGGGGCCGAAGTTGGTCACGTCGAGCGGGAAGAAGTCGATCGACGCCACCGAGCCACCGTTCTCGAGCGTGAACTTCTTGACCCACTGCGAGGTGATCTGGCCGTAGTTGTAGTCGGCGGCGATCACGTAGACCTTCTTGCCCCATTTGTTCATCGCATAGGGCACCAGCTTGGCCACCGTCTGCGCCGGCGTCACACCGGTGCAGAAGGTGCCGCGGTCGCACACTCCGCCCTCGTACTGGGTGTTGTAGAAGTACAGCGTCTTGTTCTTGTTCAGCACCGGGCGAATCACCTCGCGGGAGGCCGAGGTGATGCCGCCATGCACCACCGCCACTTTGTCTTTCAGTGCCGCTTGCTGTGCAAACTGGGCGTACATCTGCATGTTGCTCTGCGGGTCGTAGCTGAACAGCTTGAGCTTCTTGCCCAGCAGGCCGCCGGCGGCGTTCTGCTCCTCGATGGCCAGCGTCAGCGCGTCGAGCATCGGCTTGCCGTAGATATCGAGCCCGCCCGACAGGTCGTGGATGCTGCCGACGCCGATCTCGTCGGCGGCCAGCGCCGACAAGGGCAGCACCAGCGAAGACGTGCCGGCCAGCGTGGCGCCGGAGGACTTGATGAAGAAGCGACGGTCCATGTTGAACTCCTGTTGAATTGTCGTGAAAGGGCGGGGGCGACCGCCCCGAGCGAACCTGCTGAAACTCAGATGGCTTTCCAGTCGCCGGCCTGCTCGAAAGCATAGGCGGCGCGGTAGATCGTGGCCTCGTCATAGTCCTTGCCGATCAGCATCATGCCCACCGGCAGGCCGTCGACCAGGCCGCAGGGCAGGCTCATCGCCGGGTGGCCGGTGATGTTGAACGGGCAGGTGTTGGGCAGCATCTCGAAGGCCCGCGCCACCACCTCCTCCACCGGCGCGCCGGGCTTGGGCAGCGGCGTGGCGACCAGCGGCAGCGTGGGCATCAGCAGCAGGTCGAAATCGGCCAGCGTGCTGTCGTAGGCGGCCTTGAGCTGGCGGCTCAGGTTCTGCGCCTTGGCGTAGTAGCGGCCGCGGTAGTGCTGGATGAAGTATTCGCCCAGCACCATGGTGAGCTTGAGCGTTTCCGACAGCTCGTCGGCGCGCTGCCGCCAGCCGGCATGGGCGTCGACCAGGCTGGTGACGTACAGGCCCTTCCAGTTGAAGCCGTGGCCGTTGTCCTTCATCATCTGCTGGGTTGCGCCCTCGGCAGCGATCGGCAGCCAGATCGCTGGCCCCAGCAGGTGCATGGGCACCGACACCTCCGACACCTTGGCACCCAGCTGGCTGAACACCGCCGCGGCTTTCTTCACCTTGGCATCCACCTCAGCCATGCTCTGCGGCCAGCCGAAGCCTTCTTTGACGATGCCGATCCTGAGCCCGGCCACCCCCTGCTTCATCAGGTCGGCATAGGGCTTGGCGGCTTGGCCGGCGTGCTGGCGCGGATCCAGCCCGTCGGGGCCGGCGATCACTTCCAGCATCAGCGCGTTGTCGGTCACGTTGTTGGTCATCGGGCCGGTGTGGTCGATCGTCAGCTCGATCGGCATCACGCCGGTGTAGGGCACCAGGCCGTGGGTGGCCTTCATGCCGTAGATGCCGCAATAAGAAGCCGGCATGCGGATTGAGCCGCCCTGGTCGCCGCCGATCGCCAAATCCACCTCGCCAGCGGCCACCAGCGCGGCGCTGCCCGAGGATGAGCCGCCGGCCGAATAGCCCATGCGGTGCGGGTTGTGCACCGGCCCGGGCGAGCTGGTGTGTGAGCCGCCGGAGAAGCAAAAATATTCGCAGGTGGCCTTGCCCACCACCGTGGCGCCGGCGTCCAGCAGCCGGGTGACCACCGTGGCATCGACGTCGGGCACATAGCCTTCGAGCGTGGAGGCGCCGTTCATCATCGGCACACCAGCCACGCAGACGTTGTCTTTGAGCACCACCGTCTTGCCGGCCAGCTTGCCCTCGGGTTTGCCCTTGATGGTAGTCTTGACGTACCAGGCGCCGTACTTGTTCTCCTCGCCCTCCGGAAAGTAGCCGGGGGTGCGCGGGTAGGTGACCCGGGGCACATAGTCGGGCAGCGCGTCAACCATGTCATAGGCGTCGAAGTTGGCCTGCAGCAGGTTGTTGTAGACACCGGCCTGCTCGGTTGACAGGTGGATGCCCAGGCTCAGCGCGACGTCTTGCAACTGGTCGAGGGTGGGGCGTTTGATGGCCATGGTTTGACTCCGGAAGAGGGTCTTGGATGCGGCCGCACCAGCGGCCTGCCGACGATGCGGCGGAGGCTGCGCCAAGCTTGGACGAACGGCGCCACTGCGGCAACCCCGTCCCCAAGTTCATCGCCAATCGATTCTGGCTTTGTGACCTTTTCAGGTCAAGCTTTTTGTTTGCTTTGGAAAGTAAACAGGGGGGATGGCCGGTGCGCCCATGGCCGACTCACAGCCGGGTGATCACCCGGAAGCTGTTGCCCTCGGCCCGGGCCAGGTAGATCGGCGTGTGGCAGCTGCCGGCGCCGGCATAACAGGCCTCGCGTGCACTTCGATAAGCCAGCGGGCCGCGGCCCAGCTGCTCCCAGTCGTCGGCTGTGCGCAGCGCCTGGTTGAACAGCGCAGCCAGAAAGTGCACACCCTCGTAGGTGGATTGGCCGAAGGTGTTGAGGGTGGGCGCCCGCTCGCCGAAGTGGTTGCTGTAGCGCTCCTTGAAGGCCAGGTTGGCATCGGTGTCGAGCGTGGCGAAGTAGCCGCTCGAGACGTACAGGTCCTCGGCGTTGTCGGCGCCTATGCCCAGCAGCTCGCTCTCGCCGATCGCACCCGACAGCCGCAGCACGCCGCGCGACAGCCCGGCGCGGCCGAAGGCGCGGTTGAAGAACACCGCATCCTGCCCCACCAGCGACACCAGCACCGCGTCCGCTCGGCAACGCCGCACGGCATCCAGCACCTCTGAGAAATCGGTGGTGCCGAAGGGCAGATAACTTTCTTCCACCATCTCGCCGCCCGATTCGGCAATGTAGTGGCGCGCCTGGCGGTGGGAGACATGCGGCCAGACATAGTCGTTGCCCACCGCCAGCCAGCGCTTGGGGCCGCGCTGCCGGCTCAGCCAGTGCACCGCCGGCTCCAGCTGCTGCGAAGTGACCTCGCCGATCGCAAACACGCCGGGGGTCGATTCGCCCCCCTCGTACAGCGGCGTGTAGACGATGGGGATGTGGCCGCCCACCGCACGCAGGATTCGCTGGCGCGCCGCGCTGGTGTGCATGCCGATCAGCGCGTCGACAGCACCGGCCTCGACCAGTTCGATCAGGTTCTGCTCGATGTCGGGTGAGTCGTCCGACGCATTGACCGTCATCAGCCGGCAGCTGCGGCCGACGATGCCCGCGCCGCGGTTCAGCTCGGCCACCGCCAGCCGGGCCGAGGCCATCGCCGACGGGCCCCAGATGCCGGCCGAGCCGCCCAGCGGCACACACAGCGCCACGGTGAAGTCGCGGTCCGGCTTGGCGGGCCACTGCGGCCGGCTCAGCTTGGCGCAGGGCAGCCGCGGGCGCAACAGCGGCCGGGGAGGCGGCTGAACAGGCGGCTGAAGCGGTGGCCGCGCAGCCGGCGGCGCGCAGGCTGCGCTGAGGGAAACCGTTCCTGACGTTGACACCATCTGCCCCCCGGGCTGCGCACCAAATTGGTTTTTTGGCGGGCATGCTTTGCGCATGCCGCACCAAGGTGGTTTCCCTGGAAAGCTATTTTGCGTAAACTTCGGCGGCAAAGACATCGTGATTGCACCTACCATGCCCGCCGACCAAAACATCTCCGAGTACCTGGCCTATCTGCTGGCCTCGGCCAACCGCCGCATGCACCTGGGCTTGGCCCAATCAATCGCCGCCGAAGAAGTGACCGAGGAGCAGTGGCGCATTCTGCAGGTGTTGTCTGATGAGGCGGGCCGCTCGATGGGCGACTTGGCCGCGCTGGTGCTGATGAACCACCCGGCGCTGACCAAGAACATCGACCGCCTGGTCGGGCGCAGCCTGGTGCAGCGTGCCGCCGATCTGCAGGACAGCCGCAAGGTGCTGGTCTACATCAGCGATCTGGGCCTGGAAACCGTGGCGCGGCTGCGCAAGAGCGTGGACGCCCACCATGGCGCGGTCGAGGGCGCGATGGGCCCGCGCAAGGTGGAGCAGCTGAAGAAGCTGCTCAAGCAGTTCATCGAGGAATCGGCCACTGGGTGAGCGGCCGCTTGCTGACGGCCTTACTTTCGGCCTTTCATTTCGGCTTCGTCAGATCGGGCCGCTGTTGCCCAGGGCGGCAGTGCGCGAAGGTGTCCAAGTCAGCGACGTCGCATTGAACTCGTGGTGGCCATTGCTGCCGCTCGCCACGATCCATCGCCCCGGCGCATCCTGGGCCGCGAACGGTGCCCGTGCCGCCCATTCACCCGTGCTTCAGTTGGTTTGTTGGCGAGCCGGGTGGTCAGCTCAGTTCTGACCCGAAGTCGCGTCGTGGCTGTGACCGAAGCCGATTGCCTCTCAGCCTCTCAGTCCGCCACAAACACCGTCAGCACCCCGGTGTAACCGTAGAGATGGTGGTGGCCGATCTCGCCGGCGGCGAAGAAGCCGACCAGCGGCACATCGCCCAGCGCATGCGCAACGATCTGCGCCTCGGCCGAGGGGCCACCAAAATGCGGCCCGCCGCGCCCCGAGCACGAGACATAAACCGCGCCGACGATGCGCGGCCCGGTTGCCGGGCCGTCGATCAGCGCGGCAGCCGGGCCCGGCGCGGGCTCGGTCTCCAACTCCTCGCGGATCTCGGCGCAGATGCGCACCAGGTCGCGCCGCGCGGCGGCCACGTCGCGGCGGCAAAAGGCGAAGTGCTGGCCGATGCGCAGCGTCTCGGCCACGGCGATGCCCTGGCGCGCCGGGTCGATGCCGATCAGGTGCCGCACCAGGGTGTCGGCGCCAAACTGGCCACCCCGCGCCAGCGCCGGCTCGTCGCCGGCGGTCAGGCCGACCAGGGTCTGGCGCAGCGCGGCGATCGCCTGCTCGGGCTGTTGCAGGCTGACGTCCAGCTCCGTCAGCAGCAGGTCGAGTGCGGGCCGGTCATCGAGCGTCAGCGCCACATTGCCGTCGGCGGCGGTGACGCGCCGCGTTGGCCCCAGCGGCTGGCAGCCCTGGCTGACACGCGACAGCAGCCGCAACCCCGGCGCGGCGGCCGTGCTGGCAAAGGCCACGCCCGACAGCCCACCCTCGAACACGCCATCGGCGATGTGCAGCCGGCGACCGCGTGAGCCGCTGAGGCCGCCAAACAGGTAGCCGCCAGTGGTGCGCGCCGCCAGCTCGACCAGCAACTCGTCCAGGTCATGGGTGGCGGGATCAACATGCACCAGCGCGGTATGCGGTTGGAAGCCGCCGCTGCTGCCGGCCGCCGTGCTGTCGCCCGCCGTGTTCTCGCTCGCCACCAACGGCTGGCGACCACTGAAGAGCTGAAAGCTGCCCGCCGGCAACCCACACAGCATCAGCACCAGCGCCGGCTCGTCGAAATACTCCACGCCGCCAGCGATCACGCCGATGCCGACGTTGCCCACCCACTGCAGGCCTGGCCAGCGCCGCTGCAAGCCGGCCAGCAGCGCATCGGCCTGGTCGGCCAACCGGTCGCTCAGGTAGACGATGCCCAGCGTGGCAACAAAGGCCGGCCGGCGTGCGGCCAGCTGCGCGTCAATCTGCGCGGCGGCCAGCGCCAACGCCATGCCGGCGTCGGGGTGGCCAGCATGGCCGACGACAAAGGCTTGCATGGTGGGCTTCTGGCTGAAGGCCTGGCGCGACAGCGACAGGCTCAGCGCGGCTTGGCGCTGCCGCGCTTGCTGGCGGACGCGGCGCGCTTGGCGACCGGCGTACGCTTGGTGGCGGTGGGCTTGGCGGCCGCGCTCTTGAGCTTGGCCGCTGCGGGTTGGGCGGTGGCCTGCTTGAAGCCGGCCTTGGCCGCATCGAGGCCTTGCTGCACCAGGGAACCGGCGAGGCTCTTGCCGGCGTCCGCGCCCGACTCCTTCATCGCGCTGGCTGCCAGCTGGCTGAACTGCTGGGTCAGCGCGCCCCACCATTGCAGCGGGTCGGCGACGCCGGCCGGCACCGCTGCGGCGGGCTCTGCTGCCGCTGCTTGACGTGGTGCGGTGGCTGCGTCGGGCGCTGGCGCTGGTGGTGGCGGGTCGGCGGCGGCGGCGGCGGCCGTAGCCGCAGCCACCGGGATCTGCAGCGACGCGGTGAGGTCGCTCATCGACACGTTCATGCTCTTGAGCGTGCTCAGCGTCATGCGCTGCACCTCCAGCGCCTGGATGGTGACGCCCAGCAGCTTGGCGTTCTGCTCCAGCCAGAACTGCACGGTGCGCAGATCGGTGATGCGCTTTTCAAGCTCTTCCGGATCCAGTATTGGCGCCACCCACTGGCCGACGCCGGGCATCGCCGCACCGGCGTTTTTCATCAGGCCTTGCAGGAAATCAAAGCCGGGCACCATCTTGGCGAAGGCTGCACTGGGGTCGGTCATGGGGGAGTCTCCGGGCGGTGGTGGTGATGGCCATGGTAGCCGCGCACACGGCCGCCGTCTCGGCTCGCCGCCAGGCAGCGGCCAAGATGCGGCCGCACGCGGCTTCAGGGGGTAGGTCAGGCCTGGGCGCTCAGTGACTCAGTTGCTTAGCGCCTGCAGCCGCAGCACGCCGTCAGCCTGGCTGAAGTGCAGCTTGCCCAGCACATCCATGCCCAGTAGCGGTGCGCTCAGCGCCGGCAGCACGGTGATGGGCAGCCGCTCGGCGCGCACGCCGCCTTGCAACTGCACATCGGCGCGGCCGACCCAGCCTTGCACAATGCCGCCGGCAGTGGCCGAGCGCACGCTGCCCTCGGAGACCAGGCCGGCGCGCTCGGCCAGCGCCTGCGGCAAGGCGCTGCGGGTGGCGCCGGTATCGACCAAGAACTCCACCGCCATGCCGTTGACCTGGCCAGGCCAGTGAAAGTGGCCATCTGCCGCTCGCCGCAATTCGATCACGCCGTCCTGCACGCTGAAGAGGCTTTGCTGGCGCTGCGCCAGCCAGCCCTGCACGCCCAGAAACACCACCGTGCCCAGCAGCAGCCACAGCGTGACGATCTTCAGGCTGCGCGGAAAGTCGCTCATTCGGCGGAGCGTTAGTTGGCGGGTGGCGTCGCGCCGCGCTCGTCCGGCGTCGCACCAGCACCAGCACCAGCACCAGCACCAGCACCAGCACCAGCGGCGGCCTTGTCACCAGCATCCAGCTCGGCCAGAGCTTCAGGCCCGGCCACGCGCTGCACGATCGCGCCGAACAGGCTGAGGCCGTCGCGGCCGTTCATCTCGATGCGCACGCTGTCGCCGCTTTGCAGGTAACGCGTGCTGGCCGCGCCCGACTCGACGATCTCTCGTGCACGCTTCTCGGCGATGCAGTGGTAGCCCCGGGTCGCATCGCTGTTGCTCACCGTGCCCGAGCCGACGATGCAGCCGGCGCGCAGGTTGCGGGTCTTGGCCAGGTGGGCGATCAGCGCGCCAAAGTGGAAGTGCATCTCCGGCCCGCACTCGATTGCGCCGACGCGCTTGCCGTTCCAGGTGGATTGCAACATCAGCTGCACGCGCCCGCCGGTCCAGGCCGGGCCCAACTCGTCGGGCGTCACCGCCACCGGGCTGAAGGCGGCTGCCGGCTTGCTGTGCAGCGGGCTCAGGCCCTGAGCGTGTTCTTCGGCCTGCTCGTCGGCCTGCAAATGACGTAGCGTCCAGTCATTGGCCAGCATCAGCAGCCGCACGCCGTCCAGCGCTTGCGTCGCGCTGGCGCCCACCGCCACATCGCCGGTGATCACCGCCAGCCCGGCGCCGAAGTCGATGCCCCAGGCCTCCGAGCCAAACCAGGCGTCCTGGCAAGGGCCGAGAAAATCGTCGCTGGCGCGCTGGGCCATCAGCGGCTGCTGCAGCGCCGACTCAGCCAGCGCCCCGCCTGCGGCCTGGCGCAGCAGGCTCAGGTGGTTGAGGTAGGCCGCGCCGCTGGCCCATTGGTAGGCTCGTGGCAACGGCGCCATGCATTGGCGCGGCTCAAAGGCAAAGGCATGGCGCGCCTTGCCCTGGTTGAGCGTGACGTACAGATCCTGCAGCTGCGGCGACAGGTAGTTCCAGTCGTCCAGCACCTGCTGCAGCCGGCTGGCGATGCCGGTGGCGTACTGGGCCATCGACAGGTCACGCGAGACGACGAGCAACTGGCCGTCGCGCGAGCCGTCTTGGTAGGTAGCGAGCTTCATCGTCTGGATTGGGCACAAGTCGGGGCGGGCGGCGCTCGGCAGCGACGGGCTTTGGTGGCAGCATTGTCCGATGAGCCCGCTTCATGCCGCTTTGCCCGCATCGGCGCCAATGCCGGGGTCGCGCCGCGCCCGGGCGTCGGCCCTGCTGGCGCTGGCGCTGCTGGTGCTGTGCCTGCACGCCTGGCTGGCCAGCCGCTGGGGGCTGGGTGAGCCGCGCAGCAGCCTGCGGGCGGGGCCGGCGCTGGCGCCGGCGCTGCAGGTGCGCCAGCTCGGCGTGATGCCGCCGCCCAACCGGCGTGAGCCCGGCACGCCGGCTGCAGCCGACGCGCAAAGGTCCGGCGCGCCGCCCGTGCCGCCGGTGCCGCCGGTGCCGCCGGTGCCGCTAGCGCTGGTCGCGAATGCGCCAGTGATGCAGGCGCCGGTGATGCCGCCGCCTCACGCCGCCGCGCTCAAGGCGGCCAAACCGGCCGAACCGGCTGAGCCGGCCGTGGCGCCCGCCAAGTCGGCGACGATGACGGCACCACCCGGCGCCGGCAGCCAGGCCGAGCCGGCCGCGGCGGGGCGTGTCGAGTTGGCCGCTTTGGTCGAGCCGGTCGAGCCGGCCGAGCTGGTCGAGCCGGCCGAGCCGGCCGAGCCGGCGTCCGACGAAGGCGGTACACCGCCGCCGCTTTACCCAACGCGGCTGCCCGCGCCGGTGCAACTGCGTTATGCCTTGAGCTACAACGGGCAGCCCGGCGAGGCCACGCTGAGCTGGCAGCACGACGGCCAGCGCTATGCGATGGCGCTCAGCGGCCTGGGCCAGGGGACGGGCCGGCCGCTGCTGGCCCAGTCCAGCCAGGGCGCCTTGGACGCCAATGGCCTGGCGCCTGATCGCTTTGTCGACCGTCGTCGTGGTGGCCGCCAGCAGGCGGCCAATTTCCGCCGCGACATCGAGCGCATTGGCTTCTCTGGCCCTTCGCAGCAATTTCCGGCCTGGCCCGGCGCGCAGGACCGGCTGAGCTGGTTGGCGCAGCTGGCGGCGATCCTGGCGGCTGGCCATGCCGAGCCGGAAGTGCGCTTGTTTGTTGTCGACGCGCGCGGCCAGGGCGGGGCCTGGCGCTTGCAGCGCCTGCCTGACGAGCGCCTGGCCACCCCCAGTGGCGAGGCCTGGCTGCAGCGCTGGCGGCGCGATCCGCCCCGGCCCGAGGGCCTGCAGGTGCAGGTCTGGCTGGATCCCATGCACGGCCACTGGCCGGTGCTGTTGCGCTTCACCGCCATGCGCTCGGGTGACGTGGTCGAGTTGCGCTTGCAGCACGAGCCCAAGTCGCCCTGAGCGGCTCAACCAAGCCAACGGGCATGCCGGCTGAGATCACATCATCCGAGCTTGCAATCCGCCCCGCCGCCACCACCTGTGGAAGCAGGAGAAGCCCATGCACACCCTCTACAACTCAGACAGTTTTGTCGTCGTGTCCTTCGATCTGCCCGCCGCTGATGGCCAGCACAGTGCCGGCCCGCCACGTGGCGGCTTTGAGATCGTTGACAAGTTCCGACGCAAGGAAATCTTCATTGAAGGCGCTGTAGCCCTGTCCTTCCACCAGGGAGTGCAGGCCTTGGTGGCGCAACAGGCCGATCAGTCCGATCAATCCGAGCACGACGAGGCCGCATTGAAGGCCCAGATCGACGACTACATCGCCGGCTTCACCGAACTGGCCCAACAACCGGTGCTGCTGCACTGAAAAGGGCGGGCGGGCCCGGCCGCTGCACCGGGCGTTAAGTCGCGGGTTGGTCAAAACCTACAATTGCCCACCATGAGCAAAGCCCAGCCCGCCTATACCCGCGCCGCCCAACTGCCGGCACTGCTGCAACAGCGCATCGTCATCATCGACGGCGCGATGGGCACCATGATCCAGCGCCACAAGCTGGGTGAGGCTGATTTTCGCGGCGAGCGTTTTGCCGACCATGGCAAGGATCTGAAGGGCAACAACGACCTGCTGGCAATGACGCGGCCCGATGTGATCCGCGAGATCCACGCCCAGTACCTGGCCGCCGGCGCTGACCTGATCGAAACCAATACCTTCGGCGCCACCTCGATCGCGCAAGAGGATTACGGCCTGGGCCACATTGCGCGCGAGCTCAATGTTGCCGCCGCTCGGCTGGCACGCGAGGCCTGCGATGCAGTGAGCACACCCGATCACCCGCGTTTTGTGGCCGGCGCATTGGGCCCGACGCCGCGTACCGCCAGCATCAGCCCCGATGTCAATGACCCCGGCGCGCGTAATACCAGCTTCGATGAATTGCGTGCCGCCTACTACGAGCAGGCCGAAGGCTTGCTTGAGGGCGGCTGTGATCTGTTCCTGGTCGAAACCATCTTCGACACGCTCAATGCCAAGGCGGCGATCTTCGCGCTCGATGAGCTGATGGAAGCCACCGGTGAGCGCTTGCCGGTGATCATCAGCGGCACGGTGACGGACGCCTCGGGCCGCATCCTGTCAGGGCAGACGGTGCCGGCCTTCTGGCACAGCGTGCGCCACGCGCGGCCGCTGGCCGTCGGCCTGAACTGCGCGCTGGGCGCGGCGGTGATGCGGCCCTACATCGAAGAGCTTGCCAAGGTGGCGGGCGATACCTTCATCAGCTGCTACCCCAACGCCGGCCTGCCCAACCCGATGGCCGAGACCGGCTTTGACGAGACACCCGAGGTCACCGGCCGCATGCTGGCCGAGTTTGCCCAGGCCGGCTTTGTCAACATCGTCGGCGGCTGCTGCGGCACCACGCCCGAGCACATCGCCGAGATCGCCCGGCGCGTCGGTGGCTACCGGCCGCGGTCCAAGGCCGATCCGCTGTTCTCGGGGCTGCTGGCAGCCTGACGGCACGGCGGTGAGTGATCGCGCCATCGAATCAGGCTTTAACCTAGATTCCGCAGTTGGACACGCCCGAGTGGGCTGCGATGCGGTGCGCCAGCAAGGCGCGACGACGCTGCGGGCTCTTGCCCGCGAGGAGGAGCAACGCCGCTGGCGTGCCGTAGCGCAGCTCAATCGGGTGTGTAGCGCGCTCACCCAAATGGTGTAGGGGGTCGTGAGTACAAAATTGAGCGTTCATGCGGTGTGGCCAGCGGTTTCAAGCGGTCAACTGCGGAATCCAGGTTTAACCGCGCCTGAAATCGGGCGTCAGGCCAAGGGCTTGGCTGGCCGTTTGCGGATGTAGGCCGATTTGCGGATGTAGGCCGATT
>JBBQJN010000094.1:0-12416 GCA_038325945.1 Burkholderiales bacterium | reverse complement strand
CGGCTGCGAATCGACCGCAGCGGGCCATTTCTCACCGTCTTTTTGCCCCATAGCTGGGCTATGGGGCTGCAAATCCGGCAAGAACTGCCCTCGCTGGGGCCGATTCTCGCTATCGACGCCCCAAGCCCGACAGGCTCCTAGGCAAGAACTACACCGAGCGCAATGCCAAGCTCTGCGCCGTCATCCAGAAGATCGCCGAAGGGCTGGCGACTTTTTCAACCGACATTGATGCGCTGGGCGATGCGTACGAATACCTGATCGGCCAGTTTGCGGCGGGCTCGGGCAAGAAGGCGGGTGAGTTCTACACGCCGCAGCAAATCTCCGACATCTTGTCCACCATCGTCACGCTCGACAGCCAAGAGCCCAAAACCGGCCCCAAGCAGCGCCTGGACAGCGTGATGGACTTTGCCTGCGGCTCAGGTTCGTTGCTGCTGAATGTTCGCAAGCGCATGCAATTAGCAGGCGGCGTCATCGGCAAGATTTACGGCCAAGAGAAGAACATCACCACCTACAACCTGGCGCGCATGAACATGCTGCTGCACGGGGTGAAGGACACCGAGTTCGAGATCTTCCACGGCGACACGCTGACCAATGATTGGGAGATGCTGCGCGAGCTGAACCCGGCCAAGAAGCCCCTGTTCGACGCCACCGTGGCCAACCCGCCGTTCAGCTACCGCTGGGACCCGACGGATGCGCTGGCCGACGACGTGCGCTTCAAGAACCATGGCCTGGCCCCCAAGTCGGCAGCCGACTTTGCCTTTTTGCTGCACGGCTTTCATTTTTTGAAGGACGAAGGCGTGATGGCCATCATCCTGCCCCACGGTGTGCTGTTCCGGGGTGGCGCCGAAGAACGCATCCGCACCAAGCGGCTGAAAGATGGCCACATCGACACGGTCATCGGCCTGCCGGCCAACCTGTTTTATTCCACCGGCATTCCGGTCTGCATCCTGGTGCTGAAGAAGTGCAAGAAGCCGGACGACGTGCTGTTCATCAACGCGGCCGAGCACTTCATCAAAGGCAAGCGCCAGAACCAGCTGACCGAAGCGCACATCGCCAAGATCATCGAGACCTACCAGTTCCGCCAGGAAGCGCCGCGCTATGCGCGGCGGGTGGCGATGGCCGAGATCGTGAAAAACGATTTCAACCTGAACATCTCGCGCTACATCAGCACGGCGGTGGATGAGGCAGAGATTGACTTGGCAGCGACGCACGCTGAATTGGTCGAGATTGAGAAGGCCATTGCGGCGGCCAAGCAAAAGCACAACGCGTTCTTAATAGAACTGGGACTGAATCCGCTGCCTTGACTCGGGCAGTCAAAGCGGTATTGCCGTGCCAAACACGACATCTACGACGCCCAGTCCCTGCCTGGCCGGCGGCACTTCAGTGCGCTGGCGGCAGCCCCAGGCCCATGTTCACCACTTGCAGCCGACGCCGCAGCCGCTGTGATTGCGGCTGCGCGTTGGCGCGTGGCTGCAATTGGTTCTGCACCGCGGCCAGCTGGCCGGCGCGCTGCAGCGCATCGACATGCAGTTGCTCAAACAGCTCACGCTGAGCATGGCTGCCGCCAATCGCGGTCAGCCGTGGCAGCGACTGGCCCAGCGCGGCCGCGGCCTCGGCCCATTGCCCGCGGGCATGGGCCAGCAGGCCGCGCGCGGCGGGCACCGCCACCTCGGTCCAGGCCGCGCGCGTGGCTTGCGGCGCCTGCGGCGCGAAGGCCTCGATGTTGCGCAGCAGCGCTTGCGCCCCGGGTCGGTCGGCGCGGGCCAGGCCGTAGAGATATTGCAGATCGAGAAAGGGCTGCACCTGGTCTTGCAGACGCGTTGCCAGGTGGTCGGCCAGTTCCTGCCAGCGCGCGCCGACGTTGAGGCCGGCAAGTTCAAGCCGGGCCAGCAGCGAGACCGCGCCCACCTGATCCTGCGAGTAGCTCTTGTCGACACCCCAGACCTGCTGGTCATAGAGCGCCAGCGCTGCGGCCTCGTCGCCGAGTTCGATCTGGAACAGCGCCAGATGCCACCAGTTGTGGCAGCGCATGAACGAGCTCAGTGCGGCCCAGCCGCTGCTGGCGCGCTGCATAAAGGCTGCACCCTCGGCCAGCCGGCCGTCGGTCAGCATCACATGGGCCATTGCATGCTGGGCCCAGGGCTCGGCCGGGTGCATCCCCAGTGCGCGGCGGGCGGCGGCTTCGGCTTCGTCCAGCCGGTGACACTGCTCCCAGCCGAAGGCCAGCATGCCGTGCACCGCGGCCACCTCAGGCGCCGCCGCAGCGCAGCGCAGCGCCAGCCGCAGCAGGGCCGGCGAGTCGCCCAGGTTGAAGGCGTGGTACTGACCGAGTTTGATCGCCACCAGGTCACGTGGATGGTCTGCTGCCAGCTGCTCATGCACCTGCCGCGCGGCGGTGATGTCGCCCGCCACCCAATGCGCTACGGCCTGTGCCAGCAGCTGCTCGCGCGCGCTGGCCGGCAGCGCGGTGCGCCGCGCCAGCGCCAGGTGCGCAGCGGCCTTGGGCGGTCCGACCGGCGACTCGCTGAACATCCACAGCATCGCTGCGCAGGTCTGCACGATCAGGCTGGGGTCGTGCTCGGCCGCGCCCAGCACGGCCAACACGCGTGGCTCGTAGCCGAGCATGCCCTCGGCGAAGTCAGTCAGCACCTGCGCGCTGGCCGCGTGCTGCAGGCTCAGCGCATTGCCGAAGGGGTCGAGCGTGTGGATCACCACGGCGGACCGGTTCAGGACCAGCTCAATGCCGACAAGTCATTGGCGAAGATCGGCATGTCGCGCGCCACGCCCTTGAGCCGCGCGCTGGCCACCGTGATCCAGGTGGGCTGGTAGAGGTAAGCGGCCACGGCGTCGTCGGCCACCAGGCGCTGCGCGTCGGCCAGCAGTTTCAGGCGTTGCGGCATGTCGGCGGTGGCGTTGACCTGAGCCCACAGCGCGTTGAACTTGGCGCTCTCATAGTTCCAGTAATACCCGGGGCGGGCAAAGTTGCCCATGTCCAGCGGCTCGACATGGCTGATGATGGTCAGGTCATAGGCCTTCTGGCCGTAGACGCCCGACAACCACTGCGCCCATTCCACGTTCTCCTGCTTGGCGATGATGCCCACCTTGGCCAGCATCGCGGCGATCACCTCGCCGCCCTGGCGTGCATAGGGCGGCGGCGGCAGCTTCAGGCTCAGCTCCAGCGGCGTGGTGATGCCGGCTTCTTTGAGCAAGGCCTTGGCGCGGTCGGGGTCGTAGGCGTTGACGCCGGTGAGATCGACATAGCCCGGCGCGCCAGGCACGTAAAAGCTGCCGATCGGCGTGCCAAAGCCGTTGGCCACGCCGTCGACCACCTGCTTGCGGTCGATCGCCATGGCGATGGCGCGGCGCACCCGCACATCGTCAAGCGGCTTCTTCTTGTTGTTGATGGCGACGATGGTCTTGGCGCGCGAGCCGCCCACCAGCACCTGGAAACGCTTGTCGGCACGGAACTGCGCCAGGTTCTGCGCCGCCGAGACCCGCGGGAACAGATCGACATCACCGGCCAGCAGCGACGCCACCTGGGCTGCGGCGTCGCTGATGAAGCGGATGCTGACGCGGCGCAGCGCGATCGCCTTGACATCGCGGTAGCCGTCCCAGCGCGCCAGCACCAGGTTGTTGCCCTTGGCCCAGCTGTCAAGCTTGAACGGCCCGGTGCCCACCGGCTGGGTGTTGTTGCCGGCCGCGCTCTTGGGCTCGACGATCACCGCCGTGGCCTGGCCGATCTGGAACAGGAAGTCGGGGTTGGTGTTCTTCAGCGTGATGACCACCGTCAACTCGTCGGTGGCGCTGATGTTGACGATGTTGGCAAACACCGCCTTGTCCTTGTTGGCGCCGTCGGGGGCGGCTGCGCGCTCGAAGCTGAACTTCACCGTGGCGGCATTGAACGGCTCGCCGTTGTGGAACTTCACGCCCTGGCGCAGCTTGAAGGCCCAGGTCTTGTTGTCGGGCGTCACCGTCCAGCACTGCGCCAGCAGCGGGCCGATGCCGGAATCGGGCCTGATCTTGGTCAGCGTCTCCAGCACGTTGTAGTGCACCACTTCGCCGATGGCGGCGGCGGCGCCGGCCGTGGGGTCCAGGCCGGGCGGCTCCAGCGTCATCGCCAGCACCAGCGTGTCTTTCTTGGCTGCTTCGGCCAGGCCGGGCAGCAAGCCGCCAGCCAGTGGCAGGCCGAGCGAGGTCGAGAGCAGGGTGCGGCGGCGGATCATGGGCGGGCTCCAGCGTGGCGGACAGTCGCCATGGTAGCGGCGCGTTGGCAGCCGCACTGCTAGTCTGAGGGGATGCCTCCAACGCCTGCCCGCGCCGCGCTGCCGACCCCCTCACCGATGGCCCAGGGCCTGGCCTGGGGCCTGCTGGCGGCGGCCATCTGGGCCAGCTATTCGGTGCTGGCGCGGCTGGGGGTGAAGGCCGGCCTCAGCCCTGGTGACTTGACGCTGCTGCGCTTTGCGCCCGGCGCGCTGTTGATGGCGCCGCTGCTGTGGCGCTGGGGCTGGCGTGATCTGGCCGGCATCGGCTGGCGGCGCGGCCTGCTGCTGACGCTGCTGGCCGGGCCAGGCTTCAGCCTGCTGTTCATGACCGGCTTCACGCTGGCGCCGCTGGCCCATGGCGCGGTGATTGCGCCGGCCTGCCAGATGCTGGCCGGGGTGGGCTTGTCGGCCTGGCTGGCGCAGCAGCGGTTGACGCGCGAGACGGCGCTTGGCGCCGCTGTGGTGGTGCTGGGCCTGCTGGCCATGGGCGGCGATAGCCTGCTGCATGGCGAGGGCCGGCTGACACTGCTGGGTGACCTGATGTTCGCGCTGGCGGGCTGCTGCTGGGGCCTGTTTGGCGCGCTGTCGCGGCGCTGGCAGGTCGACCCGTTGCGTGTCACGGCGGTGGTGGTGGTGCTGGCTTTCCTGATGTTTGCGCCGGCCTACCTGGTGCTGGCCGATTTCAGCCGCCTGGCCCAGGCCGGCCCCGGCATGCTGGCCTTGCAGTTGCTGGCCCAGGGCCTGGGCGCCGGACTGGTGGCGGTGCTGGCCTTCAGCCGCGCGGTGGCGCTGCTGGGCTCGGCACGCGCCGCCTTCTTCGGCGCACTGGTGCCGGGCGCGGCCTCGGCGCTGGCGATCCCGGTGCTGGGCGAGTTGCCGACCTCGCTGCAATGGTTGGGCGTCGGCGCGGTGGTGGCTGGGCTGCTGATCGCCTTTGGGGCGCTGCGGTTGCTGCTGGGTCTGGTCCGTCGCCCGGCGAGCTGACGCCGGGCCGCCGCGCCATGCCGGCCGGCCACTGCGGCCAGCGAGGGTTCAGGGCTTGACATCGCGCTCTGCGCCCGCAGGCGCCGGCATGATGCTGGCCATCGGCTCCGGCGCCAGCAGGCTGCCGTCACGCAGGCCACGCAGCGTGCCGGCGATCAGGGCCAGGATCACCAGCGTGCTCAGCGCCAGCAGTACCGGGCCCAGCACGGCCAGCAGGCTGCCGGGGGTGGCCAGGCGCAGTGTCAGTGCCGCCAGTGCCGCCAATGGAAAGCCCATGCCCCAGTGCGGCAGACCGAAGGGCAGGGCGGCGATACGACGCGTCAGCGTGGCCACCCACAGCAGCGAGAACAAAGCCATGCCCCACAGCGCCCAGACCACCAGCACTGGCGCGCCGAGTTGCAGCGCCGATGTGCCGATAACCGCCGGCGGCGCAATGACGATGTAGGCCGACGGCAGCAGCCGCTCGGGCCACAGGCCCTGCAGCGCGACGCGCACGACGACCAGCGCCATCACCACCGGCCAGAACAGCAGGCCGATGCCGAACTGCGCCGCCGACCACTCGGCCTGGCCCAGCGGCACGCCGGCCAGCGGCACCAGCACGTTGCCGACGATGGGCACCAACAGCGCCGGCGTGGCGCTGGCCCATTGCAGCCCGCCCGGGCCATTGCCGCGCCACCAGCGCGCCAACACCCACAAAGTGACGCCCAGTTGCGCCAACGCGCCCGCGCGCCACAGCCACAGCGCGGCGATGCTGGGCCCGTGCAGTACCACCGCCAGCGTGGCCAGCAGGATTACCGACACCGGCAGCGTGGCGATGAAGGTGTGGCGCACCGGGTGGCGGCAGTCTTCGGCCCAGGCCTCGGCATGGCGCCAGCCGCGCAGCAGCGTGGCCAGCGCCAGCAAGCCGAACACCAGCGCCGCCAGCAGGCCGACGCCCCAGGCGATGCGGCCGGCGGGCTCACCCATCAGCGGCGCCGCGCGATGCCAGGCCAGCGAGAGCCCGCTCAGGCCCATCACGGCGGCGTACCACCCAGGTTGCAGGTACTTGAGGGCGGGATGGGCAGTTGGCATGGGATGACGGCGCAGTAGCGGGCGTGAACAAGTGCGAGCGCGGCAGCAGCGCGACGCTTCAGGCGCGATTCTAGGGTACCCCCTAGGGTTTATACCGAACCACAGAGCGGCGTTGGCGGCTTAATATCGGTTAGTGCTTATATCTAAATAGTCATACATACGGTGAAACTTGATGCTCCGCCCGACGATAGCGACCAGGTGTTCTCGATGGCAGCCGAGTTGTTCGGCCTGTTGTCGGCGCCGGTGCGGTTGAAGATCGTCTGCGCCCTGGTGGACGGTGAGATGAATGTCAGCCAGTTGCTGGAGCGGGTGCCGGCCAGCCAGCCCAACTTGTCGCAGCATCTGAGCACGCTGTACCGCTGCGGCGTGCTGGCTCGCCGCCGTGAGGGCGCGCAGGTTTTTTACCGCATCAGCGGCGAGCGCGTGGCGCTGTTGTGCCAGGCGGTGCGTGACGAACAGGCAGCGCTGCTGGCGCGCGAACCGATCACCGGCGACGCCCGCCCCGGTCTTTTATGAACATTGCTTGGGAGAGCCTGTGACAGGAATTGATGACCGCCCCGGACGCTTGATCAAGGCGCCGGAGAACTTCGTCTCGGCAGAAGGTGTGCGCACCGTCTTCCAGCAGGCCAAGGCCGGCCGGCGTGATTTCATCCGCCGTGCCTTGGCCACCGCTACCGCCGGTGCCGCCGCCGTGGCGGCCGTGCCGCTGGCGCGCGCCCAAGTCAACCCGGTGCCGCATACCGGCGGCGACACCAACATCCTGAACCTGCCGGCGCACAGCACCGGGCTGGGCCTGCCGGTGGCCAGCGACGGCTATGGCAAGCCCTCGCAGTACGAAGTCAATGTGCAGCGCCGGCCCAGCCCCGGTTTGACGCAAACGGCGCAGTCCTCGGTGTCGTTTGCGCCGTTGCAGTCGCTGTTTGGCATCATCACGCCCAGCGGCCTTCACTTTGAGCGCCACCACCAGGGCTGGTGGGATGTTGATCCCAGCAAGCACCGGCTGATGCTCAACGGCAGCGACCCGACGCTGATGAAGACGCCCAAGGTCTTCACCATGGACGAGCTGATGCGCATGCCCAGCGTGTCGCGCTTTCACTTCATCGAGTGCGGCGCCAATACGGGCATGGAATGGGGCAACGTGGCGGTGCCCACCGTGCAGTACAGCCACGGCATGCTCAGTTGCAGCGAGTTCACCGGCGTGCCGCTCAAGCTGCTGCTCGACCAATGCGGCGTCGACACCAAGCGCGCCCGCTTTGTGCTGGCTGAGGGCGCTGACGGCTCGTCGATGACCCGCACCATCCCGATGGAACTGGTGGAAAGCGGCGAAGTGCTGGTGGCCTATGGCCAGAACGGCGAGATGCTGCGGCCCGAGAACGGCTACCCGCTGCGCCTGGTGGTGCCGGGCGTGCAGGGCGTGAGCTGGGTCAAGTACCTGCGGCGCATTGAAGTAGGCGACCAGCCCTGGGCGACCAAGGACGAGGCCATCCACTACATGGACCTGATGCCCGATGGCCAACATCGCCAGTACAGCAGCACCCAGGAGTGCAAGAGCGTGGTCACCACACCGTCGGGCGGCCAGGTGCTGCTCGACAAGGGTTTCTACAACATCAGCGGTATGGCCTGGAGCGGCCGCGGCAAGGTCAGCAAGGTGGATGTGTCGGTGGATGGTGGCCGCAACTGGCGGCCGGCCCGGCTACAGACGCCGGTGCTGAGCAAATGCCTGACGCGCTTTAACCTCGACTGGGTCTGGGACGGCAAGCCCGCCATCGTGCAGAGCCGCGCCACGGATGAAACGGGTTATGTGCAGCCCAGCTATCGCCAGCTGCGCGCGGTGCGTGGCACGCGATCGATCTACCACAACAATGCGGTGCAGTCCTGGTTGGTGCAGCAGAGCGGGGAGGTGAAGAATGTCCAGCTCTCGTAAGGTTTTATTGGCCACCGCACTGGCGCTGGGCGCTGCGGCCGCCGCTGCGCAAACCGTGCTGCCCGGCCTCGGCCGGCCGGCCACCGCCAAGGAACTGGCGGCCTGGGACATTGACGTGCGCCCCGACTTCAAGGGCCTGCCCAAGGGCCAGGGCTCGGTGGCTCAAGGCCAGGTGGTGTGGGAGGCCAAGTGCGCCTCTTGCCACGGCATCTTCGGCGAGTCCAACGAGGTCTTCTCGCCGGTCATCGGTGGCACCACGGCGGACGACGTCAAGAGCGGCAACGTGGCGAGGCTGCGCGACGTGGGCTTCCCCAGCCGCACCACGCTGATGAAGCTGGCCACCGTATCGACGCTGTGGGACTACATCAACCGCGCCATGCCCTGGAACGCGCCCAAGTCACTGACGCATGACGAGGTCTATGCCGTCACCGCCTTCATGCTCAACCTGGCCGAGGTGCTGCCGGAGAGCTTTGTGCTGTCTGACCAGACCATCGCCCAGGCCCAGGCGCGCATGCCTAACCGCAACGGCATGACCACCCGCCATGCGATGTGGCCGGGCAAGACGCTGGGCCCGGCCACGGCAGCCGATGCCAAGGCGGTGGCTTGCATGCGCAACTGTGAGGTCGAGACCCAGGTGGCTTCGTTGCTGCCCGAGCATGCCCGCAACAACCATGGCAACCTGGCCGAGCAGAACCGCGCCGTTGGCGCCCAGCATGGCGTCGATACCACGCGTCCGGCGGCGCCGGCCGCACCCGCCGCCATGGTTGGCGCGGCCGTTGCGAACACGCCAGTGCCCACGCCAGCACCGGTGATCCTGGCAACGCCCGCCGCGCCCAAGCCGCCTGCCGGCGAAGCGGCCGCTGCCCAGGCGCTGCTGCGCAAGCACAGCTGTGTGGCCTGCCATGCGATCGACAGCAAGCTGCTGGGCCCGAGCTTCAAGGACATCGCCAACAAGCACGGCGCTCGCGCCGATGCCGCCGCCTATCTGTCGGCACGAATCAAGTCGGGCGGCAGTGGCGTGTGGGGGCAGATCCCCATGCCGCCGCAGTCGCTGAGTGATGATGATGCCGGCGCGCTAGGCCGCTGGCTGGCTGGCGGCGCACGCAAGTGACGCGCAGGCTGCCGACTTGATTGAAAATGCTGACAAATCCATTTAAATCCATTTGAATTCGTTCACCAGAAGGAGACCTTCACCATGCCATCCCGTCGAGAGTTGCTCAAGCGCAGTGCCGGTATCGCCGGCCTGCTTGCCGGTCTGGGCCTGCTGCCGCAGGCCGCCCTAGCGGCGTTCAACGCCGCCGCGTTCGACGCCAAGACCCTGCCCGATTTGATGAAGGCGCTGGGCGCCTCGGCGCCGGTGCTCAGCAAGGACGTCTCACTGACCGGCCCCGACATCGCCGAAAACGGCGCTGTTGTGCCGGTGGCCTGTGCCACCACGCTGCCGGGCGTCAAGCAGTTGCTGATACTGGTCGAGAAAAACCCCAGCCTGATGTGCGCGCTGTTCGACGTCACCGATGCGGTTGAGCCGTCGTTCTCCACCCGCGTCAAGATGGGCCAATCGTCCAACGTGCTGGCCGTGGCCATCATGAGCGACGGCAAGGTGTTCTACGCGCAAAAAGAAATCAAGGTCACGCTGGGCGGTTGCGGCGGTTAAGCCCGCAGCAGTTTCCAACGTCATCCCAACCCATTGAAGGAGTAAGACCATGGCAGACCCGATGCGCATCCGCGCCCAGGCCGCAGGCGACAAAGTCACCGTGCGCGTGCTGATGAGCCACGAGATGGAAACCGGCCAACGCAAGGATTCAGCCGGCAAGGTGATCCCCGCCTGGTTCATCCAGGAAGTGAGCGCTTCGCTCAACGGCAAGCAGGTGATGAGCGGCCAATGGGGCCCGGCGATCGCCAAGAACCCGTTCCTGCAGTTCACCATCAAGGGCGGCAAGGCCGGCGACAAGGTCGCTGTCAGCTGGATCGATAACAAGGGCGACAAACGCACCGACGAAGCCACCGTGAGCTGATCCCCCGCCAAAGCCGTGCCCGGACCACTAAAAAAAGGAGACACATGACTAGACGACTGCACCCCCTCGCGCTGACCACGCTGAGCCTGTGCGCGGCCATCGCCACGATGCCCGCGCAAGCTCAGAAGTCCACCGCCGAAGGCATTGCCGAATACCGCAAGATGCTCGAGGACGGCAACCCCGCCGAGCTGTTCGAGGCCAAGGGCGAAGAGCTCTGGAAGACTGCCCGCGGCCCCAAGAAGGCCACGCTGCTGACCTGCGACCTGGGCCAGGGCCCGGGCGTGGTCAAGGGCGTCTTTGTGACGATGCCGCGCTACTTTGCCGATACCAACAAGGTGCAGGACGTTGAGTCACGGCTGGTCAGCTGCATGTCGACCATTCAGGGCTTCAACGCCGACGAGCTGGTGAAGACGCCGTTTGGCCGTGGCGAGATGGCCAACATCACGGCAATGGCCACCTACATCGCTGGCCAGTCGCGTGGCATGCGCATGGCGCTGCCGCAGGGCCATGCCGAAGAGCGTCGCTTTTACGATCTGGGCAAGGCCGCGTTCTTCTTCCGCGGCGGGCCGATGGATTTCTCTTGCGCCGCTTGCCACGCCGAGGACGGCAAGCGCATCCGCCTGCAAGACCTGCCCAACCTGACCAAGAACCCCGGCGACGGCATCGGTTTCGCCGCCTGGCCGGCCTACCGCGTCAGCAACGGCCAGATGTGGAGCATGCAGCTGCGCCTGAATGATTGCTACCGACAGCAGCGTTTCCCGTATCCCGAGTTCGGCTCCGACCTGACGGTGGCGCTGGGTGTGTACATGGGCGTCAACGCCCAGGGTGCCGAATCGATCGCTCCGTCGATCAAGCGCTGAGTTGAGGAGAGCCCAAGACATGACTATTCGACACATCCTCATCGGTGCTTCGGCCGCCGCCGCCCTGCTGTTGGTGGCCGGCTGCGCCAACAAGCCCTCGCAGGCCGAGATCGACATGCAGGCGCTGGCGATGATCAAGGCCGGTTTCCGCGATCAAGGCATCGCCAAGATCGACCGCATCGAGCAGGACCTGGGCCAGAAAGCCTGCTCCTCCGACAAGGATCCGCCCGAAGCGCTGGCCAAGCAGGTTGAGGCCCAAGCCTTGGCCTCGATCAAGTGGCCCACCGGCGGCCAGTACATCGGCGACTGGCGCGAAGGCGAGAAACTGGCGCAAAACGGCCGCGGCATGACCTGGACCGACAGCAGCACCGACACCAAGGCGAACGGCGCGCAGTGCTACAACTGCCACCAGATCGGACCGGCGGAAGTGAGCTTCGGCACCATTGGCCCCAGCCTCTACAACTACGGCAAGTTGCGTGGTGTCAAGGACGTTACCGACCCGGCCAGCGCGGTGATCGTGCAGTACACCTGGGGCAAGCTGTGGAACAGCAAGGCCTACGCCGCCTGCTCGAACATGCCGCGTTTCGGCCACGCCAAGCTGCTGGACGAGACCCAGCTGCGCCATGTGATGGCGCTGCTGCTCGACCCCAAGTCGCCGGTCAACGAATAAGCCGCTTGCGACAGCGATCAGCCCGCCTCGGCGGGCTTTTTAATCCCTTGAACACCTTACGGAGCTGAACCATGAGCTTGAGCAAACGCGATTTTCTTCAGGTGCTGGGTGCGGCCTCGGTGGCCGGCATGGCACTCGGGCGCCATGCCCAGGTCGATGCCGCCACGGCGCAGGCCGGCCTCTACGACATCAAGCCCTTTGGCAATGTGTCGCTGCTGCACATGACGGATTGCCACGCCCAGCTCAAGCCCATCCACTTCCGCGAGCCCAGCGTCAACCTGGGGCTAGCCGGCATGCGCGGCCAGCTGCCGCATCTGGTGGGCGAGCATCTGCTGAAGAAGACCGGGCTGCGCCCGGGCACGGCCCAGGCCCATGCCTTTACCTACCTTGACTTTGAACAGGCGGCACGGCGCTACGGCAAGGTGGGCGGTTTTGCCCACCTGGCCACGCTGGTGAAGAGCCTGAAGGCGAGCCGCCCCGGCGCGCTGCTGCTTGACGGCGGCGACACCTGGCAGGGCAGCGCCACCGCGCTGTGGACCAATGCCCAGGACATGGTCGACGCCTGCAAGCTGCTGGGCGTTGATGTGATGACCGGCCACTGGGAGTTCACCTACGGCATGGAGCGCGTCA